>JAAZBL010000211.1 GCA_012513825.1 Limnobacter sp. | reverse complement strand
GTCGCCGTAGGCGGCCTGCAGCAGCGACTTGCCGACGTCGGGCTTGCCCTGGTCGTCCTTCTCGATGACGACGATCTTGTTGCCCTCGACGGTCATCGTGCCGCCGGTGGCGTACTCGAGGCCCATCATCAGCCCGACAGCGGTCTGCTTGCCGTAGGCTTCGAGCGGCCCGGTCTTCGAGTAGATGTGGGCGATCTTGACGTCCTTCGCGGCGGCGGCGCCCGACAGCAACGCTCCGGCGATCAGCGGCAGCACCAGCGCGCCTGCCCGCTTCATCAGCGACTTGGGTTTCACTTCAATGTCTCCTCGACGATCGGGTCCCGCAGGCTGCGAGACGACTTCCGACTCCTTGCAGGCTTTGTGCCAGGCCGGCCCGCTTCCGGACGTGGGCGGCAACTCATTGATCCGATAGGGTATCGGGATCCACGCTGCCCGTTCGGGCAAGCCCGGCCGTCCGCATTTCGGACACGAACCAGCGCTCGAATGTTCGACATTCGGACATCGGGCCCTTCGACTCCGCATATGTCCGATATCTGGACAGTTCTTTTCGGTCCGGAAAATCGTTTCCCGACGATCCACCCCGGTTCACGCCTCGCGTGCGGCACGGCGGCCACGACGGTAGCCGAAGCGACGCCTGCGCTCGATGAAGCTTCGGAAGCGGCCGCATCGATTCGGTCCGCACCAACAACGGTTCTCCGAACCTGTTTCTCGAGATCGCGTGTCGAGCAATCGCCTTTCAAGGTCTTTCAGGATTTGACGGCCATCAATAAAGTTTTCGATTAATGGCCCGATCGGGCCGAACGCGCCGTTTTCTCCGGTCCGTCGCCTTGACGCTCCATGAGACCCCGGCCCACCATGAATTCGAAGTGGATATGCGACAGACATTTCCACGACCGGAGGGGCTCGAAATGTTCAGGCAATTAATGACGGCGACCGCCGCGGTCCTCATTCTCCTCTCGGGCAACGCGCACGCACAGGTCAATGAAGAAGCGGCGCAGGCGCTGGCCAAGAAAGCCAAGTGCACGAAGTGCCATTCGGTCGACAAGAAAAAGGACGGCCCCGCCTATCAGGACGTCGCCGAAAAATACAAGGGCAAGGCAGACGCGGTCGACAAGCTGTACACGCATCTGACGACCGGGCCGATGGTCGAAGTCGACGGCGAAAAGGAAGAGCACGAGATTCTCAGGGCCAGCGACGACGAGATCAGGAACCTGATCGGCTGGATCCTGTCACGCTGATCCGCTCGCGGCCTCCATTCCACGCGAACCATCCGGACCGGGGTGGTCATGGAACAGCGCTCCGATAAATCCAGGGGCCGCTGGATGGCCGTGCTCGGGCTCGGCCTCGTCGGCGTGCTGGTCGGTGCGGTGCTGACCATCGGTGGCGCCGCGGGACTCGCATGGACGAGCACCGAGTCGTTCTGCATCGGCTGCCACGAGATGAAGGACAACGTCTACGCCGAATACCTGGGCACGATCCACGACACCAACCACAGCGGCGTGCGCGCGATCTGTACCGATTGTCACGTCCCGCGCGAAGTCGGACCGCTGCTGCTGCGCAAGGCCCAGGCGTCGATGGAGGTGTGGCACCACCTCGTCGGCAAGATCGACACGAAGGAGAAGTTCGAGCAGCACCGTCCTGCGCTCGCCGCGCGCGTCTGGCAGCGGATGCTCGAGACCGATTCGCTCGAGTGCCGCAACTGCCACGTCGCCGAGAAGTTCAGCGAGGAACTGCAGTCGGCCAGGGCGTGGACGAGACATACGAAGGCCAGGAACGAAGGCTGGACCTGCATCGAATGCCATTACGGCATTGCTCACAACGAACCCGAAGGAGACGGGCCGGTCGAGTTGCGGGCAAAGCTGAACATTCCCCGCAAACCTGCCGCGGCTGCGACGGCCGATGAAGCGGCGAAGCTGGGATTGAACCGGGCGCAATAAACAAGAAGAAGCCATTCCGGAAACGCGAAGTACCAGTTCGGACATGGAACGGGCGTCGTCCCGTGGGGAGAGTCGAGATGCTGAACGCCATCGTTCACCTGGGGACGGCATTCCTGCTGGCTCTCACGGTTGCCGCCTGTGGCGGAGGCGGAGGCGATGGCGGTCCCCCGGCACCGCCGGACACGGGCGCGAACGTCAAGGACGCGATTGCCGCGGCGGCACGCGACCCGGCGAACGACACGTCGGCGAACTCAGCGGCCCCGTTCACGGTATTGCAGAACGCCGGCGTCCCGGCGGTCGTCGTCGCCGGCCCGCCTAGCGTGAACTTCACCGTGTTTTCCGACGGCGCCGTGCTCCCGACGCTGGAGCTGGCCAACGTGAGCTTCGTGATCGCGAAGCTCGTGCCGGGACAGAACGGCGAAATCGACCAGTGGGTCAACTACGTCTATCGCATCGAAACCCCGGCCGCCGGGGCGCCCGGCTCCGGCCCCGGCGGAACGCCCGCGCTGGCCAGCGCGAAGCAGGCGACGTCGGACCCGAAGACCGCGGCGACGCTCGTCTTCAACGAAGACGGGTACTACACCTACACGTTCACGACGGACATCACCGACCCGACGAAGACCCAGGGCGTCGTGTTCGAACCGGATCGCACGCATCGCATCGCGATCCAGTTGAGCTACCTGAACGCGGCTGGCGAACGGATTCTCGTGAATCCCGGCTTCGACTTCACGATCGACGGAAACGGCCATTCGGTGCCTGTCACCGATCCGGCGCAGACGCGCAAGATGGTCGATTCGTCTTCGTGCAACGGCTGTCACGACAAGCTGTCCTTGCACGGCGGCGGCCGCGTCGACACGCAGTTCTGCGTGATGTGCCACAACCCCGGAACCACCGACGCCAATAGTGGCCATCCGGTCACGCTGATGACGATGGTCCACAAGATCCACGCCGGCCGGCTGCTGAAAAGCAGATTCGACGCCGGCCTCGGCGGCGAGCTGTACAGGATCTGGGGTTTCAACGACACCGAGTTCGACTTCTCCGAGATCGGTTTTCCGCAGGACCTGCGCAATTGCTCGAAGTGCCACTCGGGCGACAACCCGCTGACGCCGCAGGGCGACAACTGGAAGACACGGTCGAGCAAGGAAGCGTGCCTGACCTGCCACGCGAACCTCCCCGGCTCGGACTGGGACACGCGCCATCTGGCGTTCGCCCAGGAGCTCGTCACGGATCCGGCGCTCACCGCCGACGGGATCCAGGCGAAGGACCTGTCCAACGCGCAGTGCCAGAACTGTCACCGGCCCGGTTCGGCGATCGCGCCCGAGCGGGTCCACTGGAACCAGAACGAGGAGAACGGCGCCCGGTACAAGATGAACATAGAAAGTGCCGCGTACGACAGCGCGGCGAGATCGGTCAGGGTCAAGTACTTCCTGTCCGATCCGACCAACGGGGACGCCGCCTACGACCTGGTGACGCCCGATTGCACCGGTCCGGCCGAGCGCCCGTGCGGCGCGAACACGAGGTTCGGCAACCTGCAACTGCGCGTCGCGTACCAGAACCTCGTCGGACAGCCGACCGGCGTGACCGAGTTCACCGCGTACAACAACGGAGGCAACAACGTCTTCGCCTGGGCGCACAACGGCGTCAACGACGGCAACGACCACTACACGGTCGACATCGCGATTCCGCCCGACTCCGAATTCGCGGTCGCCGCCGGCACTGCGCGCGTCGTGACGATCGGCCAGGTCAAGGAGCCGCTGCTCGAGGTGAAATGGGCCACCGATCCGCGGCCCGAGGCGACCCCGCTGACGCTGATCAACACGGTCGTGCAGAACACGTTCCAGGAGTTCGCGATCAGCGGGCCGCTGAATCCACGGCGCAAGATCGTCGCCACCGAGAAATGCAACGTCTGCCATGGTGCGCTCGGTACGACGTCCGGTTCGAACACGCTGGCCAATGCGTTCCACGGCGGCGCGCGCAACATCGTCGAGGCCTGTGTCGTCTGCCACGACCCGGGACGCGTCTCGTCGACCGTGATGACCAACGGCCTTGCGCTGAACGAGTCGTACCAGTTCAAGCGGATGATCCATGGAATCCACGGCAACGGCACGCGCGAGCCGGGCACGAACCCGCCGACCGCACGGTTCCCGTTCACGCACGGCAACCGGGTCGTCGCCGAGTTCGACCTGACCGGCGTTCAGCTGACCCCCGGCTACCGGCTCGACAACCTGACGCCGGTGCCGGCCGGAACGCTGCTGACCGACGCGCTCAACGGCGGTCCGAACGCAGTGAACTTCGCCGCCGAGGTCCACTGGCCGGGAATGATCGGCGTCAACTGCAACGCCTGCCACGTCGACAACTCGTACAAGGTCGACCGTGGTCCGATCGGCGCGGTGGTGTCCAAGCTGAACGATCCGGCCGACGGAACGAGCGGCAACCGCGCCGACCCGAAATCCTGGCTCGTCATCACGCCGAAGGCGGCCACGTGCACGGCCTGCCACGACTCGGGCAAGGCGATCGGACACGTTGCGAGCTTCGGCGGCGCGGGCTTCGGAAATCTGACGCAGGTGGAGAGCTGGAACACGATCGAGATCTGCGCGGACTGCCATTCGAGCGGCGGCATCAAGCCCGTGGACGCGGTCCACGGACAAAGGTAGGCATCGCCACGCAGGAAGCGGCTTGCCACGCACGGCGAAAGGGGGCGCCTCGCCGGCCCCCCATTTTTTCGCTCCCGGGGGTTTCGCATGCGGATGACGACAGCACTGGCCATCGCGGCGTGGTGCCTTTTCGGGCTGATGGGCACTGCGTCGGCCGCGAGCGACGCGGAGGCGTCCAGGCGCTGCGTCGACTGCCACGACGAGGAAGACCTGCCCGACATGAGCCGCAGCGCGCACGCGGTCGGCGCCGACGCGCGCACGCCGAGCTGCGTGACCTGTCACGGTCCGAGCGAAGCCCACCTGAAGCGCCGTGGCGGCAAGCGCCCGCCTCCGGACACGGTCTTCAGCCGAAAGGGGGGCTCGCTGGCGGCCGAGCGCAGCGAGGCTTGCCTGACGTGCCACGACAAGGATGCGAGGCGCGCATTGTGGCCGGGCAGCCCGCATTCGTCTGCCGACGTCGCCTGCTCGTCGTGTCACCGGATCCATACGAACGAGGACATCGCGCTGGCCAAGTCCGAGCAGGCCGGCCTCTGCTACGCCTGCCACAAGGAACAGCGAGTGCAGGTCAGGCGCGTGTCGCGCCACCCGATCCCCGAAGGCAAGATGACCTGCTCGGATTGCCATAACGTGCACGGCTCCTTCGGCCCGCGCCTGGTCGATCGCGACAGCACCAACGACACCTGCTTCACCTGCCACGCCGAGAAGCGTGGCCCGTTCGTACATCCTCACGACCCGGTCGTCGAGGACTGCGCGATCTGCCACAACCCGCACGGCAGCACGGTCGCGGCGATGCTCGTCTCGCGGCCACCGATGCTGTGCCACCAGTGCCATACGCCGCACGAGGCCGGCAATGTCGGCGCGCTCGCCGGGCAGCCGGGCGTATTCAGCCCGGTCGGCGGCGGCATCGGACCGCATGTGACTGCGACGAGCGGCGGCAAGAACGTCGTCAACATCTGGCAAGGCCGCAGCTGCCTGAACTGCCATACGCAGGTTCACGGCTCGAACAACCCGTCGCCGACCAACCCGACGCCAGGGTTCCTGTTTCGCTGAACATCGGAGCGACGACATGAAGACGATCGATCGGCAACCCGCGGCCGGGCCGAAGGCCCTGGCACTGGCGCTGCTCGCGGCGCTCGGCGCAGCGCATGCGGAAGATGACGAAGTCGTCGCCGAAAGCTCGGTCACCGTCGGCGCCGGCGTAGTCAGCGGCGACAGCAGCGACCGGTCGATCTTCGGCCAGTACAACGGCCTGAAGCCCGATCGCGGCTACGGGCTGCTCGACTTCGACTATTACCGACGCAACGACACCACCGGTACGCTCGCGACCTTCCAGGGCATCGACGTGCTCGGCGAGAACCGCGAGCTGCACTTCCTGTGGAAGCGGCAGGGCAACTGGAGATTCGCCGCCGACTTCAGCGAGCTGGTGCGGCGGGAACCGTACTCGATCGACACCGGATTGATCGGGGCCGGCACGTCGACTCCGCAGGTCGTCCACCTGCCTGGCGGCGCAGGCAGCGGCCTGGACTTCGACCCGAAGACCAAGCGCCAGGGCCTCGGGTTCGGTTTTTCGAAGTGGCTGTCGCCTTCGGTCGAATTCAAGGCCAGCCTGAAGACGGAAAACAGGGACGGCTCGCGGCTCTACGGAAGGGGCTTCAGCTGCCCGTCGCCGGTGGCGCCCGGATGCGCACCGACCACCGGCGCGAATCCGGGCTGGGCGGTGCTGATGCTGCCCGAGCCGATCGACTCGAATCACAGCCAGCTCGAGGCGCGGATCAGCTACGCAGGCGAGAAGCTTCGCCTGAGTGGCGGCTACTACGGGTCGTTCTTCAACAACTCGATCGGGGCGCTCACGCCCGGCGTCCCCGACAGGCTGAACAACAATCCCGGCGTGCTGCAACCGCTCAATACCGGCTTGCAGCCGATCCTCGGACAGCCGCTCGCACTGCCGCCGGACAACCAGGCGCACCATGCGGACCTGGCCGGCGTCTACGCCTTCAGCCGAAGCACGCGCGCCACCTTCAAGCTCGGTGCCGCCCGCGCGACGCAGGACCAGGGATTCGCCGGCTCCGGCTTCGCGGGACCTGCCGGCATCGAGAGCCTCGACAGCAGGGTCGACACTCGGCTCGCACAGATCGGGATTTCGTCGCGCCCGATCCCGAAGCTGACCCTCAGCGCGGACTATCGTCGCGACGACCGCGACGACCGGACCCCGCTGGCGTTGTACAACGTCATCGGCGAGCCAGGCACGAGCACCGACATCAGCTACACGAACCGCCAGCGCGACTACAAGAAGACGCGCGCCAAGCTGCGGGCAAGCTATCAGTTCACCAGCGCCTGGCGCGGGACGCTGGGCCTCGACTACGAAGAGATCGACCGGGGCACGTTCACTGCGAGCAGCGCGGCCTACGGCATCAGCGCGCTCAGGCAGAAGACAGACGAACTGGGTTGGCGCCTCGAACTGCGCCGCCGCATGACCGAGAGCTTCAGCGGAGCGATCAGCTTCGTCACCAGCAAACGCGACGGCTCAGGCTGGCTCAGGCCGGTCAGCGGCGGCATCGGAGTCGAGCCTTTCCGCGACCCCGGAGAGGCGATCACCAGCACGGCGACGTTCATGCCGACGCTGGCCGATCGCGATCGCGACAAGCTGCGGCTGCACGCGGTCTGGCAACCGACCGACGATCTCGCCTTGCAGTTCAACGCCGATTTCGGTCGCGACCGGTTCACGGCGCCCAGCGTGCAGGGACTCCAGCGCACCGACATGCGTTTGTATAGCGTCGACCTCGACTACGTGCTGTCGACGAACTGGACCTTGAACGGCTACCTGTCGCGCGGCAGCCAGACACTCGACCAGATGCGACCGGCCGGTTACATCATGGCCTTCGACAACGACAATACGGCCATCGGATTCGGCCTTGCAGGCAAGCCGACCGGCAAGCTCCAGGTCGGCGGCAGCGTGTCGTACTTCGACGACCGGAACGTCTACGCGCAAACGCTCGATCCGACCGCCAGCCCCGGCAGCGCGGCCTTGCTGCAGGCCAGCGGCGGCCTGCCCGACATCGTCTTCCGCACCACCGAGTTCCGGCTGTTCGGCCGCTACACGCTCTCGAAGACGTCGTCGCTGCGGCTCGACCTGATCCACCATCGGGCGCGATTCAACGACTGGACCTACGGCATCGACGGCACGCCGTTCCTGTTCAGCGACAACACCACGGTGACCCGCCTGCAGAAGCAGCGCGTAACCTTCGTCGGCCTGAGCTATACGCACCACTGGGAATAGGGGCGGTCACACTCCGATTGCCTCGCGCCGGGCCGCGAACTAATCGCCCAGCACGATCGTGACCAGCGCCGACGAATCTTCGAGCCCGACCAGTCCGTGCGCGACGCCTCCCGCCAGGAACATCATTTCGCCGGCAGCCAATTCCTGGCGGCGGCCGTCGAACGTGAGCTCGATCCTGCCCTCGAGGCACTGGATCGTGATCTCTCCGGGTACCTGGTGAACGGGCACCGGCTTGCCTGCCGGCAGCACCATCCGGATCGCTTCGAGCTGCGCCGACTTGAAAAGCGCGACGGTCCGCGCAGTCGGCAGATCGTCGCCCAGCGGGCGGACGTCGATCCGCTGCCCCGATACAGCGTGTGGAATGGCCATCCGATCCTCTCCTCCGGTTCCGAGCGTCGCGCGCAGCAGCGCGTTCATCCGCTGCCAATGCGAGCCCTCCCAGAATACCCGCCGGCAGACGGCGCAGGTGCTGAAGCGCCGGTAACGCAGCCGGACCGTCGGCGGCAATCGGTCGACGATCCGAGCCATCTCGACCGGCTGCAGCGGCGCGTTGCAGTGCAGGCACAGCCGGAACGGACGTGCGCTGCGCGCAAGATCGAGCCGGCCGACGATTTCGGCGAACTGCTCCTGCGCCTTCAGCGCACGCACGTAGCAGCCATGGGTGATCGTGCGGCGCTTCAGCAATTCGCGATCGCGGGTCAGGACGATGCGCTGCTCGCGCCCGGCGATCGACTCGATCTCGTCGTCGTGAAAACCGTTGTCGTACAGCGTGTCGAAGCCCGCCATTCGCAACAGCCGCGCGAGGCCACCGAGGTGCGCATCGGCGACGAAACGCGATTCGCGCAACGGCCGATCGCGCACGCGCAGCAAGGGCGCGACATCGAAGGCTTCGAACTTCGGATAGACGGACACGCGATCGCCGTCGTGCAGGATCCTGTCGAAACCGACCGACTCGCCGTTGACCAGCACCAGCTCGACCTCGGTGTGCGGGACGCCGAGCGCCTCGATCATGTGCTTGGTCGTCGCGGCGCGCGCACAGCTGCGGCTGAATTCGCGGCCGCGATGCTGCGGCGCCAGGAAGTCGTTCAGCTCTTCGTAGAAGCGGAAACGGGCGCTGACCATGCAGGCGCTCGGGGCGCTTCGCCCCCGGCTCTCAGGCCGGCTGGCCGGCCGGCGCCGCGCCGGCTGCCAGCTCGGGATGATCGGCGAGCTTCTGGTAGAGCGTGGCCCGTGCGATGCCGAGCCGGCGTGCAGCCTGCACGCGGTTGCCGCCGGTGAGCTGCAGCGCTTCGCGAATCGCCGCGCGTTCGAGATCCGCGATCAAGGCCGGCAGCGTCGCGCCGGCACCCAGCAGCCCGTCGCTTGCGGCGGTACCCCGCAGTCGGTCGCCTGCGCCGGTACCCCGCAGCCCATGACCTGCGTCGGCACGCAGCGGTGCGACGCCCGCGCCGGCATCCGGAGGTTCGTCGCCGGCAGCGGGCTTCGCGCCGTGTCCGGGATCGATCGCGGGCGCCGCGGCCCGCAGCATCGAAGCCGAGGCCGGCGTCGAAGCCGAGGCCGGCGACGCGTCGCTGCCCTGCGCGCCGGGCTGCGCAGCCGCCGGGCGATCGATCTCGGGCAGCACCTGCCGCAACGCGTCGAGGCTCAGCCGCAGCCCGTCCCACAACGAACAGGCGCGCTCGAGCACGTTGCGCAATTCGCGCACGTTGCCCGGCCACGGTAGCCGCGCGAGCGCGTCGATCGCGTCGCGGTCGATCTCCTTCGGCTGGATCTCGTTTTCGAGCGCGATCTGTTCGAGCAGGTGCTCGCACAAGGGTTCGAGATCCTCGACGCGCTCGCGAAGCGGCGGCAGCCGGATCGGCAGCACGTTGAGCCGGTAGTAGAGGTCGGCGCGGAAGCGGCCTTCGTCGACCAGCCGGGCCAGGTCGACGCTGGTGGCCGCGATAACGCGCACGTCGACCCGGGTGACCGCGTTCGAGCCGAGCGGTTCGACCTCGCGTTCCTGCAGCGCGCGCAGCAGCTTGGCCTGCAGGCCGAGCGGCATGTCGCCGATCTCGTCGAGGAACAGCGTGCCGCCGTCGGCCAGCTTGAACTTGCCGTCGCGTCCGCGCCGATCGGCGCCGGTGTAGGCGCCCGGTGCGACGCCGAAGAACTCGGCCTCGAGCAGCGTGTCGGGAATCGCGGCGACATTGACCGCGATGAACGGATGGCGCGCCCGTGCCGACGCCGAATGGATCGCCTGCGCGACCAGCTCCTTGCCCGTGCCGGTTTCGCCGAGCAGCAGCACCGTCGTGTTCAGCACCGCCGCGCGCCGCGCGCGGCTCTTCACCTCGAGCGCACGCTCGCTGTTGCCGACGAAATTCGAGAACGTGTAGCGGGTGCGCCGCTGGCGCGCGAGTTCGCGCTGCGCCTGCGCGAGTTCGGTCTGCAGGCGCCCGAGCTTCGCCATCAGCGGCTTCAGCGACTCGATCCGGTCGTAGAGGATCAGCCCGACCGCACCGATCACCTCGCCCGCATCGTTCTGCAGCGGGAAACGCGAAACGATGTAAGTGCCGGCCTTGTTTTCGAGAATGTCGAGCAGGATCGGCTTGCCGCTCTCGACGACGTGCCGCATCAGCGTATTCGGCACGACCTCCTCGACCGGCCGGCCGATGATCTCGCTGGCATCGCTGAAGCCCAGGTTCGCGATGTTCTTCTGCCAGCGCTCGTCGATCCATACGATGTTCGCCGAGCCGTCGACCAGCAGGATGCCCTCGCACATCTGCGACAACTGCTCGAAGAAGGTCTGCGCGGCAAGCCGCAGCAGCCGCTCGGAATCGTGCCAGGCGTCTAGCGTGCGAAGCATCGTCCGATCATAGCGGAACGACCCCCAGGGACCCTGGGCCGGCGGCGACCGGGCCGACGATAGCCCTGTTCGGGCACCGGCACCCCGATTGGCAGGCAGAATCGGTCAGCGTACCGACAACGGGAGAGATCCGATGGACGAAGAAGCCCTCAACACAAGCATCCGCAAGTTCCTCAAGCTGGTCGGCGTCAGCTCGCAACGCGAGATCGAGAAGGCCGTCCGGGATGCGCTCGCGGACGGCCGAATCGGCGCCGACGAGGCCTTGCCCGCCGTCATGACGCTCGAAATTCCGGCGCTGCAGTTGCGCGTGAACTTCGACGGCGAGATCAAGCTGCGGTAGCGGGAAGACCGGGCCCCTGACCGGGGCATCGCCCGCGGGTCCGCGGTTCGCTGCGCTATGCTGCATCGCAACAATCAGACCGCGGATCCGATGAAACGGTTCATGGCTTCGCGCCGCGCCCCCCCGCCGCTGAACCTCGGGCTGCAGGGTGGCGGTGCACACGGCGCATACACCTGGGGCGTGCTCGACGCGCTGCTCGACGACGGCGGGCTGGCCTTCGACGGCGTCAGCGGAACCAGCGCCGGGGCGATGAACGCCGTCGTTCTGGCGCACGGCCTCGCCCGGGGCGGGCGCGACGGGGCGCGCGAGGCGCTCCAGGCGTTCTGGCAGTCCGTGGCCGCCAGCGTTCCCTTCGATGCCGCGCTCGGCGCCGACCCGGCAAGCGGCGACCTGTCGGTCGGCATGCGCCTGTTCCTGTCGTGGACACGGCGCTTCTCGGCTCGGCAGTTGAACCCGCTCGACATCAACCCGCTGCGGCAGATCCTCGCCACGCAGATCGACTTCGATCGCTTGCGCGCGTCGAGCCCGGTCGAGCTGTTCGTGGCCGCGACCCGCGTGGCCGACGGCAAACTGCGACTGTTCCGCACGCACGAGCTGAGCGTCGACGCGCTGCTGGCCTCCGCCTGTCTGCCGTCGATCCATCACGCAGTCGAAATCGACGGCGAGCATTACTGGGATGGCGCCTATTCGGCGAATCCGGCGGTCTTTCCGCTATTCTACGACTGCGCTGCCGACGACATCCTGCTCGTGCTGCTGACGCCGCGTCATCATGGCGAGCCGCCGCAAAGCCCCGACGAGGTGAACCTGCGCTCGATGGAACTCGCGTTCAACGCGCCGTTCCTGCGGGAAATGGCCGCTTTCGCCCGGGCCGGGGAGGCGGTGCGCCGCACGCTGCTGCCGTTGAGCGGCTTCGACCGAAAACTCCGGCGCACGCGATTTCACCTGATCGAAGCCGACTCGCTGACGAGCCAGCTGGCCAGCGAATCGAAGCTCACGACGAGCCTGGCCTTCCTCGAAATGCTGCGCGATGCCGGGCGCGACGATGCCCGGGCCTGGCTCGCCGCGCACCGGAACGACCTGGGCCGCCGCTCGTCGACCGACCTCGGCTCGCGCTTCGGCTGACCCGTATCATCGCCGAAACACGATTCGAACGATCCCTCCGGAGCGTCACTTGAAGCAGATCCTGAACCAGATCGGGGGTGCCCCGTGCGCGGGCATCGCCTGGTTCGACAAGCGCAATCCGGCCACTGGCCGGATGTTCGCCCGCGTGGCCGAGGCCGGGCCGGCCGAGGTGGATCGTGCCGTCGCTGCGGCGCGAGCCTCGCTCGCCGGCAGCTGGGGCCGCTCGAGCACCGGCGAACGCGCCGATCTGTTGATCGCGATCGCCGACGGCATCGAGCGCCGCTTCGCCGAATTCCTCGACGCCGAAGTCGAGGACACCGGCAAACCGCGCAGCCAGGCGAGCCAGGTCGACATCCCGCGCTCGATCGCGAACTTCAGGAACTTCGCCGAGGCGATCAGGCAGCACTCGACCGAGTACTTCGAAGGCGGCACGCCCGACGGCCGCGGCGCGATCCATCTCACGCAGCGACGGCCGATCGGCGTCGTCGCCGTGCTGGCGCCGTGGAACCTGCCGCTGCTGCTGCTGAGCTGGAAAGTGGCGCCGGCGCTGGCCTGCGGCAATGCCGTCGTCTGCAAGCCGTCGGAGGAAACTCCGCAGACCGCGACGCTGCTGGCCGGCGTGATGCGCGATGCCGGCGTGCCCGACGGCGTCTACAGCGTCGTGCACGGCTACGGCGCCGGCTCCGCCGGCGAACTGCTGTGCCGCCATCCGGACGTCGACGCGATCACGCTGACCGGCGAGTCGCGCACCGGCACCGCGGTGATGAAAGCGGCGGCCGAGGGCACGCGCGCGGTCTCGTTCGAACTGGGCGGCAAGAATCCGTCGCTGGTCTTCGCCGATTGCGACTTCGACGCCGCACTCGAAGGCACCGTGCGCTCGGTGTTCCAGAACAGCGGCCAGATCTGCGTGGGCACCGAACGGGTCTATGTCGAACGGCCGATCTACGCGCGCTTCGTGGCCGCGCTCGGCAAGGCGGCGCAGTCGCTGAAGCTGGGTTCGCCCGACGACCCCCGGACCGCCATGGGTCCGCTGATCTCCGAGAAGCACCGCCGCAAGGTGCTTGCCTATTACGCCCGCGCGCGCGCCGAAGGCGCGACGGTGATCGCCGGCGGCGGCATCCCGGCGGACATGCCGACCGATCTGGCCGAAGGCGCCTGGGTGCAGCCGACGATCTGGACCGGCCTGACCGAGGACTCCCCGGTCGTGCGCGAGGAAATCTTCGGCCCGTGCTGCCACATCGCGCCGTTCGACAACGAGGACGAGGTCATCGCGCGCGCCAACGACACCGAATTCGGGCTGGCGGCCGCGCTATGGACGACGAACCTGTCGCGCGCGCACCGCGTCGCAACGCGGCTCGACGCCGGCATCGTCTGGGTCAACACCTGGGGGCATCGCGACCTGCGCACGCCGTTCGGCGGAACCCGCCGCTCGGGCATCGGACGCGAAGGCGGCCGACATTCGCTCGAGTTCTATTCCGAGCTGAAGGACGTCTGCATCAAGCTCTGACGGCGATCAGCCGACGTTGTAGACGCGCATCCCGAGCTGCCGTCCGCCGGGCTGGTCGAGCACCCGGATCGTGACCTGGCGCGGGGCGAACCCGTCGGGCAGCGGCAGGCTGCCCTGCAGGTGTTCGTAGCTTCCGATCGACACCGCGACCGGATCGAGCGTGACCGATTCGTTGCGGCCATTGGCGCGGCGCCCCGCGACGACCAGCTCGACGACGCCATCGAAGGGTTTCGTGGCCGCGTCCCGCGTCAGCAGCACGTGATAGTCGAGCTTGCCGCCGCCGTCGGTCATCCGCGCGCCTCGCACGCCGATCGTGCCGCCGCGCGGATCGGGCGGCAGGATCCGCTCGAACAGCGCGATGTCCTTGCGCATCGTGTCGGCTGCCGCCTTCGATTCGTCGCGCTCCTGCGTGAGCGAGGCGATCTCGGCGCGCGCCGCCTCGATCTGGCGCGAGGCCGAGATCTCGGCTGCCTTGGCCTGCGCGGCCAGGCCGTCGAGCGCGGCCTTGCCGTCGGCGGTCGCCTTGTCGAGCGCCGCCTGCAGCCGCTCGACCTCGGCCTCCAGCGTGCCGGCGCGCGAAAGCAGCGCCTGCGATTCGGCCGGCGTGAGCCGTGGCGGCAGATGATTCTGCTGGACGTAGTGGAGCCCGCCTGCGCCCAGCGCGGCGCCCGCCACCACCAGCATCAGCCAGCGCGGCACCGGAAAGCCGGAACGCCGCCTCGAGCCGTAGGGGTCGAAAACGACCGGCTTGTTGCTTCTGAAGAGTGCCATTGTTCCTCGGTTCCTCTGGAGGCGAAGTGTAAGCGAAGGGGGACACACCGGTCCCCGAACTGCACGTATTCGACGGCTTCGGCTGCAAGGGCGGCAACCTTTCTCCGGCACTCGCATCGAAGGACCCGCCGACCGGCACCCGGAGCTTCGCGCTGCGGGTCCACGACCCGGACGCGCCGACCGGCGGCGCCGGCTGGTGGCACTGGGTCGTCCGCGACCTGCCAATGCCCTGGGCAAGGCCAGCCTGACGCGCAACTACGGCAGATGAGGCCGGTACGCGCGTTCGCACGGCTGCTCGTGCTATCCTGTGTCGGATAGTTTTCACTCCGTTTTCGGAGACCCACGATGAACGCCGTCCAGTATGCCTACCCTGCCAGTTCCTACGAGCCCGACCGCGTCGTCGATCTCGGTTCGCGTGCCGAGCGCGAGCGCCTGTCGGGCTCTGCGCTGCGCGCGTTCTTTTCGATCGCGGACCGCTGGAAGCTGCGCGACGAAGACGCGCGCGAACTGCTCGGCGGCCTGTCGAGCAGCGCCTGGTACGAATGGAAGAAAAGGCCCGACCGCCTGCTCGACGTCGACCGGATCACGCGCATTTCCTACCTGATCGGCATCTACAAGGCGCTGCACATCCTGTACGGCGACGAACTCGCCGACGAATGGCCGAGCCTGCCCAACAGCAATGCGATCTTCGCCGGCACGACGCCGCTGGCCTACATGCTATCGGGCGGACTGCTCGCGATGCAGACCGTGCGCCGTCTGCTCGACGCGCGGCGAGGCGGCCTTTGAGCACGCCTCTGCCGCCCAGCCGACAGATCCGGCAGTTCGATACCTGCCGCCTGATTCCGTCGCGCTTCGTCGCGCACGAGGACTCGGTGCTGGCCGCGCTCGCCGGCAGCGACGCCGAACTCGCGGACCTGTTCGACCTCGACAACGCGACCAACGACCGGCTGCTGGCCGAGCGCGGCCTGCTGCCAGGCATCGGCATCGACGAGCTGGTCTTCGGAATACCGAACTTCAGGGTCGTCAATGCGGCCTTCTGCCACGCGCGGCCCGAAGGCAGCCGCTTCAACGGCCCCGAGCGCGGTGCCTGGTATTGCGCATTCGAGATCGAGACGGCCCTGGCCGAAGTCGCGTTCCACAAGACCGTCGAATATCAGGAGATCGGCCGCTTCGAAGACAGCGTCGCCTATCAGTGCTTCCTTGCCGATTTCAGCCAGGTCTTCCACGACCTGCGCGACGACCGGCGATTCGCTTCGTGCCTGGACCCACGAAGTTACCGGGCTTCGCAGCGGCTCGCGGCGCGTCTGCTCGCCGAAGGTTCGGTCGGGATCGTGTACCCGAGCGTCCGACGCAGCGGCGGCACGAATCTCGCCTGCTTTCGCCCGGCGGTGGTCGGCAACGCAAGGCCGGGCGACGTCTGGCGGCTCAGCTGGTCGGGCAGCCCCGAGCCGACGATCACGCTCGAACGTCCGGTGCGCGCGCGCCGACGCGCACGCTGAGCTCGCTACGGCGCCGCCCCGCGTAACGGGATCCGGCGATCAGGCGCCCTGCGGCAGGCCCCGCGGCTTGCCGAGAAGCTCGCGCAGGCCGGCCAGCCGGGCTTTCGCGGCGTCGGCGGTGATCGTTGCAGCGGCCTTCGGCCGCACGTCGAGCTGCATCTCTTCGAGGAAGCGCGACGGCAGTTGCGGAAATCGCTCGCGACCGCGCTTGCGCTCGCGGCACCAGGTCAGCGTCAGGCTGCGCTGCGCGCGCGTGACGGCCACGTACATCAGCCGGCGTTCTTCCTCGATGCGGGCGGCGTCGCGATCGACGGCCGGCTGGCCGCTTTCGCCGTCCTCCGGCGCCTCCTCGCTCGCCAACCCGCCATGGTGCGGCATCAGTCCTTCCTCGCAGCCGACGATGAACACGTGCGGGAACTCGAGCCCCTTCGATGCGTGCACGGTGCTGAGCCGGACCGCGTCGAGCTCGCTTTCCTTGCGATCGAGCTGCGACAGCAGCGACACCGTCTGCGCGAGCTGCACCAGCGTCGAGCCGTCTTCTTCGGCGCGCTTCTTCAACCAGTCGACGAAATCGCAGACGTTCTGCCAGCGCGCCGCAGCGACCTTGTCGTCGGCGACGGCGAACAGGTGGCCGCGGTAGTCGATCGCCGCCAGCAGGTCGTCGAGGACCTGCGCCGCGGGTTCCTTCGCGGCACGCCAGCCGATCCGGTTGACGAACTCGCCGAACTCGCGCAGCGGCTCGAGCTGGCGCGCGGCGATGCGCTGCTCGGCGCCGGTCTCGAACAGTGCGGCGAACATCGACACCTGGCGCTCGCCGGCGTAGCTGCCCAGCGCGGTCAGCGTGCTCGTGCCGACACCGCGCTTCGGCGTCGTGACGGCGCGGATGAAGGCCGGATCGTCGTCGTCGTTGGCGAGCAGCCGCAGGTAGGCGAGCAGGTCGCGAATTTCGGCGCGATCGAAGAACGACTGGCCGCCCGACAGCACGTAGGGGATCTTCTCCTTGCGCAGCGCCTGCTCGATGACCCGTGCCTGGTGGTTGCCGCGATAGAGGATCGCGTAGTCGGCGAACTTGCCGCGCCGCTCGAAGCGGTGCGCCTGCAGCCGCGAGACGACCGATTCGGCTTCGGCCTCGTCGCTGTCGCAGGGCACGACCAATACCGGGTCACCGGGGCCGTGCTCGGACCACAGCTTCTTTTCGTGCAGCTTCGGGTTGTTCGCGATCAGCCGGTTCGCCGCGGTCAGGATGTTCACGCTCGAGCGGTAGTTCTGCTCGAGCTTGATGACCTTCAGGTTCGGGTAGTCGCTGCCGAGCCGGTTCAGGTTCTCGAGCGTGGCGCCGCGCCAGCCGTAGATCGACTGGTCGTCGTCGCCGACCGCGGTGAACGCGGCGCGCGGTCCGACCAGCAGCTTCAGCAGCTCGTACTGGCAGGCGTTCGTATCCTGGTACTCGTCGACGAGCAGGTAGCGAATCCTCTCGCGCCAAGCCTGCGCGACCTCCGGATGCTCGCGCAGCATCCTTACCGGCAGGCCGATCAGGTCGTCGAAGTCGACGGCCTGGTACGCGACCAGCGTGGCTGCGTAGTCGCGATACGCACGCGCGACCTGGTGCTCGAGTTCGTCGGCGGCCTGCGCGGCGGCCGTGTCCGCGTCGACGAGCGCGTTCTTCCACAGCGAGATACGGTGCTGCGCATTGCGCGCCGCCTTGCGGTCGGTCGTGCCGAGCGCCGTCTGCAGGATGTTGGCTGCGTCGTCGGCGTCGAGGATCGAAAAGTTCCGTTTCAGCCCCAGCACCGAGCCGTCGCGCCGCAGCATCTGCACGCCCAGCGAATGGAAGGTGCTGACGAGCGGGCGCTCCGCCTCGGGCAGCCTGACCATCTTGCCGAGACGTTCGCCCATCTCCTGCGCGGCCTTGTTCGTGAACGTGATCGCGCCGATCGCGCGCGACGGAAAACCCGACTCGATCAGGCGTGCGATCTTCTGCGTGATGACGCGCGTCTTGCCGCTGCCGGCGCCCGCGATGACGAGGCAGGGACCATCGATATAGCGGATCGCCTCGCGCTGGGCGGGGTTGAGCTGGACAGACATCGGGACACGAAAGGGAGGATCCGGATTCTAGCAACCGGGCGCCGCAGCACTCCCGCCCTGCCCGACCGGCGGGCGACCGGCGAGACGATCGCTGCCCGCGGCACGCGCTCAAGGCCTGTTCACAGCCCCTGGTCCGAACCGGCCGGTGCGTCCGCCAGCGGATTCCAGGCGACCTCCCACAGATGGCGGTCGGGGTCCTGGAAGTAGCCGGCGTAGCCGCCCCAGAACGTCGGCTGCGCCGGCTTGACGACGACTGCGCCCGCCGCCGCGGCATGGGCCATCACGGCATCGACCTGGTCGCGCGACGCAACGTTGTGCGCAAGGCAGACGTCGGTAGCGCTCGATGCATCGATCGTCAGCCCCGCGTCGTGCGCGAGGCTGGCGCGCGGCCACAGCGCGAGGCGAAGCCCGGGTTGCAGGTCGAAGAACGCGACTGCGCCATGCTCGAACTGGCGACCGACGATGCCCTCGGTGGCCAGACCGAGGCCGTCGCGATAGAAGCGCAGCGCCGATTCGAGATCGTCGACGCCGAGCGTGATCAACGAAACGCGGGCTTCCATCATTACGCCTCCGGCGATGCCGACCGCAGCGGCCTCGGCGAATGCGCGAGCTTGCCGCTGCGCCGATTTCAGAGCGGCCGGATCCGCGCGTTGCGGAACTTGACCGTGCCGCGGCCCCACCCTCGATGAGCCAGCGAGCAAAGAGTGCGCCGACGCTAGGCCTTTGGCAAGGCTGCCTGACCAATGGACCGGGCGGGGGTCGATGCATGGTCCCGCTGGTGTCGGTCGCCGATTGCTGCGTCGCGCCCGCGCCTGCGATGGGCCAGGCGCGTTCAATCCGGCGGGCGCCCGGCCGCCAACGGCGCGGCCATGAAGCGCACGCCGGGAATCGGATTGTGCGTGTAGGCAGGCACGTCGCGAAACCCGAACAACTCGTAGAGCGCCTGCGCCTTTTCCATTCCGGGGGCCGTGTCCAGCAACATCCATCGATATCCGGCTTTCCGCGCCTCGTCGAGGATGCGCCCGACCAGCAGATAGCCGAGGCGCCCGCCTCGGTACGACGGCACCACGTACAGGCGCTTCATCTCGCAGCGCTCGTCGTCGAGCGCTCGAAGCGCGACGCAACCGACGATCCGGCCATCGCTTTCGGCGCACAGCAGCCGCCCCGACGGCGGCGCATAGTCGCCCGGCAAGCAGGCCAGTTCGTCGGCGAAACCCTGGAAACACAGATCGAATCCGATCTCGGACTCGTAGGTCCGCAGCAGCGTGCGAATCGCGTCCAGGTCGGCGGCGGAGCGAGCCGGGCGGATGTCGATGTTCATGTCGCGAAGTCCTCCTCGCCCCTCTCCTCGCCGAACCAGTCGTCCCGGTCGAGCCGGAAAACCAGGCAATCGTCGTCGCCGAACCGGCGCGGTCCGACGAGCCGGAAGCCGCAGCGCTCGTAGAACCGGTGCGCGCGCGAATTGCGGGCCAGCGGATCGATCAGCACCGCCGCGACCGACGGATCCGCGAAGCAGCGCGCGAGCGCGACGCGCATCATCGTCGTGCCGTAGCCGTGGCCGAGCGCGTCCGCTTCGCCGATCCAGATGTCGATCGCGCGCAAGCCGCCCGCAACCTCGCCCCAGTACTGCGACTCCTCGCGTGCGGGATCGATGACCTGGACGAAGCCGATCGGCCTGCCGTCGAGTTCCGCGATCGACTGGTCGCGCCATTCGAACGACTGCGCCAGTTCGGTCTCCCATTGCCAGTCGTCGTCCGATTTCGCCGCGGTCACGTGCGCCTGCCTGTCCCAGTGCCGCAGCAGCGAGGCGTCCGCCGGGCCGGCCGGCCGCAGCACCAGGGCGCCCAGCGCGGCACGGGCGCGCAGCAGGTTGCCGCGCGCGCGCTGTTCGAGCGCGTCGCGAAAGCGCGTGGTGCCGTAGATGCGCGGACGCGCCAGGACCGATTCCAGCAGCGCGCGGCGCTTCCGCCGATAGACGACGTCGGGCACGAAACGATATTCGGTGCGAACTTGCCGCTCGTATTCGGCGAAGCGTCTGGAGCCGGCAGCCAGGATCAGCAGGTCGATGTCGACGACCAGGCGTCGATCGGCCGTGCCGGCGGGCTCGGCAGGCTCGGCGTGCGCGGTCGCCATGACCAGGGACTCGACCTGCGACACGCGATCGGCCCGGACCCCGGCATCGCCAAGCCGCTCGCGAGCGAGGCCGGCGCTGCGCGCCTCGTTGTCGTCGCGCCTCGGATCATGGATCGCGTCGTGGAACCACAGCGCGGCCTCGACCTCGGCCGCGTTCGTCGCAAGTTCGCGCACGCCGTCGAAGCAGGCCAGGCACTCCTCGAGGTGCTGCAGCGTGTGGTAGCTGCGATGCGCTTCGCCGTAGCGCCTGCAAAGCTCGTCGAAGGCGTCGGCGCCGTCGCCGCGCGCGCCGAGGCCGCGCCACATCCGCAGCCACGAGCGGCGCAGCAGCTCCGAAGCGCCGTCAGACATCTCGCGCATCCGACTCGCGCAGCAGCAGCGCGCGCTTGCGGTCGACGCCCCAGCGATAACCGGACAGTTCGCCGTCGCGCCGCACGACGCGATGGCAGGGAATCGCGACGGCGAGCGGATTCGCTGCACAGGCCTGCGCCACAGCGCGCATCGCCCGCGGCGCGCCGATGCGGGCGGCGATCTCGGCGTAGCTGACCGTGGCGCCTGGCGGGATCTCGCGCAAAGCCTGCCAGACACGCTGCTGGAACGCGGTGCCGCGTACGTCGAGCGGCAGGTTCAGCCCGAGCGCGGGCGCCTCGACGAACCCGACGACCTGCGACACCAGGCGCTCGAAATCGGCGTCGCCGCCAACGAGGCGCGCACGCGGAAACTGCTGCTGCAGGTCACGCAGCAGTGCGTCGGGATCGTCGCCGAGCAGGATCGCGCAGATGCCGCGTTCGCTTCGCGCGACCAGGATCGCGCCGAGCGAACACTGGCCCAGCGCAAACAGGATCCGTGCATCGCGCCCGCCGTCGCGATAATCGCGCGGACGCATGCCGAGCACGCGATCGGCGGCCTCGTAGAAACGGCTGCCCGAACCGAAGCCGGCGTCGTGAATCGCCTCGGTGATCGTCCCGCGCGGACCGTTCTCGGGGCCGAGCGCACCGCGCAGCCGCTGCCCGCGGCGCGCGCTGGCGTAGGCCTTCGGCGTGACGCCGGTTTCGGCTCGGAACACGCGATGCAGGTGAAACGGGCTGACCCCGGTGCGGCGGGCCAGTTCCTCGAGCCGTGGCGGTGTCTCGGCTTCGTCGATCATCCTGCAGACCTCGACGACCAGCGCGGCACGACGCGCGGCCGCTGCGCTCCGGTCGGCCGCCGCGCGACGGCTGGCGCGATAACCGGCTGCCTCGGCCTGCTGTGCCGTATCGAAGAACTCGACGTTGTCGCGCCGCGGCAGCCGGGCCGACGAACTCGGCCGGCAGTAGATGCCGGTCGTGCGGACCGCGTAGACGAAGCTTTCGTCGGCGGCCGGGTCGCGCGCCCGGACCGCGGCCCAGCGCTCCGCTGCGGTCGCGAAGGCGGCGGAAGTGGCCGAAGCGGCGGGAGCAACGGCAGAGACGGCAGAGACGGGAGCGACGGCGAGGCGTACTGCGGATTTCATCTCGGGTCCTGGCAGAGGCTTTTCGATGATCTCACTGTAGTCGTCGATTTCGCGACGGGAACCACGATTCTTGCGACCGAATCCAGGCCGTTCGATTCGACCGGCGCTTGTACGGCGCCCTTTTGCTATGCGAGGATCGCAGGCGACTGCCGCTCGAACGACAAGACCCCGCCCGGACTGGCCGCTCGTCCGGGCACCGACGGAGGAGACCCATGCGAACCTGCACGCGCGCCGCCCTGCTGCTCGGGGCCTTCCTCGTCGGCGGCGCAGCCGCCGCCCAGTCGAAGAGCGCGCCGGCCACCGTGAAGATCACGCCGCTCGGCAGTCACGACGGCGAGTTCTGCCCGCTCGACCGCGCGCTCCTGATCGAGGATCCCGACGGCACGCGCCTGCTCTACGACCCCGGCCGCACCGTACGCGGCCCCGACGACGAACGGCTCGGCAAAATCGACGCGGTGCTGCTCACGCACGTTCACGGCGACCATCTCGGCGACGCGATTCAGCCTTCGGCGAACGCGGGCACCTGCGAAAAGCCCGACTTTTCGGTGAAGGTCGCGCCGACCTCGAACGTGGTCAACATCGTCGTCGGCAAGAAGGCGAAGCTGCTGGTCGGCGGCGAGATGCCGAAGTTCTTCGCCAAGCGCGTTGCCCAGGCAGGCGGCGAAGCCTCGCAGGTCCAGTTGCTGCGCTTCGGCGCGATGCGCAAGATCGGCGGCGTACAGATCTCGAGCGTGCCGGCCGCGCACTCGAACGGCCTCGATCCGGTCTTCCTCGACGGCGACCACGCGGCCGCGCTCGAGGCCAGCGGCCTGACCGCCCATGTCGGGCCGCCCGGCGGATACGTCGCGAAGTTCAGCAACGGGCTCGTCGTCTACCTGTCCGGAGATACCGGCGTGATCGCCGAACAGGAGGTCGTCGTACGCCGTCAGTTCAATGCGCGGCTGGCGGTGCTGAACATCGGCGGCAACTTCACGACCGGACCGATCGAGGCCGGCTGGGTGATCAACGAACTCGTGCAGCCGGCCTCGGTGATCGCCTCGCATGCGAACGAGGCGGCCACCGTCGGCGGCAAGCTGCGCCAGGAATCGAAGACCGCGGCCTTCCGTGCCGCGAGCAAGGTGCCGGTGCACGTCCCGCTCAGCGGCCGGACGATGGAATTCGACGCCCAGGGCAATTGCACGGCCGGATGCTGAGCGCACGGAGGCTGTCCGACAGCCTCGTAGGAGACCGTCGCACAGACTCCTAGTCGCGCACCTCGGCCTCGACGAGCCCGGCCAGCAGCGCCAGCGACTCCTGCCATCCCAGGTAGCAGGCCTCGACGGGAATGGCCTCCGGAATGCCGCGCTGCTCGACGTTCAGCTCCGTGCCGCATGACACCGCAGCAAGCGTGACGATCGTTTCCATTTCGCCGGGAAGGTTCGGGTCTTCGAAGCGGTCGGAATAGCTCAACCGTTCGTTCTCGACCAGCTCGAGGTACCGACCGCCGAAGGCGTGGACCTGGCCGGTCGTGAAGTTCGTGAACGACATCCGGTAGCTGCCGCCGACGCGCGCATCGATCTCGTGGACCTTGCCGGTGAAGCCGTTCGGCGGCAGCCACTTCGCCATTGCGTCGGCATCGAGAAAGGCGCGATAGACGCGTTCGGGCGGTGCGCGCAGCACGCGGTGCAGCTTGACGGTCCCTGCTGGCATCTGCTGTTCCTCCATCCGATGAAGCCGCTCCCGCGCATGGCGGGCCGGCATCGACGAGGGCCGTCGAGCCTGCGGCACGCGTCGAGCCTGCGGCGGCCGTGTTACCTGCGGATTTCCGCTCGTTACGTTCGTGACGAAAGCTCCCGCTGGGCCGCCGATCAGGCGCCTCCCCGCGCGACGCTCGACGAAAACACGTTGATGACGACGACGCCGGCCACGATCAACGCGATGCCCAGGATGCCGGCGAGGTCGAGCGTCTGCCCGAAGACCACGGCGCCGATGACCGCGATCAATGCCACCCCGACACCCGACCAGACCGCATAGGCGATGCCGACCGGCAGCGTCTTCAGCGTCAGCGAAAGCAGGTAGAACGCCGCGGCATACGAGACGAGGACGATCAGCGAGGGGAGCAAGCGGGTGAAGCCTTCGGAAGACTTCAGGAACGAGGTTCCGATCACTTCGGCCACGATGGCGGTGCCGAGGTATAGCCAGTGCAAGATCGCGCTCCGGTTGTCGCATCGTCCACGGGTGCCCATGCTGAGCGAATCGGGCTGCGATCGCAAATCGCGGCGACGCCGTCGGAGTCCCGGGACGCCGTCGATATCCCTGCGACGCCGTCGGGACGCGGCGATGGCACCATCCATGCCCGACGGCGTCCGGGCGGTCCGGGCCGATCAGGCGGCAACCAGCGACCGGACCAGCGGGTGATCGCAGAAGATCCGGTTCTCGACGACCTGCCCGTTCTTCTGGACGATCCGGTCGACGCCGGTGAAACGCAGCGGCTCGCCGCCGTCGGTACCGTGCGCGATCCAGCGAATGAAGATCACGTCGCCGTTGCTCGCATGCTCGGCGACTTCGAGGCGGAAGTCCGGAACCCGCTCCAGCAGCTTGCGCAAGGGCCGCGTGTACTCCGCCACGCCGCGCAGGGGTTGCGTCATGCCCGGCCACCAGCCTTCGATGTCGGGCGCGAGTTCCTTCGAGGGGCGGCTCAGGTCCGGCGCAGCCCAGAAGCGGGCGAAGCGTTCGACGCTCCAGCGCGCCGGGTCGCCTTCGGACGGCGCCGCGCTCTGCGACGGCGCTTCGTCGACGCTCGAGGGCGCTTCGTCGACGTTCGCTGGTTGCCCCGGCGTGCCGTCGAGGAACCCGGTCACGCAGCGCAGCCGGCCGTCGTCGGCGAGTTCGGCGAAATCCGTGCCGCGCGCGTAGACGCCGGCATGCGGATGGGCAAGCTGCCACCCGAAGCGGATGCCGCCCGCGTGCGCATCGACGCTGCCGCGCCGCATGAATCGATGGCCGGGCAACTGCACCTGGACCGCGCGCATCAGCTCGGCCAGCTCGCCGTGCCCGCGCGCGCTCGTCATCGGATCGACGTAGCGGGCGTCGTCGGTCCAGGTTCGTGCGATCGCCTTGCGGCGCTGCTGCTCGTCGGTCGCGTTCCAGCATTCGATGTAGGCGTCGACAAGACGTTCGGGCGCCATTGCGTCGGGGGCGGCAGCGGCGGCTTTCTGATCGATGCGTGCGTTCATGGCGATCTCCTGATTTCTCGCGGTGCGCACCCGTCGTGCGACCTGCGTGAGGCGATCGTGCAGCCGCAGCTTCGACGCGTCGATTACCTCGCAGGTAAAGCCCCGACGCCCTCAGGCCCGGTCGACCCTGCGCTGCGGGCGGCACGGATTGCCCGCCGCGAACACGTTGGCCGGCAGGTCGCGCGTTACGACGCTGCCGGGGCCGACGACCGCGTTGTCCTCGATCGTCACCCCCGGACAGACGATCGCACCCTCGCCGATCCAGACCCCGTCGCCGATCGATACGGGCCACGCGGATTCGAGGCCGGATCGCCGTTGCTTCGCATCGAGCGGGCGCACCGCCGTACACAGACGAACCCCGCAAGCGAGCAGCGTTTCGGTGCCGATGCTGATCCGGTTGCAGTCGTGCATGACGCAGCCCTGATCGACGAAGCTGCGATCGCCGATCGAAATGTTGAAACCGTAATCGCAGCGCAGCCCGGGCATGATTTCCGTGTCGGCGCCGAGGCTGCCGAACAGGGCTTCGAACAACGAGCGGCGAGCCTGGCCGGCATCGATCGGGCAGGCGTCGATGTTCGCCAGCAGTCGTTGCGCACGCCGGCGGGCCGCGACGAGACCGGCGTCGCGGGCATCGTAGAGCTCGCCTGACAGCATCCTGCCGAGCTCGACCGATACGAATGCGCACTCCGGAATCGAAGGCGGCGACAGGTCAAGACTCGCAGGCCCGATCTCCTGCACCGGCAAGCCCATCCTGTAGCCGCGTCCCGGAACGGTGACGACGGCATCGCGTCCGAGCGCCCTACGCAACAGCGAAACCTGCACCTGGACATTCGATTCCTCGACGTCCGAATCGGCCCAGACCAGGTCGAGCAGTTCTCGCGCCGTGACCACGGCCTGATGGCGCTCGAGCAGGACCGCCAGGACTTCGAGCGTGCGCGGCCCGATCGCCACCGGACGGCCGTCGGCCCGAAGCTGCCGCTCGATGCTGCGATATTCGAACCGATCGAACCGATAGTTCTGCATCACGGCCGCGCTCCGAATTGCACGATCAGGCTCGCGGGAAACCCATTTTCTCTCCGCAGCGGCCGGCGGATTTCATATTTTCTTGGGGCTTCCTTTTAGAACCGTTAAGGACGCCGACCCGGCGCGCGCGCACAGTGTTCACGCGGGCTGCCGATGGGCGGCGGTTCCGAGCTTCGTCTGGAGGCCATCATGAAGTCCATGCTGTCTGCGATATGCGTATCCGCATGCCTCGGCGCCAGTGTCGGCGCGGCGACGGCCGCGCAGAGCGTCGACGACGCGATGGCGGCCTACGACAACGGCGATTATTCGGCGGCAGTCGAGCAATTGCGAATCGCGGCCGAGCGAGGCGACAAGCAGGCCGCGCAGCTCGTGGGTTTCATCTATGCGATCGGTGAACCCACTTATCCGGGCGTGCAGGGAAATGCCGTAGAGGCAGCGAAATGGCTGGCCGTTTCGGGAGGCGAATCGCGACCCGCCGCTCGCTTCATCGTCTGCATGCTCGCAAGACCCGATGCGGCTTCGGCGAACCATTGCCTCGGTGCAATGTCGCCGCCGACGACGAACCTGAGCGCAAGCCTGCCGGTCGCCGCGCCGGTCGCGAAGCAAGGCAAGCGGCCGATCGCCTTGCCTCCGATGCTGCCCGGCGACCAGGCGATGAACGACGCGAGCAGCATGGAGCCGTGCTGGGGGATGCAGTTCCTGCAAACCTCGTGCTGAAGCAGCGCAGTTCCGATTCGCACGCTCCGCACCTTGCTGCGGCAGGCTTCGCGTCCTAAATTGGCTGCGCGCCGCGAACCGGGATACCGGTCGATGACAAGCGGCGTCCAACCATGAGGAGAGTCGCGTGAAGCCTGCCTACCTGTTCACTGCGCTGACCGCAGCCGCATTGCTCGCCAGCCAGAGCGTTCTCGCCAGATCGGATGCGCCGACCAACGGAGTCGACGCGACATCGCTGTCCATCGGACCCACGAGTTCCAGCCAGGCCGCCGTGCAGGGCATGTCGCCCGAGCGCCTTGCGCGCATCGTGCCGGTCATGCGCGAGCAGGTCGAGAAGGACATGTTCCCGGGTGCGGTGACGCTGGTTGCCCGAAACGGCGAAGTCGTCCATTTCGAGGCGACCGGCTTTCTCGACGCGGAAAAGAGCAAACCGATCAAAAAGGATTCGATCTTCCGGCTCGCTTCGATGACGAAACCGATCGTGACGGTCGCCGCGATGATGCTCGTCGAGCAGGGCCGGATGAAGCTCAACGATCCGATCGTGAACTGGCTGCCCGAGCTGAAGGACCTGAAGGTCGAGACCCCCGACGGCGACGTCCCGCTCGCCCGGCCGATCACCGTGCAGGACCTGATGCGTCATACCGCCGGCTTCGTCTACGCCGGCAGCACGAAGTCGCCGCGGATCAAGCAGATGTACGAAGAAGGCAACATCGAATCGCGCGAGGTGGACATCACGTCCGAACAGATGCTGGAGAACCTCGGCAAGATTCCGCTCGCGCATCAGCCGGGCACCTTCTGGGAATACTCGATCGCCGTCGACGTGCTCGGACTGCTGATCGAGCGCGTTTCGGGCAAGACGCTCGACGTGCTGCTCGACGAGATGCTGTTCGAGCCGCTCGGCATGACGGACACCGCGTTCTGGGTGCCGCAGGAGAAGGTCGCGCGGCTGGCCGAGGCGCTCGACTCCGACAGCCAGAAAGCCTCGATGCTCAAGTCCTACCGGATCCTCGAGAATCCGGTAGGCAAGAGCTACCTGAAAGGCGGCGCCGGCCTGGTCGGCACCGCGGCCGACTACCTGCGCTTCGCGCAGATGATGCTCAACGGCGGCGAGCTCGACGGCAAGCGCTACCTGTCAAAGAAGTCGGTCGAGTTCATGCTGTCGCAGCACACGGTCGGCATGGGCGGCACCACGATCGGCACGACCGGTCCCGGCTACGGGTTCGGCCTGGGCTTCGGCGTGCGGCTCGACGAAGGCATGGGCTGGGTCCCGGGCTCGACCGGCGATGCCATGTGGGCCGGCGCCTGGGGCACCAGCTTCTGGATCGACCCGAAGGAAGGGCTGGTCGGCATCCTGATGGCGCAGGGACCGTCGAACCGGATCCATACGCGGATGCTGTACAAGAACCTGGTCTACGGCTCCCTGGTGCAATGAGCGCCGTGCGGGCCCCGGCGCCGGGGCCCGCCCCGCGGGACGGGAGCTCGCAGCCGCGAGCCCTGCCCTCGCGGGTACGAAACCGCAGCCCGCGATCCGCACCGGCCCGCGAATCCGCACCCGTCGATGGGCCGACAGCCTCGCCCGGCCGGCAGCGGTGCGAGAATGCATCTGCGTCCGACGAACGCCCGCAGTCGAGCGCTCGCAGATCCAGGAGGAACACCGACATGAGCCAGGAAGCCGGCCGCCAGCACGAACACGAAGACGAACGAGAGAAGTGGAAGTACACCGGCGTGCGCGTGATCCCGGGCAACCAGCTCGACCCGAACACGGCGCAGACCCCCGGCATGGACCGCCGCGCCGCGATCAACTTCGCGCGCACCGGCGCACAGAAGCTGTGGGCCGGCACCGTCACGATCCACGCCAACGCGAAGACCGGCGCGCACCACCACGGGCACCTCGAAAGCGTGATCTACGTCGTCAAGGGCAAGGCCAGGATGCGCTGGGGCGAAAAGCTCGAGTTCACCGCCGAGGCCGGCCCGGGCGATTTCATCTACGTGCCTCCGTACGTGCCGCACCAGGAGATCAACGCGAGCCCGACCGAGGTGCTCGAGTGCGTGCTTTGCCGCAGCGACGGCGAAGCCGTCGCGATCAACCTCGACATCGAGCCGGTCGAGAAGCCCGAGACGGTGCTGTGGGTCGACCCGACGCACCCGCACGGCGGCGTCTGACGCCG
>JAAZBL010000210.1 GCA_012513825.1 Limnobacter sp. | reverse complement strand
GGCGAATGGGCCACGACGATCTTCTGCGTTTCCGAGGGCGGGCGTGCGCTGGCCTTTCCGATCGGCGAGGCGAAGTCGCTGCGCAACGGCGGGCGCGGCACGATGCTGATGGGGCTCGACAAGAACGAATCGCTGCTCCAGGCGATCGCCTGCGGTGCCGACGGCGTCGTCGTGCGCGGCGTCGGCCGCGGCGGCAAGGCGGTCGACAAGCTGTTCTCGGGCGCCGCGTTTGCGGTCTACGAAGGCGCGCGTGCGCGCAAGGGCCGACTGCTCGAGCCGAGGGTCAAGGACGCGAGCCTGGCTTTGCCGAAACCCGCGCAGCAGCGCTGAGCGCCCACCATTTCGAACGATCCACGAGGAAAACATGACCATTCAAGAAAGCGAGGCGCCCGTCCTGTTCGAGGAGCTCGCGGTGTCGGGCGGCAGCGGGCTGCGCGTCGGCATTGCCCGGCTGAACCGCCCGAAGCAACTCAATGCGCTGACGCTCGAGATGTGCCAGATGCTGCTCGACCGCTTCCGCGCCTGGGCTTCCGACGAAGGCATCGTCGCGGTGATGCTCGCCGGCAACGGCGACAAGGGCTTCTGCGCCGGCGGCGACGTTGCCGGCGTGATCCGCGAAGTCCGCGCCGGCGGCCCGCGGCGCTTCGTCTACGGCGACGCCTTCTTCGACGTCGAATACACGCTGGACCTGCTGATCCACACCTTTCCGAAGCCGCTGATCTCGTGGGCGCACGGGGTCTGCATGGGCGGCGGCGTCGGGCTGACCGTCGGCGCGAGCCACCGGATCGTCTCCGAGCGCAGCCGGATCGCGATGCCCGAGATCCACATCGGACTGTTTCCCGACGTGGGGGGCGGCTGGTTCCTGAACCGGCTGCCCGGCGGCGTCGGCACGGTGATGGCGCTGACCGGAATGATCGTCGACGAGGCCGACGCGATCCATGCCGGTCTCGCCGACTACTTCGTGCCCGAGCATGCGCGCGGCGCCTTCATCGATTCGCTGCTGGCGCTCGACTGGAGCGGCGAGCCCCGGGCCGATCGCGAGCGACTGACCCGCTTCTGCCTCGACCAGCACAAGCGCTGGCGTGAGGGCCTGCCGGTGCCGAAGCTGCGGCAATACGCCGAGGCGATCCGCTGGATCGCCGCGCAACCGACCGTCGTCGAGGTGCGCGACGCGCTGCTGGCCGCCGCCGATGAAGACCCGTACTTCCGCGTGGCCGCCGACAACCTGGCCAAGGGTTCGCCGACGACCGCTCACGTGACCTTCGAGTACCTGCGCCGCACGCGGCAGATGTCGATCGCCGAGGTGCTGGCGCTCGATCTCGTGATGGCGCGTCGCTTCCAGCGCCTGCACGACTTCGGCGAAGGCGTCCGGGCGCTGCTGATCGACAAGGATCGTGCGCCGAAATGGTCGCCGGCGAGCTTCGACGAGGTGAGCGACGAACTCGTGGCCGCGCACTTCGTCGAGTGAGCGGCCGCCGCAGCGGTCAAGCCCTGGACTCGATCCCCGCCCAGCCGGCCTGCGGATAACGATCCCCGCGCACCTTGTCGACCGCGAACAGCGCATCGAGCTCGCCGACCTGCGCCGCGCTCAGTCCGATCGCTGCCGAGGCGACGTTCTGCGCGAGGTGACGCTGCCGCCGGGCGCCGGGGATCGGCAGCACCTGCGGGCCCTTGTGCAGCGTCCAGGCCAGCGCGAGCTGCGTGGCGGGGATGCCCCAGTCCTTCGCCAGGCGGTTCAACTCGTCGACCAGGCGCCGGTTCTGCTCGCCGTCGCTGCCGGTGAAGCGCGGCAACGAGCGACGGAAATCGTTCTCGTCGAGCGCTTCGGCCGCCGGCATCGCGCCGGTCAGCATGCCGCGGCCCAACGGGCTGTACGCGACCACGGCGATCCCCATGGCCTCGGTCGCGGGCAGCAACTCGGCTTCGAGTTCGCGCGCCCACAGCGAGAACTCGCTTTGCAGCGCGGCGATCGGGTGGACCGCATGCGCCGCCTGCAGCGTGGGCAGGCTGACCTCCGACAGCCCCAGGCTGCGAACCTTGCCCTGTTCCACCAGCGAAGCCATCGCGCCGACGACGTCGGCGATCGGCACCTCGGGATCGCGTCGGTGGCAGTAGTACAGGTCGATGCAATCGACGCCCAGCCGCTTCAGCGAAGCCTCGCAGGCGCTGCGGATGTAGGCCGGCGAGTTGTCGATACGGCGTTCGTAGCGGCCCGGCTCGCGCACGATGCCGAACTTGCTGGCGATCGTCAGCGTGTCGCGGCGCTGCGGGCCGACTTCCGCGAGAAAGCGGCCCAACAAGGACTCGTTGTGGCCGTGGCCGTAAGTGTCGGCCGTGTCGAAATGGGTAACGCCCAGTTCGACGGCAGCATGCAGCGTGGCGAGCGACTCGGCGTCGTCGGTGGCGCCGTAGAACTCGCTCATGCCCATGCAGCCCAGGCCGATCGGGTAAACGGGTCGTCCCGCAAGCGTACGGGGGTTCGGCGAAGCGGTTTGCGTCATCTGGACTCCGGTCGGTTGGGTTGAGTCGAAGTTGCAGCCGCGTCAGGGCTCCCGAAGCGGCCGTGGGCGGGCGCCGGCAACAGATTGCCGTACCTGCGTACCAGCACCCAGGCGGCCAGCGCGATCCCGACGCTCCAGAACCAGAGCCCGTTGGTCAGCACGAACACGGTACCGCCGCCGAGCCGCGGGCCGATCCAGGCGCCGACCGCGAAGGCAGCCAGCATCATGATGAACCCGTTCAGCGCCGAAGCCGCGCCGGCGGCATGAGGGAAGGGCGCCACTGCGGCACTCTGCCCGCAAGGCTGGTGCACGCCGTGGCCCAGCATGAACAGCGCATGCGGAACGATGATGGCCCATGGGCTGCTGACGCCGGCCAGCGCGAGCAGGCCCATCGTCGAGCCCGCGGCCAGCGAGACGGCGCCGGCGATCGCGACGGTTCGCTGCAAGCCCAGCCGCGGCAGCAGGCGGCGGCAGACGACGGTGCCGACGATGTAGACGAGCGTGACGCCGAACATCATCATCCCGTACTGGACCCTCGACAGGCCCAGCACTTCGAGGAACACGAACGGGCTCGTCGCAAGGAAGGTGAAGAGCCCGGCGTACGAGGCCATCGTCAGGGCGGAGTAGGCGAGGAAGGCCGGGTTGCGCAGGATTTCGGTCCAAGTCCGCACCAGCGTGCCGGGCTCGAGCGCTCGCGCGTTCTTCAGCGCGAGCGTCTCTTCGAAGCGCAGCGCGATCACCGCCAGCGTCGCCGCGCCGAAGATCGCCGGGCCGGCGAGCGCGGCGCGCCACCCGAAGGCGTCGGCGATCGCACCGCCGACCGGTGTCGACAGGCAAGCGAGCACGCCCAGGCCGCTCAGCCCCCTGGACATCGCCCGCGCCCCCTGCTCGGGCGTGTAGAGATCGCGGACGATCGCACGCGCGCACATCACCGCCGCGCCCATCGCAGCGCCTTGCACGGCGCGCCAGGCCACCAGCAGCGCCATCGAGCCCGCCATCGAACTGCCGATCGCGGCCAGCACGTACGCTGCAAGGCCGGCGAGCAGGATCGGGCGCCGGCCGAAGCGATCGGACAGCGGTCCCCAGACCATCTGGGACACGCCGAATGCCAGCAGCAGCGCGGTGAGCGTGAGCTGTGCGCTCGAAACCGGCGCGTCGAGGTCCGCGGTCAGCGCCGGCAGCGCCGGCAGATAGAGATCGGTGGTGATCGGCTGGATGCCGAGCAGCAGCGACAGCGCGAGCACGACCAGCGATGGGGACATCGCGGTGCGGGTGCCGGTCGCCGCGGCGGGAGAGGAAGCCATGATCGGCCGAGCGTAGCAGACCGGAAAGCGCGGCGGCGCCGCGGATTCCGCAGCGACCGGCGGGCTCGGCGCGAAGGATGGTCGGCCCCGGGAGGCTGTCGGACCGCGTCCTAGAAGACGAGCAGCGGAAGCTGTGCGAATCCGCTTCCCGGATACACGGCGCGTACCGCGTCCTGCCCCGGAACCGGATCGAGCCGGGTCGTGCCGTCGAGCAGTTCCTCGAACAGCACGCGGAGCTCGAGGCGCGCGAGCGGCGCACCTGGACACACGTGAACGCCGGCCCCGTACAGCAGGTTGTCTTCGGGCCTGCGATCGAGCCGGAACTCGTCGGGGTCGCCGAAGACTTCCTCGTCGCGATTGGCCGACGCCCACAACACGGTCAGGCGCTCGCCGGCCGGCAGTCGGCGTCCGCCGACCTGGACCTCGCAGGTCGTGACGCGGCGGTTCGAAATCAGCGGCGCGTGCATGCGCAGGATTTCGTCGATGGCCGCCGGGAGCAGCGCCCGGTCGTCGCGCAGTCGCTGCTGGACCTTCGGATTCGACGCCAGGTAGTGGGCGACGATGCCGACCGAAGCCGCGATGGTGCCGAGCTCGCCGACGGTCCAGTTGCGCACGATCGAGACGATTTCCTCGTCGCTCAGCGGTCGGCCTTCGATGCGCTCGCGCAGCAGCGAGGTGGTCAGGTCGTCGGGCGCCTGCTCGGCGGCAGCGCGGCGCTCGTCGAGCAGCGCCGAAATGTAGCCGTCGAACTGCAATGCGATCGCGTCCATCGCGACCCGATCGCGCGCAAGCGTGGCCTCGCGGTTCTTCTTCGTCCAGTCGCGCAGCGGCTCGTGCAGCGAGGCCGGCCAACCCATGAACGCGCATTGCACGCGCAGCGCGAAGACCTCGGCGAACTCCGACATCATCCGGACCAGCTCGCCGGTGGGCAGGCCGGCGACCAGTTCGCGCGCGATCGCGCGGCATTCCGGCTCGAAGGCATCGATGATCGCCGGCGTGAAGTAGCGGTCGACTATCTCGCGATAGCGCGTGTGCTCGGGCGGATCCATGCCGTTCGGCACGTTCAGATGAACCGAAACCGCGTTCGAGAAGCTCTGGTGGTCGTGCAGGATGCGAAGCACGTCGGCGTGCCGGAATACCGACCAGCCGAGGAATTCGCTGTGCGCGATCGGACAGCGCGCACGCATCTCGTCGTAGGCGGCGATCTGGTCGGCGAGAACCTCCGGGGAGCGCGGATCCCAGAGTTCGTGCGGGTTTTCGCTCATGGCGCGGGCCCTCAGAAGATGTCCGGCTCCGGCACCGGGGCGCCGAACGCCGTTTCGAGGAAGTCGAAATCGCAGCCCTGGTCGGCCTGCAGGATGTGGCGGTTGAACATCCAGCCGTAGCCGCGCTCGTAACGTGGCGGCGGCGGCGTCCAGGCAGCGCGGCGGCGAGCGAGTTCGTCGTCGTCGACCTCCAGGTGGATCCGGCGTGCCGGAACGTCGACGCTGATCATGTCGCCGGTGCGCAGCAGCGCCAGCGGACCGCCGATCCAGGCCTCGGGCGCGCAGTGGAGCATGCAGGCGCCATAGCTGGTGCCGCTCATTCGCGCGTCGCTCAGGCGCAGCATGTCGCGCACGCCCTGCTTGACGAGCTTCGTCGGGATCGGAAGCATCCCCCACTCGGGCATGCCCGGACCGCCCTGCGGGCCGGCGTTGCGCAGCACGAGGATATGGTCGGGGGTCACGTCGAGATCGGGATCGTCGATCGCCGCCTTCATCGCCGGGTAGTCGTCGAAGACCAGCGCCGGGCCGGTGTGCCGGAGCAGCCGCGGCGCACACGCGCTCGGCTTGATCACGACGCCGTCGGGCGCCAGGTTGCCGCGCAGCACGGCGAGCGCACCTTCGGCGTAGATCGCGTTCTCCGGCGAGCGGATCACGTCTTCGTCGTGGACTTCGGCGTCGGCGATGTTCTCGCCCAGCGTGCGTCCGTTGACGGTCCGGGCGTCGAGCTGCAGATGCCCGGCGATCCGATTCATCAGCGCGGGCAGGCCGCCGGCGTAGTAGAAGTCCTCCATCAGGTAGCGGTCGCCGCTCGGCCGGATGTTCGCGATCACCGGCAACTCGCGGCTTGCGGCGTCGAAGTCGTCGAGCCCGATCGGGTGGCCGGCCCGGCGCGACATCGCGACCAGGTGGATGATCGCGTTCGTCGAACAGCCCATCGCCATCGCGACCGCGATCCCGTTCTCGAAGCTCGCGCGATCGAGCAGCCTGGCCGGCGTGAGGTCCTCCCAGACCATCTCGACGATCCGGCGGCCGCAGTCGGCGCTCATGCGCGGATGGCCGGCATCGGCGGCCGGAATCGACGAGGCGCCGGGCAGCGTCATGCCGATCGCTTCGGCGATGCCCATCATCGTGGCCGCCGTGCCCATCGTCATGCAGGTGCCGTGGCTGCGCGCGATGCCGGCTTCGAGCTCGATCCATTCGCGCTCGCCGATGTTGCCGGCGCGGCGTTCGTCCCAGTATTTCCAGGCGTCGGAGCCGGAACCGAGCACCTTGCCCTTCCAGTTGCCGCGCAGCATCGGGCCGGCGGGCAGGAAGATGCAGGGCAGGCCCATCGAAAAAGCGCCCATCAGCAGGGCCGGCGTGGTCTTGTCGCAGCCGCCCATCAGCACGGCGCCGTCGACCGGATGGCTGCGCAGCAGCTCCTCGGTCTCCATCGCCAGCAGGTTGCGGTAGAGCATCGTCGACGGCTTCACGATCGGTTCCGACAGCGACATCGCCGGCAGTTCGAGCGGCAGCCCGCCGGCCTGCAGCACGCCCCGCTTGACGTCCTCGACGCGCTCGCGCAGGTGCGAGTGGCACTGGTTGATGTCGCTCCAGGTGTTGACGATCGCGATGACCGGCTTGTCCTTCCAGTCGGCGGGGCCGTAGCCCATCTGCATCAGCCGCGAGCGGTGGCCGAAGGAGCGCAGGTCGTCGGGAGCGAACCAGCGGGCGCTGCGCAGGCTGTCGGGTGTGCGGCGGCTCATCGGATGTCTTCCCTCTCGTTTCGGCGTTATCCGACGATGATAGCCGTCGGGCCGAACGGCGCCAGCGGGGCCCGCGCTGCTTCGAAACGGCGCGGCCGCTGCGACCGGGCCGCTATCATCGCGATTTTCTTCATGCCGGCCGTCAGACCCATGAACACGTCCGAAGTCTCGTTCCGCCTGGCCGAGGCCGCCGACCTCCCGGCGATCGTCGGGCTGCTTGCCGACGATCCGCTGGGCGCCGCGCGCGAGCGCCTGGAGTCGCCGCTGCCGCCCGGATATCGCGCCGCATTCGACGCGATCGCGCGCGACCCGAACAACGAACTGCTGGTTGCGGTCTCGGACGGCGCCGTCGTCGGCGTGCTGCAGCTGACCTTCATCCCCGGAATGACCTACCAGGGCGGTTGGCGTGCGCTGATCGAGGCGGTGCGCGTGGCCGCGCCGATGCGCTCGCAGGGGGTCGGCCGGAGCCTGTTCGAACGGGCGATCCGGCGAGCGCGCGAGCGCGGCTGCGTGCTGGTCCAGTTGACGACCGACCGTTCGAGACCCGATGCCCTGCGTTTCTACGAGCGACTCGGTTTCGTGGCGTCGCACCACGGCCTGAAACTGAGGCTGGACTTGAATTGATGGCCGGAGCCCCGATATGGGGCTGTTGCCGTGCGGCCCGCGCACCTGCGGCCCGCACCGGAGGCGGATTCGCGCGGCAAGCTCCCGATTTTACCCTTCACCACCGACAGATGATGGCTCCGACAAAGGAAACCCTCGGCTTCCAGACGGAAGTGCGCCAGCTGCTGCAGCTGATGATCCATTCCCTGTACAGCAATCGCGAGATCTTCCTGCGCGAGCTGATATCCAACGCTTCCGACGCCTGCGACAAGCTGCGCTACGAGGCGCTGAACCAGCCCGAGCTGTACGAGAGCGACAGCGAACTGAAGATCCGCGTCGACTTCGACAAGGATGCGCGCACGATCACGGTCTCCGACAACGGCATCGGCCTGACGCGCGACGAGGCGATCGAGCATCTCGGCACGATCGCGAAGTCCGGCACGCGCGAGTTCTTCGGCCAGCTCTCGGGCGACGAGGCCCGCGACGCCCAGCTGATCGGGCAGTTCGGGGTCGGCTTCTACTCTTCGTTCATCGTGGCCGACAAGGTCACGGTCGTCTCGCGTCGTGCCGGCCTGCCTGCCGACCAGGGGGTGCGCTGGGAGTCCGACGGCAGCGGCGAGTTCACGGTCGAGCAGGTCGAGAAGGCGGGCCGCGGCACCGAAGTGATCCTGCACCTGCGGCCCGACGAAGCCGACGCCGACAGCTTCAGCGAGCTGCTGTCCGGCTGGCGCCTGAAGTCGATCGTTACCAAGTACTCCGACCACATCTCGCTGCCGATCGAGATGCGAAAGGAGGAATGGGACAAGGACAAGGGCGAGCAGCGCCGGCTCGACGAGTGGGAAACGGTCAACCAGGCCAGCGCGCTGTGGGCGCGCCCGAAGTCCGAGATCAGCGACGACCAGTACAAGAGCTTCTACACGCACCTGTCGCACGACGGCGGCGAGCCGCTCGCGTGGACCCACAACCGGGTCGAGGGCCGCACCGAGTACACGCAGCTGCTGTACATCCCGTCGAAGGCGCCGTTCGACATCGGCGACCGCACGAACCGCCACGGCCTGAAGCTCTACGTGCGTCGCGTGTTCATCATGGACGACGCCGAGCAGCTGCTGCCGGTCTACCTGCGCTTCGTGCGCGGGATCGTCGATTCGAACGATCTGCCGCTGAACGTTTCGCGCGAGATCCTGCAGGAAAGCCGCGACGTCAAGGCGATCCGCGAAGGCTGCACGCGTCGCGTGCTGACGATGCTCGAGGATCTCGCCGAGAACCAGCCCGACAAGTACGCCGGCTTCTGGAGCGAGTTCGGCCAGGTGCTCAAGGAAGGCCTCGGCGAGGACTTCGGCAACCGAGATCGGCTGGCGAAGCTGCTGCGATTCACCAGCACGCAGTCCGAAGGCGATGCACAGACGGTGTCGCTGGCCGACTACGTGGCGCGGATGAAGGAGGGCCAGGAGAAGATCTACTACCTGACCGCCGACACGCTGCAGGCCGCACGCAGCAGCCCGCACCTCGAGGTCTTCCGCCGCAAGGGCGTCGAAGTGCTGCTGCTGACCGACCGCGTCGACGAATGGATGCTCGGTTTCCTCGACAGCTTCGACGGCCGCGAACTGGCCTCGGTGGCCCGCGGCGGACTCGACCTCGGCAAGCTCGAAGACGAAGCCGAGAGGGCGCAGGCGAAGGAGGCCAGCGAGAAATTCCGCGAACTGACCGAGCGGATCAAGGCCTCGCTGGGCGACGCGGTCAAGGAGGTTCGGGTCACGCACCGCCTGACCGACTCGGCCTCGTGCCTGGTTTCCGACGAGGGCGACATCAGCGGACATCTGGAGCGCCTGCTCAAGCAGGTCGGCCAGCAGGGGCCGCAGCGCAAGCCGATCCTCGAGATCAATCCCGAGCATCCGCTGGTCGCGCGCCTGCAGGCCGATCTCGGGGGCGACGATGCCACGCGCGTCGATGACTGGTCGCGACTGCTGCTGGACCAGGCGCAACTGGCCGAAGGCGGACAGCTCGACGATCCGGCCGGCTTCGTCCAGCGGCTGAACCGGATGCTGCTGTCGATCGGGCGGGCAGACTGAGCGTGGGTCGCGGGCCGTCGAGCGTGGAGCGCAAGGCGATCGAGAAGCTCGGTTTTCCTCCGGTGATCGCTTCCGATGCGCGCCTGCTGATCCTTGGCAGTTTCCCCGGCGAAGCCTCGCTCGCGGCCGGCCACTACTACGCACATCCGCGCAACCTGTTCTGGCCGATCCTCGGCGAGCTGCTCGGCGAGTCGCTGGCCGAGCTTCCTTTCGAGCGTCGCTACGAGATCGTGCGCGCGCGCCGGCTTGCGATCTGGGACGTGCTGTCGGCGTGCCGGCGCGCCGGCAGTCTCGACAGCTCGATCCGCGACGCGCGGCCCAACGATTTCGCCGTTTTGCGGGCGCTTGCGCCGCGGCTCGAACGCGTGGTCTTCAACGGCCGGCTCGCCGGCCGTCACGCGCCGGAGTTCGCGGCGCGCGGCTACGACACGCGGGTGCTGCCTTCGACCAGCCCCGCGTTCGCTGCGCTGCCGGCTGCCGCGAAGCGCGACGACTGGCGCCGGGCGCTGGCGCCGTTCCTGTGAGCGGGCGACGCGCTACGGGCGGGTCGGGGGCGGCGCTTGCGGTCACTGGAAATTGCCGCGACCGCAAGGGCCGCCGCGGCGTCGCCGGTTCCGCGAAAGGCGCCGGCCCGCGTGCTGCGCGCACCGTGGCGGATCCGCCGATCACGCTGTCCGAGCAGGATGGCGTGCGCTATCTGCATTTCGGCTCGGAATGGGTGCAGGGCGCGATGGCGATCGGGCGCCCCTGGCACATCGAGATCGACTACGTCGCGCAGATGATGGCTTGGCTGCTGTTCCTCGACCCGCCGAAGCGGATCCTGCAGCTCGGCCTGGGCGCCGGGGCGCTGACTCGGTGGTGCTGGCGCTACCTGCCGCGCACGGCCGTCGACGTCGTCGAACTTTCGGAAAGCGTGATTCGCGTCGTACGCACGCAGTTCGCGCTGCCGCCCGACGATGCGCGGCTGACGGTCCATCACGAAGACGCTGCCCGCTTCGTCGCCGCGCCCGATGCCGCCGGCCGCTGGGGCGTGATCCAGGCGGACCTCTACGACGCCGAGTCGCGCGGGCCGGTCTGCGACAGCCTGGCCTTCTATCGCGACTGCCGCGCCGCGCTCGACCCAGCCGCCGGCGTGCTGGTCGTGAACCTGTTCGGCGAGCATCGGTCGTACCGGAAGAACCTGGACCGGATCGCGCGCGCCTTCGACGGCCGCGTGCTCGCGTTGCCGCCGGTGCGGGCAGGCAACGTCGTCGCGCTGGCGTTCACCGGTCCGCGGCTCGAAGTCGGCGCAGCGCGCCTGCGTGCCCGGGGCGCGGACGTGGAACGGCGCTGGCGGCTGCCGGCGCTCGGCTGGGCATGCGCGCTTCTGGACGACGCAGCCGGCCGTTCGTCCGAAGAGGCGGGAAAAGGACCGCTTGCGTTGGTAGTGTGAGGCGATGCCCGCCAGCCCGCCTGCCGTCGACGACATCACTTCGTCCGTTCATGGGCCCGGCACGCTGACGCCGCGCCCCGGTTGCCGGGTGACGCTCGAGGACCTGCTCCCGGCGCTGCTCGCCGACGGGCTCGTTTCGGCCGAGGACGCAGCCGAAATCGGCCGCTACGCGAACCTGTCGAGAGGCGACCAGCACGCGCTCGTCGCGCTCGCGCAGCGCAGGCTGCGCTCGCCGGCGACCGGCCGGCTTCTCGAGCTCGATGCGCTCAGCTCGTGGTTCGCGGCCAAGGCCGGGTTCCCGTACGTGCGCATCGACCCGCTGAAGGTCGACCTGTCACGGATCGCCGAAGTGATGTCGAGCCAGTACGCGACCCGATTCCGGATCCTGCCGATCGACGTGAAGAGCGGCGAGGTGACGATCGCGACGGCCGAGCCCTGGGCCATCGACTGGCTCGACGAACTGGCCGCGCTGCTGCGCCGCGAGATCCGGCTGGTCATCGCGAATCCGCGCGAGCTCGAACGCTACATCGTCGAGTTCTTTACGCTCGCGCGCACGGTGCGCGACGCGCAGAAGAAGGGCGGTGCGGTCGCACAGAACAACTTCGAGCAACTGGTCGAGCTCGGCCGCTCGGGGCGCAATGTCGACGCGAACGATCGCCACGTCGTCACGATCGTGGACTGGCTCTGGCAGTACGCGTTCGAGCAGCGCGCCAGCGACATCCACCTGGAACCGCGGCGCGACACCGGCGCGATCCGCTTCCGCATCGACGGCGTGCTGCACAACGTCTACCAGGTGCCGGCCTCGGTGCTCGCCGCGATGACGAGCCGGATCAAGCTGCTCGGCCGCATGGACGTCGTCGAGAAGCGCCGACCGCAGGACGGGCGCGTGAAGACGCGTACCGCCGACGGCCGCGAGATCGAACTGCGCCTTGCGACGATGCCGACCGCGTTCGGCGAGAAGCTCGTGATGCGGATCTTCGACCCGGAGGTCCTGGTGCGCGATTTCGCCGAGCTCGGCTTCTCCGACGACGAGCGGCGGCGCTGGGACGCGATGACCTCGCGGCCCAACGGCATCGTGCTGGTCACCGGCCCGACCGGCTCGGGCAAGACGACGACGCTGTATACGACGCTCAAGCAGTTGGCTACCGAAGAGGTCAACGTCTGCACGGTCGAAGACCCGATCGAGATGATCGAGCCGGCGTTCAACCAGATGCAGGTCCAGCAGGGGCTCGAACTGGGATTCGCCGAAGGCGTACGTGCGCTGATGCGCCAGGATCCCGACATCATCATGGTCGGCGAGATCCGCGATCTCGAGACCGCCGAGATGGCCGTGCAGGCCGCGCTGACCGGCCATCTGGTGCTGTCCACGCTGCACACGAACGACGCGCCGTCGGCGATCACGCGGCTGCTCGACCTCGGCGTCGCCCCGTTCTTACTGAAGTCGACGCTGCTCGGCGTGATGGCGCAGCGCCTCGTGCGCACGCTGTGCGACAAGTGCAAGGCCGCCGGAGACCCCGTGCCGGACGACGACTGGTCCGCGCTGATCCGCCCGTTCCGCGCCGCACGCCCGGCGCGCGGCTGGCGTCCGGTCGGCTGCCTCGACTGCCGGATGACCGGCTATCGCGGGCGCACCGGACTCTACGAGCTGTTGACGCTCGACGAGGGGCTGCGCGCATTGATGACCGAGAAGCCGGATCTGGATGCGATCCGGCGCCACGCGATGAAGGGTGGACTCAGGCCCTTGCGGTTGGCGGGAGCGCAGAAGATCGCGGCAGGGGCGACGACGGTGGAAGAGGTACTCAGGGCGGCGCCGCCGATCGACTGACGTTTCCGATACGGCGCCTCGCTGCCGCGACGGGCATACGGTTTCCTCGCAGTTTTCGCCAGGCCGACGCAGTCGAAACGGACTCGACGGACCGCCCCGGCAGGATCATGATGGTTCCGGGGGCGGGGGCCAGCCAACGGAGGGAAGCAATGACGGGACGACTCGCCGCACGGATCGGTGCGCTGGCGTTCGGTGCACTGACGCTCGGAACCCATGCCGGGGCAGCCATCGCGCAGGCGCAAGCCTTCCCGGTGCCTGACAAACCTATCCGCATCGTCGTCCCCTTCGCCGCTGGCGGGCAGACGGACATCCAGGCGCGCGCGCTGGTGCCGCACCTGTCTGCCGATCTCGGCGTGCCGGTCATCGTCGAGAACAAACCGGGCGCGGCGACGATCATCGGCGCGCAGGAGGTCATCAAGTCGCCACCCGATGGGCATACGATGCTCTACACGATCTCGGTGACGGTCTCGCAGAATCCCTTCCTGTTCGACAAGCTGCCCTACGATCCCAAGGCGCTGACGCCGATCATGTTCGCGTCGCGCTCGGCCACCGTCCTGATCGCTCCGGCCAGCGCGCCGTACGACACGGTCAAGGAACTGGTCGACCATGCGAAGGCCAATCCAGGCAAGCTCACCTACGGGTCCTTCGCGCTCGGATCGACGTCACACCTGCAAGGCGAGATGCTCGAACGCTCCGCTGGTATCGACGCCATCCACGTGCCGTACAAGGGCTCGGGCCCGGCATCGCTCGCCCTGATGTCGGGCGAGATCGATTTTCTGTTCGACGGCCCGACGACCGCGTTCGCCGCCGTGCAGACGGGCAAGGCGAAAGCCTTGGCGGTCATCGACGCGAAGCGATATCCGCAGATTCCGGACGTGCCGACGATCGCCGAAGCGGGGTATCCGGACCTCTATATCGCTGGCGGTATGCAGTTCTTCGGGCCGCCGGCCATGCCGCCGGACGTCGTCGACAAGCTGAACGCAGCGCTCGCCCGGGCGCTGAAACAGCCCGAAGTGGTGAAGCTCTATACCGACAACGCGAACGAGATCATCGCCACGTCGCCACAGGAGCACGCAAGGGCCGTCGAGCAGATGAACGCGAAGTGGGGTGAGGCGATTCGCGCCGCAGGCGTCAAGCTCGATTGATCGGCTCTCCGATCGCATCCTCCTCCTGCCTTGGGATGCGCTCGCCGTCTCGCTGCTCCACTGTGCACTGCGGGCATTGCCCGTTGAAGGAGCATCGAGATGAAACGCACCGCTTCCGGTCGAACGTGTTCCCGGCCCGACAGGCTCGCCGCCCGCGTCGCGATCTCGATGCTGTCCGCAGCTGCCTGCGTAACCACGGTCGCGCAGGCGCAGGGCATCGGTACCGAAGACGCCCCTTCTCAGGTGGCTCGGCCGCTGCCCGACACCGACGACGTGACCGAACTGGAGCGCCAGTTCTGGGACTGCGACTATGCGGCCACGACCCGGCTGATGGCTCCGCTCGATGCGATGGGGTGCAGCCTTGCGACCGAACGCTTCCAGCGCATGGCGTTCGGCGGCGACTTCGGTGCGCTGCTCGTCTGGTGGCGCGAACACAAGCCCGTCGAGCATGGGAAACGTGACGCCCAGTGGGCTGAGCGCGCAGGGTCCGGCTCATGATGAAAGCCCAGGCTTGGGCTCGTCGCCCGAGCTTGGTTGCATTACAGTACCGAAGATCACGTTCCACGTCGCACGCGCCGCCCGCTCGGAATCGCTGCCGAGGCTGCGTTCCCCGCCTGCCGGCATCGGGAAGGACACGCCATGGCCGACGAACAGACCGGGTTGCCGCCGCTGGAGATCCCGTGGAAGCTTGCTGCGACGACGCAGCCGCTGGTCGCCGGCGAGCCCGACGAGACCGCGATCTCGCTGTTCTTCTTCGAACCGGCCGCAGAGGAGCTGCCCGAGGGCATCGAACCGGACGAGCGCCTCGTCTTCCTGAAGTTCACCGTGTCGGTGTCTCCTGCGGCATTCCCGCCGGGGACGCCGCCCGGATCGGGCGGGGCGCTCGGCGCCGGCGTCCCCTGTTTCCATTTGCAGCTCGACCTGAAAGTGCGCAAGGCCAGCGGCGAGCTCGGCACGATTCGCCCTTATTTCCACGCCGCCGCGCCGCTGAACCGCCGTAGCTTGCAGACCGGCGTCGTGGGCGTCGACGTCTTCGAGGGCGAGTCGGAAGGCCAGACGATGGGCAAGAGCCGCAGCCAGATGTACGAGTCGTCGAAGACGCACTCGAGCACGACGTCGGCGAGCCTGAGCGTCGGCGCCGGCGTTCCGATCGGCCCGGTCAGCCTCGGAGCGAGCGGCTCCGTACGTACCACGACGACCGATATCGCCGGCCGCCGCGAGGGAGCGCAGGCGATCGACCAGACGACGCGCGAAGCGTCCGAGGAGCGGCGCGAGCTGGTGAGCCACCACACGCGTGTCGAAAACATCCTGACGCTGTTGAGTGCGAAGTACGTCGGCACGCCGCACCTGCGCTTCTCGCTGTCGCCACAGCCGATGACCCTGCTCTCGGTGGACCCGTCGGATCCCAACCTGTGGTTCAGCCAGTTGCTGGCGCGCCGATCTGCGGGCATCGAAGGTATCCAGGAGTTCACGACGGTCGTCATCGTGCCGCGGGGCGAGGACTTCTGCGTGAACGCACGACTGCGTCGCGTCTGTGTGCTCGACGTGCCGCCGGGCCCGCTCGAGTTCACCGAACCCTTCAACCTGCAGCAGCACATCGGGCGCGTGCTGAACTATCTCGATCGCGTCTACCCGCCGGGGACGCCGCTCGAAGAATTCGACGTCGACCTGATCGGTGCACTGCCGACGCCGGACGACTTCACCCGACCCGTACTGCGGAACTTCTCGGTGGCCGGCTTCGTGATGATCGCCGATGTCGTTTCCCCGACACCGCTGCCTTTCCCGGGCTCGGTCAGGAACGCCAGTGTCAACTACAAGATGCATCTCGAGCTCTGGCTGGAAACGCTGCGTGACGAATACGAACGCGCAGTGGCGCGCTCTCCGCTCGAACGCGGCATTCTGATCGGCGAGGAGCGCTTCCTCGACACCTGCTTCGCGTTTTCCTCAGCGAACGGCGTGCTCGCAGTCAGCGGCAGCAATGCGCAGCTCGGTCCGCTGCTTCGCATCGAGGTCGACCGCGCCGACTTCGACATCGGCGGGGTCACGTCCACGGCCAGCTCCGCGCGCAAGACGACGCGCGAGCGCGCCTACGAAGCGATGACGCGCTGGAACCTGCTCGAGAATCGCCTGGCCGCGCTGTTGTCGAACCGCCTGCGGCAGCCGCGCGACAAGGCGTTCGGCTTCGATGCCGCCGTCGTCGACCTGCTGCTCGAGGCCTGGGCCCGGCTGCCGGCAGGCGATCCGGCCAACCTGGCGTTCGACGCCGCCGTTGCAGCGCTGCACCTCGACGACAGGCAGCGAGGACTGCTCGAACGCGTCGGCGCTCGCGATCTGCGCGGTATCGCCGAGGCCATCCGGAGCACGACGACGATCGAGCGCTACAACCGCGACACCGACGAGCGGCGCCGGCTTCACAAGGAGCAGAAGCGCCCGGGCCCGGTGCCCGAGCCCGTACCCTGGCCGCTGACGACCAGCGACGCTGCGGCGTTGCGCGAGGCGATCCGCTCCGGGCTCGAACGCGGACGCGTCGCTGCGCAAGCAGGCGCTGGCGCGCCTGGGCAGTCCCGGCCGGAACCGACGTCGCGAGCATCG
>JAAZBL010000209.1 GCA_012513825.1 Limnobacter sp. | reverse complement strand
TCCGGCGACGAGCGCAAGGGGCTCGACGTGCCGGATCTGCTGGCGATGTTCGAGCGCGTGCGCGGCGAACAGCTGTCCGACGATTCGCTGCTGCTCGGGTAGCGTCCCCGTGGGGCCGGGCGGGCCCTGTCGCCGGACGTTTCGGGTTTCGTGACGCGTACGCGCCGGCTCGGGCGCGAGGCTGCTAACGTTGCGGGCACGTTCGCCCATACCAGGAGGGAGGTTCGACGCAGATGAAGGGAACGCAACGCACTTCGAATTTCGCCGTCCGTCGCCGCTTGCTCGGGGCCGGCGGCGCCGTGGCGGGAGCCACGCTGACGCGCACGACGCTGGCCGGCGCGAGCCTGCTCGGCGCCTCGGCAGCAGGCGCGCAGCCGCGCCTGGGCAAGGCCGTCTACGGCCAGGGCAGCATCGATCCGATCTTCACCGCCGGCTACGTCGCGTTGAAGCAGGGCTACTTCGGCGAGGCCGGCCTCGAGGTCGAGTACCTGAACTCGCAGAGCGGGCCGCGCACGAACCAGATGCTCGCGGCCGGCCAGATCCAGTTCGGCGCCACGGCCGCCACCGCGGCGCCGGCGCTGACGATCGCCGGCAAGCCCGCGGTGCTGGTCTTCGGCTTCGATCGCCGGATGACCTATGCGAACGTGCTGGTGCGCAAGGAGGACTTCGACAGCGGCAAGTTTCGCTCGCTGAAGGACCTGGCCGGGCAGCGTGTCGGCGCGACGCAGCCGGGTTCGGTCACGGCCCTGATGGCCGTCTACCTGATGCAGCGTGCCGGCATCGCCGATCGGGTCGACATCCGACCGCTCGGCGACCTGGCGACGATGCTCGGCGCGCTGAAGACCGGGTCGGTCGCCGCCACGATGGCCACCGCGTCGATGATGGAGCAGGCGGTCCTCGAAGGCTGGGGCGTGCCGATCTTCGATGCCTCGCAGGACGCCGTCTGGAACGAATTCATCGGCGGCGACGTCCCCGGTATCGCCGCCTACACGCTGCGCGAGACGATCGACAAACGACCGGAGTTCGTCCAGGCCTTCGTCAGCGGCCTGGTCAAGGCGCAGGACCTGATCAACGAGAGCTCGCCCGAGCAGATCACCGAACTCGTGCACGGCGACTACATGAGCGCGCTGTCGAAGGATTCGGTGCTGAAGGCGATCGCGCTGTACAAGGAAACGGTCTGGCTCGAGGACAACGTGATCACCGAGGAGGCCTACGGCCGGATGGCCGAAATCATGGGCGAAGGTCGCCAGTTCTCGAACGAGCAGATGAAGACGGTGCCCTACTCGCGCTGCGCCGACATGAGCTTCGTGCGCAAGGCGCGCGGCAAGGCCTGAGCCGGCGATGATCGAGCTGCGCGGAGTCGGCAAGACCTACGAGTCGCGCAGCGGCAGCGTCCCGGCCGTCGGCTCGGTGTCGCTGTCGATCGCCGCCGGCGAGTTCGTTTCGATCGTCGGTCCTTCCGGCTGCGGAAAGAGCACGCTTCTGAACATGATCGCCGGCTTCCTGCCGCCGAGCTCGGGCAGCATCGAGGTCGACGGCAAGCGCGTCGTCGCCGGCCGGGTGCCGCCGGCGCTCGGCTACATCTTCCAGAAGGACACGCTGCTGCCCTGGTACACGGTGCGTCGCAACGTCGCGCTCGGGCTGCGCTTCCAGTCCTGGCCCGAGGACCGGATCCGGGCGCGCATCGACGAGCTGCTCGAGCTCGGCCACCTGAGCGCCTTCGCCGACGCCTACCCGCACCAGTTGTCGGGCGGCATGCGCCGGCGCGTCGCGCTGCTGATGAGCCTCGCCGTCGAGCCGCGCATCCTGCTGCTCGACGAGCCTTTCGGTGCGCTCGACACGCACACGAAGACGCATCTGCACCGCGAGCTGATGGAGATCTGGCGCAAGCTCGGGCAGACCGTCGTGATGGTCACGCACGACCTCGACGAGGCGATCACGCTGTCGGACCGCGTCGTCGTGCTGTCGTCGCCGCCGAGCCGCGTGCTGCTCGACGAACGGATCGACATCCCGCATCCGCGCGACGTGTTCACGCTTCGCGAGAGCGAACGCTTCCTTGCGCATTTCAGGCGGATCTGGAGCGTGCTGGGACAGCAGTTCCGCGCGGCCGCCTGATGACGCCGGGCAGCCACGACGCCTACCTGGCTGCCGAACGCCGCGCAGCGAGCCGGCGCCGGATCCGCATCACCGGCTGGCAGATCGGGATCCTGGCCGCGCTGCTCGGCGCCTGGGAGTTGCTGACGCGCATCCCGTGGTTCGTCGAGAACACGGCCTTCGACCCGTTCTTCATCAGCCAGCCGTCGCGCGTCGCCATCCGGCTGTGGGAATGGCTGCAGCCGGGTCCGCAATCGGTCTGGCCGCATCTGTGGCTGACGCTCGAGGCGACGATGTGGGGGCTGGTCGTCGGCGTCGGCAGCGGCTTCGTCGTCGGCATGGCGCTGAGCCGCAATCGCACGCTGGCCGACGTGCTGAATCCGTTCATCGTCGCGTTCAACTCGATGCCGCGGATCGCGTTCGTGCCGCTGATCACGATGTTCTTCGGGCTCGGGCTGGCGTCGAAGGTCGTGACCTCCTGGTTCGTCGTCTTCTTTCTCGTCTTCTTCAATACCTACAAGGGCGGACGCAGCGTCGAGCGCGAGCTGGTCGAGTTCTGCCAGACGCTGGGCGCGTCGCCGCGGCAGATCCTGTGGCGGGTGCGCGTGCCGACGGCGGCGGCCTGGACCTTCGCCTCGCTGCCGAACGCGATCAGCTTCGCACTGATCGGCGTCGTGCTCGCCGAGTTCGTCGGGTCGACGACCGGCATGGGCTACCTGATGATCACGGCGCTGGCGACCTTGAACGCGACCGACATGTTCGCCGCGGTCACGCTGCTGTCGGTAGTCGGCATCGCGCTCGTCGGGATCGTCACGCTGCTCGAGCGACGCTTGCTGCACTGGTCGCCCGAGTTTCGCGACTGAGCCGGTTCGCGCGATGGCCTCTCGATCGCGAGGGCTGGCGCGGCTGCGCGACGCGCTGCGCGCGGCGCGCCACGACTTCCGGTTCCACCTGGCCCATGCGGACGCGTTGCTCGGGCTGTCGATGCTCGGCATCGTCGCCGGCCTTGCGACCGGTGCCGTCATCGTCGCGTTCCGCCTGCTGACCGAGTCGGTGCCCGTCTGGGCCGGCCTGATGCCGCATGCCGAACGTTTCGAGGCGCTCGACTGGCGCTGGCGGCTGGCGCTGCCGACCGCCGGCGGGCTGCTGATCGGCGTGATGTTCCAGGCCGCGTCGGTCGGGGCGCGACAGGTCGGTCCGGTGCACGTGATGGCGCAGCTCGCTTCCAGCGGGGCGCGGATGCCCTGGCGCAACGCGGCGATGCAGTTCTTCGGCGGCGCGCTGTCGATCGTCTCCGGGCATTCGGTCGGCCGCGAGGGGCCGGTCATCCACGTCGGCGCGGCCAGCGCGAGCCTGCTCGGGCAGTGGATGCGGCTGCCGAACAACAGCATCCGGACGCTGGTCGCCTGCGGCGTGGCCGGTGCGATCGCCGCGTCGTTCAACACGCCGATCGCCGGCGTCGTGTTCGCGATGGAAGTCGTGCTGCTCGAGTACACGCTGCTCGGTTTCGCGCCGGTGATTCTCGCCGCGTTCGCGTCGACCTCGCTGAGCCGGCTCGTCTACGGAGACGACCCGGCCTTCGCGGTGCCCGGCTTCCAGCTCGTTTCGCAGTTCGAGCTGCCGTGGATCGTGCTGCTCGGCGTGCTCGTCGGCTGCATGGCTGCGGCCTACGTGCACGGCGTGCGGCGCCTCGACGAACGTTTCCGGCATTGGCCGCTGTGGCTGCGAACCACCGCGGCGGGCGCGTTCTGCGGCCTGTGTGCGCTGATCGCGCCCGAAATCATGGGCCTCGGTTACGACACCGTGCAGCTTGCGCTGATCGGCAGCATCGGCCTGTCGGCGCTCGTCGTGATCGCGGTGCTGAAGCTGTTCGCGACGATCGCCTGCGGCGGGCTCGGCCTGCCGGGAGGGCTGATCGGTCCGATGGTCGTCATGGGTGCGACGGCGGGCGGCGCGCTCGGGATCGTCGGCCACGGCATCGCGCCGGCAGCGAGCGCCGAGCCGGGCTTCTACGCAGCGCTCGGTATGGTGGCGATGATGGGGGCCAGCCTGCAGGCGCCGTTGTCGGCGCTGATGGCGATCCTGGAGCTCACGGGCAACGCGAACACGCTGATGCCGGGCATGGTCGCCGTGATCACGGCGCTGCTCGTCGTGCGGATCGTGTTCCGCCAGGACCCGATGTTCGTTGCGATCCTGCGCTCGCGCGGCCTCGACTTCCGCTTCGACCCGGTCGCACAGGCACTCGAGCGCACCGGGGTGGCAGCCGTGATGAGCCGGAACTTCGTGGCGCTCGACGCGGATGCCGACGACGATGCCGTGCTGCGCGCGCTGGCGGGGGCGCCCGACTGGCTGCTGATCGTCGACGGGGCGATGCTGCGCGGGGTGCTGTCGCCGCAGGACGTCTGGCTCGCGGGCGCGGACGGCCGGGACGCGAAAGCCGATCCGGCGGTCGCGGCCCGGACTGCTGCATTACCGGATCCGCTTCCGTCGTTCGCGATCGTCGATTCGCATGCCACGCTGCGCGAAGCGCTCGCGACGCTCGACCGGGCCCGCGTCGATGTCGCGGCCGTCTCGAACGGCGGCTCGGCCGAGCGCAGCCAGGTATACGGCGTGATCAGCCGGGCCCAGATCGAATCGGGATCCTTCCACCGCTACTGATCGTCGTCGTCGCGGGGCCAGCGCCGTTCCTGCAGCGTGGGTTCGCCGAACAGTCGTCGCGGATTGCCGCACAGCCAGCAGCTGCAGGGCGTGGCGGTGTTGGCGAGCAGGCCGGCCCGGCGCTCGCGCCCGGCGGCCTTGCCTGGCGGAACGCCGAGCCGCGCCTCGCGCGCTTCGCGCTCGCGGATCCGCTGGTGCTTGATCCGGGCGAGCTGGTGCCTGCGCAACGCGCGGGCGAGGCGATGATCGGGTTTCGGTTTCATCGGTACGTTCCGTCCGCATATTGCACCAGCCTCTAGACTGGTGCACGGCCAGCACGATGCCGAGGCGCCGCGGTCTCGGCGCGCGGCACCAGGAGGCTGTCGGGCTCCGACTGCCTCCTCGAAGGCCGTATCAACGGAGGAGATCCATGAAGTCGAAGCGTGTGTTGCGACTGTTCCCGATGCTGTTCGTTGCGGCCTCACTGGCTGCGCCGCTGGCCTGGGCCAGAGACCTGCCGACGGCCTCGCCCGAGGAAGTCGGCATGTCCGCCGAGCGCCTGGCGCGGATCGGCACGTGGCTGGAATCGGAGGTGGAGCGCAAGAAGATCCCCGGAGCGGTGCTGCTGGTCGCACGCCAGGGCAAGGTCGTCTACCACGAAGCCGTGGGCGTCCAGGACCCCGAATCGGGTGCGCCGATGGCGAAGGACTCGATCTTCCGCATCTACTCGATGACCAAACCGATCGTGACCGTGGCCGCGATGATGCTGGTCGAGGAGGGCAGGCTGTTGCTCGAATCGCCGGTCTCGACCCACATCCCGTCGTTCAAGGACATGAAGGTCGCCGTCGAGAAGGCCGACCCGGCAGACGGCGCCCCGAAGGTCGAGATGGAGCCGGCCCGGCGGCCGATCACGGTCCACGACCTGATGCGCCATACGTCGGGCCTCACCTACGGTTTCTTCGGCGACTCGCCGGCCAAGCGCGCTTACATCGAAGCCCGGATCGGTTCCGACGACGATCTCGACAACGCCGGATTCGCCGATCGCATCGCCACGATGCCGCTCGGCTTCCACCCCGGCACCACCTGGGACTACAGCTATTCGACCGACGTGCTCGGGCGCGTCATCGAGGTCATCGAAGGCAAGCCGCTCGGCGCCGTGCTCGAAGAGCGCGTGTTCCGGCCGCTCGGAATGGTCGACACCGGCTTCCACGTGGCGGATGCCTCGAAACATTCACGGATCGCCGAAGCGTTTCCCGACGACCGCACGATCGGCACCGGAATCTCGTTCTACGATCCTCGCGTCCAGAGCAGGTTCGAATCGGGCGGGGGCGGCCTCAGCGGAACCGCGCCGGACTACGCGCGTTTCGCGCAGGCGCTTCTGAATGGCGGCGAACTCGACGGCAAGCGGCTGCTGAGCCCGGCCACGCTCGCCTTCATGGCCTCCGACCATCTCGGAGCGTCGATATCCAAGGGCAAGCTGTACCTGCCCGGCGCCGGCTATGGATTCGGGCTCGGCTTCGGCGTGCGCACGGCGGCCGGCGAATCGCCGTTCGCGTCGAGCGTCGGCGAGTACTACTGGGGCGGCGCCGGCGGCACCTATTTCTGGGTCGATCCGAAGCAGGAACTGTTCGCCGTCTTCATGATGCAATCGCCGAAGAATCGCGTGCCGTACCGCAGCGTGCTGCGCAACATGGTCTACGCGGCGATCGTCGACTGAGGCTGCCCGGACGGGTCGACCGAGGCTGCCCCGACGGGTCGACCGAGGCGGCCCGGACGGCTGGCGGCGCGGGGCGGCGGGTGGCACAGTAGTCGGGTTGCAACCGAAGCAGTCCCGCCGCCAGGCGGGAGGCGTCATCCAGGAGGCCCCGATGAACTCGCCCGATTCGCTTCGCTTCCCCGACCGCCGTGGCGACTACCTCGGCAGTCCGACCCGTCGAAGCCTGCTGCGCGCCGCGCCGGGCTCGCTGGCCTGGACGCTTCTCGGCGGGCTTGCCGGCGCCGGCAGGCTTGCGAGCGCGCAGCCGCTCGACGCCAAGGCAGTGCCGGTCGTCGACCGGCTGGCGGTACGGGTCGTCACCGACTCGTACCACCATGCGTTCGAGCCGTCACGGACCGTCGGCGACGTGAAGATCCAGCGAGTCGGCATCTCGCTGTCGCAGGACGGGCCTCCGCTTGCGCTGCAGAACGAATGGGGCCTGTGCCTGCACCTGGAATCGGCGCGCGGCGACGAAACGCGGCAGATGCTGATCGACTTCGGATTCACGCCGCAGACGCTGAACGGGAATCTCGCGCTGCTCGGCGTCGACCCGGCAGGGCTCGATGCACTGCTGCTGTCGCACGGGCATTACGACCACTTCGGCGGCCTCGTCGGCTTTCTCGAAACGCACGGCGCAAAGCTCAAGCCCGAACTGCCGCTCTACCTCGGCGGCGAGGAGTGCTTCTGCACGCGCGAAGCCGGGATCGGCGAGAACGCCGGTTCGTTCGGCGCGCTCGACCGCGAAGCGATCCGCAAGGCGGGGCTGAAGATCCTGTTCGCCGAGCAGCCGAGCGTCGTGGCCGGCCACGCATTCACGACCGGCCGGATCCCGGCCGAGACCTTCGAGCGCGTGCTCGCGCCGTCGCGCATGCGCGTCGGCGTGTCCGGTGGGCTCGGCTGTGCGCCGGAGAGCATGCCGCAGGCCAAGCGCGAAGCGACCGGTTTCGTGCCCGACGACTTCGAGCACGAGCAGGCCACGGCCTTCGTCGTGCGCGACAAGGGGCTCGTCGTGCTGACGTCCTGCGGACACCGCGGCGTCGTCAACTCGGTCCGGACCGCGCAGAAGGTGTCGGGCGAGCAGAAGGTCCACGCGGTGCTGGGCGGTTTCCATCTGGCCCCGCACAAGCCCGACTACCTGAAGCAGACGGCCGAAGCGCTCGCCGAGCTGTCACCCGACTGGCTGATCCCGATGCACTGCAGCGGCGAACCCTTCATTGCCGTGGCGCAGCAGGTGCTGGGCGACAAGGTGCTGCGTCCGTCGACCGGTACGCGCTTCACGTTCGGGGCGGGTTGACCCCGTCGAGCAGCGGCGGCGGCCGGATCAGGCCGGGTCGGCCACGAAGCTCCCCGACTTGCCGCCGTGCTTCTGCACGAGCCTCACGTCGCCGATCGTCATTCCCCGGTCGACCGCCTTGCACATGTCGTAGACGGTCAGCAAGCCGACCTGGACGGCGGTCAGCGCCTCCATCTCGACGCCGGTACGGCCTTCGCATTCAACGGTCGCCGTGCAGTGGACTGCGGTGCCGGCTTCGTCGAGCTCGAAATCGACGCCGATCCGAGTGAGCGCGATCGGGTGACAGAGCGGGATCAGGTCGGCCGTGCGCTTGGCGCCCTGGATCGCGGCGATGCGTGCGATGCCGATCACGTCGCCCTTCTTCGCCGTGCCTTCGCGCACCAGCGCGAGCGTTTCGGGCTTCATCCGGATCGTGCCGCGTGCGATCGCGATCCGGTGGGTGATCGCCTTGTCGGCGATGTCGACCATCTGCGCCCGGCCGGCGCTGTCGAAGTGCGTAAGTGTCTGTTTCATGAGGCGACCCGTCAGGCGGGAGCTATCATAGCAATCGGCGTCGGCCCGTTACGCGGCTGCGCAAGGAATCCGCTTCGTTGCCTGTTCGATCGATTCGTGCACGACGGTTGGAGCCGGTCGGCAAGCTGTGCCGTCCGGCTTCGCGACTTCTGGCCGCGATGCTTGCGGCTGCGCTCGGGCTCGCCCAGCCGGTCGCGCTGGCCCAGTACTCGAACCTGCCGCGACTGGGCGATGCGGCGGCCGACGAGCTGTCGCCGGCGCTCGAACGCCGGATCGGCGAGCAGATCATTCGCGAGATGCGCCGCGAGCGCGCCGTCGCCGACGACGCCGAAGCCAACGACTGGCTGAATGCGTTCGCGGCCCGGCTAGCCGCTACCGAGGCCGCGCGCGGGCATTCGCTCGAGCTGTTCCTGGTCAGCGATCCGACCTTGAACGCGTTCGCGATGCCGGGCGGCTTCATCGGCGTGCACAGCGGGCTGATCGTGGCTGCGCAGTCCGAGTCCGAGCTCGCGTCGGTGATCGCGCACGAGATCGCGCACGTCACGCAGCGGCACATCGCGCGGATGCTCGCGCAGCAGGGCCAGACCTCGGTGATCATGCTGGCGACGATGGTGCTGGCTGCGCTGGCGGCCAGCTCGAACCCGCAGGCGGCCGCCGGCGTCGCTTCGCTCGGCGGCACCTTCGCGCAGCAGCAGATGCTCGGCTTTTCGCGCGACGCCGAGCGCGAGGCCGACCGGCTGGGCCTCGACATGCTCGAAGGCGCCGGCTTCGACACGAACGGAATGGTCGGACTGCTGACGCGGCTGCAGTCGACGAACCGGATGTACGAAACCGGCGCGCCGGACTACCTGCGTTCGCACCCGATCACCTCGGAGCGGATCGCCGACGTCCAGAACCGGCTGCGCGAGACGCGCTATCGGCAACGTCCCGACAGCATCGAATTCCGGCTGATCCAGGCGCGGCTGCGTGCGCTGACCGATACGGATCCGACTGCGCTGCGCCAGGCGGCGGCGCGCTTCGAGCGGCAGTTGCGGGACCGGACCATCGACGCGGCGGCCGGCTGGTTCGGCCTCGCGGCGATCCGGCATGCGCAGCGCGATCCGGCGGGCGCGCGCAAGGCGCTGGACGAAGTGCGCGCGCTGACCGGCGCGCACCCGTTCGTCGAGCGGCTCGCCGCCCAGGTCGAGCTCGACGACGGCAAGCCCGAGCGGGCGCTCGCGATCGCGAGCGCCGCGCTGGCCTCGAACCCCGGCAGTACCGCGCTGATCCAGTTGAAGGCCCGGGCGCTGCTCGCACGAGGCGACGACCGCGAGGCGGCGGATTTCCTGTCCGAGGTGCTGCGCACCCGGCGCGGCGACCCGGAGCTGTTCCGCTTGCAGGCCGAAGCCTGGAGCCGGCTCGGCGACGACGCGCGTGCACATCGCGCTGCCGCCGAGCAGTTCGCGCTGCTCGGCGGCCTGCCGGCGGCGATCGAGCAGTTACGCCGGGCGCGCCAGGCCGGTACGCTCGACTTCTACACCGGGTCGCAGGTCGATGCGCGGCTGCGAGAACTGCAGGCCGAGTACCTGCAGGAGCAGCAGGATCGCAAGCAGATGGGAGGGCGCTGAGCGCAGGTGCGAGCGTGTCGCGGGCGCAGGCCGCCGGCAGGCACGCGAGCCGGGCGCAGGTGCGCCGTCAGCGCGGGCGCGCGACGAAGCCGAGCTGCGCCGGCGGATCGGCGGCCTTCTCCAGGGCCAGTCGCTGCCCGCAGATCGTGAGGCTCACGGCGCCATCCGGCGAATCGTCGAGTTGCAGGGCGCCGAGGTCCAGATCGTGGACGACGCCCGGGCCCAGCGACGTGGCGAGCAGGATCTCGCCTTGCGGCCCGATCCAGCCCGCGTCGACCGTGTCCGCCGCCTCCCCGGTATGGGCGACGAGCCGCGCCTGGCCGTCCTCGCCGAACACGCGCAGAACCAGCGGCGCCACATCGAGATCGACGAAGACGCGCTGCGGTCCGTTCTGCCAGAACCAGCGGCCCTGCTCGTCGCCCTGGTAGTTGCGATGGATGAAGTCGAGGATCGGCGGGCTCGTGATCGGGCTGCCGGCGCCGTCGCGGGCTTCGTCGAAGCCGGGTTGCCCGCGGTCGATCAGGTGCCAGCCGCCGCGCCGGTCCAGGCGCAGCCATCCGAACACCGCCGGCACGTCGGGCCAGCGGGCCATCGCCTTCAGTACCTGTTCGTCCATCGCATTCTTCCTAGTGCAGCACCGCATCGGACGGCGCGGCCGCCTGCGCCTGGCTGGCGGGCGAACCGTGGTGCAGCACGATGCGCCAGCCCCTCGAAGTCTTCGCGTAGACGTTCGTGACCACGCATTCGACGATCTGCCTGCCCAGCGGTCCGGTGATCATGATCTGTTCGACGACATTGTGCACGGCGAGCACACCGCCGGCCTGGACGACCGCGCCGATGGGCTGAACGTCGATGCCGCCGCCGGCGAAGATGCTTTCCCAGGACGTGCGAACCGCGTCGAGCCCGACGAGCCGCTCGTGGCCGGGGTGCGTGCAGACGACCTCGTCGTCGGTCGACCACAGCGCCATCATCCCGGCGAGGTCGCCTTGCCTCATGGCGTCGTAGAAGGCTTCGGCGACCGATTCGGCAGTGTCGAGGAGGGGCGCGCGGTGCATCGGGGTTCCCAGAAGGCTGTCGGCGCCGCCGGCGGGCTGGCGCTCGACGCGCAGGCGTCAGGTTTCGCGCGGGCCGTCGGCGGCTTCGACCCGCAGCGCGGAGCGCAGCGCCTGCATCACTCGCTCCGGTTCGATCATGTTCAGGCAGTTCAGGTGCCCGAGCGGACATTCCCGTTCGAAGCAGGGACTGCAGTCGAGGTGCAGCCACTCGACCCGGGCGCGCGGCGAACGCGGCGGCGTGTGGCGCGGGTCCGACGACCCGAAGATCGCCACCTGCGGTCGCCCGTAGGCGGCGGCCACGTGCATCAGGCCGGAATCGTTCGAGATCACGCCGGCGGCCTGCGAGATCACGGCCATCGCCTCGGCGATGCTCGTTTCTCCGGACAGGTTGCGCAATGCCAGTCCGGACAATGCGGTGATCTCGGTGGCCAGCGGGCGTTCCTTGGCCGAACCGAGCAGCACGATCTCGGCCTGCGGCCATTCGGAATCGATCAGCAGCGACAGCGATGCGAAGTGCCGGACCGGCCAGCGCTTGGCCGGTCCGTATTCGGCACCCGGGCACAGGACGATCAGCGGCGTATCGGCCGGCAGCTGGAAACGCTCGCGAACCGCGAGTTCGGCCTCCCGGTCCCGGCTCAGCCGCGGATCGGCGACGCGGCCCTGCAGGCTCTGGCCGGGCTCGAGCGCCAGTTGCGCGTAGTGCTCGACCATCGGCCTGCGCCGGTCGGGGGCTGCCTGCGCGCTGCGATCCTCGTGGATGCGGTTGAGCAGCAGCCGCCGCGCTTCGCCCCGGTAGCCGGTGCGCTTCGGAATCCGCGCCAGCCAGGGCACGAGTGCCGACTTCGCCGAGTTCGGCAGCACGATCGCCCGGTCGTAGCGGCGGGCGCGCAGCATGCGGGCGAGCCGCCAGCGTGCGCCGAGCTCGAGCTTTCCGTGCGTGTTCGCGGCTTCGAGGACCGCGTCGGTCTCGCGCATCGCCCGAAAGACCGGTGCGATGTGCGGCGGGCTCAGCACCTCGATCGCCTGCGGCTGCGCCTGCCTGCGCAGCGCTGCCATCAGCGGCTGCGCCATGACGGCGTCGCCGATCCAGTTGGGTGCGACGACCAGGGTGCGGAGCGGGGCGCTCATCTTTCGATCCGGAACGCTGCCTGCCGGGATGCTGCGAAGCGCGTGCCCGCTTCCGCCCCGAGCCCTGTCAGTGATGGCCCTTCAGTACGGTCCCCGGCCGCAGCCGGTAGGCCGTACCGCAGTACGGACAGGCGACCTCGCCGCGGGTGGCGATGTCGAGGAACACGCGCGGATGCGCCGACCACAGCGGCATCCGCGGATTCGGGCAGTACAGCGGCAGATCCTCGGCCGTGACTTCGACGGCCTCGTCGCCGGATTGCGGGACAGCGGACATCGCGCTTCTACCTCCGATCGACCGAGCTCAGACCTGGGCGAGCCATTCGGCGTACTTCGGATTGCGCCCGGCCACGATGTCGAAGAACAGCGATTGCAGCTTCTCGGTGATCGGGCCGCGGTGGCCTTCGCCGATCTGCCGGTCGTCGACCTCGCGGATCGGCGTGATCTCGGCGGCGGTGCCCGAGAAGAAGGCCTCGTCGGCGCAGTAGAGCTCGTCGCGCGTGATCCTTTTCTCGCGCAGCTCGATGCCGAGGTCCCTGGCCATCGCGAGCACCGAATTGCGGGTGATGCCGTCGAGGCAGGACGCGAGGTCGGGCGTGTAGATGACGCCGTCGCGGACGATGAAGATGTTCTCGCCCGAGCCTTCGGACACGTAGCCTTCGGTGTCGAGCAGGATCGCTTCGTCGTAGCCCAGCGAAGTCGCTTCCTGGTTCGACAGGATCGAGTTGATGTAGTAGCCGCTGGCCTTGGCCCGCACGAGCGAGACGTTGACGTGATGGCGCGTGAACGACGAGATTTTCGTGCGGATCCCCTTGGTCAGTCCCTCTTCGCCGAGGTAGGCGCCCCAGGGCCAGGCGGCGACCGACACGTGGATCGTGTTGCCGCGTGCCGCCACGCCGAGCTTTTCCGAGCCGACCCAGGCGATCGGCCGGATGTAGCAGGACTCGAGCTTGTTCGCCTTGACGACTTCCTTCTGCGCCCTGATCAGCTCGTCGGGCGAGAAGGGGATCGTCATCTGGAAGATCTTGGCGGAGTTGTACAGCCGGCGCGTGTGCTCGGCCAGCCGGAAGATCGCGGTGCCGGACTCGGTCTTGTACGCGCGTACGCCCTCGAAGACGGCCATGCCATAGTGCAGCGAGTGGGTCAGGACGTGGATCTTGGCGTCTCGCCAATCGACCATCTTGCCGTCCAGCCAGATCAGACCGTCGCGGTCGGCCATCGACATGTGTTGCTCTCCAAGGGTGCGCTGTGTTGAGTTAAGCAAGTCATTCTAGCGAATGCCCGGCGCAGGCTACACTCGCGCGATGCCTGCGATCTTCCGGCCCGCCGACTTGCGCCAGCACGCGCCCGGGTCCGCGCGGCTGCGCCGCAGGCATCGTCGCGAAGCGTTCCGCCTGATGCTGCCGGCGTGTCTAGGGACGGGCTGCTGGGGCCTGGTGACCGGCATCGCGATGGTCCAGGCCGGGCTGACGCTGCCGCAGGCGATCGGCATGTCGCTGTTCGTCTATTCGGGCACCACGCAACTGGCGGCGCTGCCGCTGATGGCGTCCGGCGCGTCGCTGGCGACGGTCGTGGCGACCGGCGTGCTGACCGGCCTTCGTTTCATCGTCTACAGCGCCTCGCTGTCGCGCGACCTCGGGCGGCTGCCGCTGCCCAGGCGGCTGCTGTACGGCTACCTGATGACCGACACCGGACTCGCCCAGTACCTGGTGCGGCGTGCCCGGGAGACGCCGCCGCAGCGGGTCTCGCTCTACCTCGGCTACAACGTGCCGGTCTATCTGGCCTGGCATCTGGGTTCGCTGGCCGGCATCGGCCTGGCCGCGGCGCTGCCGGCGGATCCGCGCTACGCGTGGCTCGGCATGCTGGCGATGCTCGTGATCACCGTGCCGATGGTTTCGTCGCTGCCTGCGCTGGCGGCCGCGGCGGCCGCCGCCGCGGTGGCCTTCGTCGGCGTGCACTGGCCGTGGCGGCTCGGCATGTTCTTTGCGATCGTCGCCGGGGTGCTCGCAGCGCTCGCGGCCGAACGGTTCGCCGGCCGGCCCGATCCGGCCGTGCAGCCCCGATGAGCCGTCCGATTCCCATGAGCCAAACGCCTGTCCGATGAGTTCGACGATCTCGCTGCCGGCCGCCGAGATCTGGGCCACGACGATCCTGCTGACGCTGGTCGTCGTGGTGCTGCGCAACGTCTTCCTCGTCGCGCCGCGCGACTGGCAGCCGCGAGGCAAGCTCGAACGGGCGCTTCGCTACGCACCGCTGGCCGCGCTGGTTGCGCTGCTTGCTCCGGAGGTGCTGCAGCCGCTGGCCACCGCGGCGGAACGGGCCGGGCCCGCCGGCTTCGCGCAAGGCCTGACCGACCCGCGCTTCGTTTCGGCGCTCGTCGTGATCGTCGTCAGCCGCCTGACCCGCAACGCACTGGCCGCGCTCGCCGGCGGCGTCGGCCTGTTCTGGCTGCTGGCTTCCTGACGACGCGCCGGCGAGCGGCCGTTCCGCGCCTCAGCCGGGTGCCCGGTCGGCGCCGAACACCTGGCGCCACAGCGTCAGCACTTCGTTGCGTTCGTTGGCAACGAGTTGCGGCTCGAGCCGCGCGAACTCCACGTCGTCGAGCCGCAGCCGATGCTGGAGCCGGCGATAGCGACGGTAGGCATCGGCCACCGCCGCCGCCAGCGCCTCGTCGATCAGGCCGACGCGCGCCGCGCTGCCGAGCAGGGCGATGTTGCCCTTGTTGTCGAGCAGCTGCGGGTGGTCGGCCGAATGCGCGAGCACCAGGTACTGGACGATGAACTCGATGTCGACCATGCCGCCCCGGTCGTGCTTCAGGTCGAACAGCGTGCTGCGGTTCGGGTGGCCTTCGTGCATCTTCGCGCGCATCGCGACGACGTCGTCGCGCAGCTTGCCGAGGTCGCGCCGTTGCGCCAGCACCTCGCGGCGGATCGACTCGAAGCGCTCGCCGATGCTCGCATCGCCGGCGCAGAAGCGGGCGCGCGTCAGCGCCTGGTGCTCCCAGGCCCAGGCCGACTTGCGCTGGTAGCTTTCGAAGGCGCCGATCCTGGACACGAGCATCCCGGCAGCGCCGTCCGGCCGCAGCCGCAGGTCGATCTCGAACAGCAGCCCGGCGGCCGTGCGCGTCGACAGCCAGGCGGCCAGCCGCTGCGCGAGCATCGCGTAGGCCTCGGGGGCGCGCTCGTCGTCGTCGTCGAACAGGAAGACGAGGTCGAGGTCCGATGCGTAGCCGAGCTCCTTGCCGCCGAGCCGGCCGTAACCGATGACCGCGAAGCGCGGCACCTCGCGGAAGCGCTGGCGCAGTTGCGACCAGACGATTCCGATGGCCAGGTCGAGCACGCGATCGGCCAGCTCGCTCAGGTGATCCGAGACGCGCTCGACCGTCAGCCGGTTCTCGAGGTCCTGGACCATCAGCTTGAACACCTGCGCGTGGTGCGCCTCGCGCACGATGTCCATCTGGCGCTCGACGTCGGGCCTGTCGCCGATACGGGCTGCCGCGACGCGTTCGGCCAGCTCGTTCGACCACTCGTCGTAGTCGGTCGGTTCGAGCAGCGCGCCGTCGAGCAGCTCGTCGAGCACGACCGGATGCTGCATCAGGTACTCGGCCGGCCACTTGGCCCAGTCGAGGATGCGCAGCACGCGCTCGAAGGCCTGCGGGAACTGCGCGAGCAGCGCGACGTAGGCCGGACGGCGGCAGACCGTGTCGAGCAGGTCGACGAGCCGGATCAGCCCGTCGTTGCCGGTGCGCTGGCGCACGGCTTCGGCGAGCAGGCGTTCGATCGCCTCGCGCGTGCTTTCGCGCGAGGCCGCGTAGCGGGCGCCCGACCGGAACAGCGCGAAGCGGCGCTCGACTTCGGCATCGATCGGCACCGGTTCGGCGGCGTCGTCGTCGGCGTTTTCTTCCCCGTCGCCGTTGGTCGGCGACAGCAGCCGGTCGAAGATCTGCGACACCGTCTCGGTGGCTTCGTCGATCGCCCGGTCGAAGGTTTCGGGCGTCATCCGCAGCATCGCGGCGACGTCGGCGCGCACCGCCGGATCCCTCGGCAGCCGGTGCGTCTGCGCGTCGTCGCGGTATTGCAGCGCGTGCTCGGTGCGTCGCAGCAGCCGGTAGGCGTCGGCGAGCTGGTCGGCCTCTTCGGGCGGCAGCAGACCGCGTTCGGCCAGCGCCGCGAGCGTGACCAGCGTGCGCGGGTCGCGCAACCCGGGATCGCGTCCGCCGCGCACGACCTGGAACAACTGGGCCGTGAACTCGATCTCGCGGATGCCGCCCGGGCCGAGCTTCACGTCGATCGCCTGCGGGTCGCGCATGGCGCGCCGCGTGACCTCGCTGCGGATCAGCCGGTGCAGGTCGCGCAGCGCGGCAAAGGCTTCGTAGTCCATGTAACGCCGGAACACGAAGGGCTCGACGATCTGCGCGAGCTGCGCCTCGTCTTCGGTGCGCGCCCGTGCGCCGGCCATGCCGGAGTCGGCGAGCACGCGGCCCTTGAGCCAGGCGAAGCGTTCCCATTCGCGCCCTTGCGCGAGGAAATAGTGCTCGAGCATGCCCAGCGGCACGACCAGCGGGCCCGAGTCGCCATTGGGCCGCAGTCGCGTGTCGACGCGGAACACGAAGCCGTCGGCCGTGATCTCGGACAGCAGCGCGATCGTGCGCCGGGCCAGCCGGTGCATCCATTCGCTGCTCGCGATCCGTCCACCCCCGCCGGCCGACCCTTCGGACTCGCCCTCGCCGCGAAACAGGAAGACCAGGTCGAGGTCCGACGAGACGTTCAGCTCGTCGCCGCCGGCCTTGCCCATGCCGACGACGAGCATGTCCTGCGGCCGGCCATCGCGGTCGAGCGGGCGACCGTGGCGTTCGACGAGCGGGGCAGCCGCCTCGGCGAGCGCCAGCGCGAGGCTGCGTCGCGCGAAGTCGGTCATCGTCCTGCAGACCTCGTCGAGTGTCGCATCGCCTCGGACGTCGCGCTCGATCAAGGCCAGCATCATCCAGTTGCGCGCCCGCCGCAATGCGGTCTCGACGGGCACGGCGGCCGATTCGCTGGCCAGCAGGCCCTGCAGCACGGCGTCGTCGAGCGGCTCGGCGACGAGCCCGGCGAGCCGTTCGCGCGCCGGCCCGTCGCCGAGGCGCGCGTCGAGCGCCACCAGCGAGCGCCTGAAGTACGTCGAAAACCGTTCCGCCTCGAACTTCATCGTCGCTCTCGCAATGCATGCCGGGCGCGCGGACCGCTGCGCCCGCCGGCGGGTATCCTATGACGGTACTTCGGCCTTGCGGGTCGACGTACTCGTCGGCGTCGCGAGCCACAGCGCGGCGCGTCGCCGACGCGATCCCGGGACCGCAGCAGCGTGCCCGATTGTCGCAAAACGGATCCGCGTGCCCGCTTTTCTACGATCGCAGTGTTGACAGGCTCGAACGGCGCGCGATCGCGCCCTCCGGCGAGGGCCCGGGCCTTGCGCTGGCTCGGCTGGCTGGCGCTGGCCGTCTACTTCGTCTGCGGCCTGTCGTATCTTGCGCTGCGCCACGTCGTCTGGCCGAACAGCCACTACTGGCTGCCGCAGGCCGAGCAGGCGCTGTCGCGGGCCCTGGGCAGGCCGATCGAGATCGCCGGCGTGCGTGCCGGTTTCGACGGCCTGCGTCCGTCGCTCGAAATCGAGCGGCTTTCTGCGCGCGACGACGACGGCACGGTGGCGATGTCCGCCCGGCGCGTCCATGCCGTGGTCTCGCTGCGCAGCCTGGCCATCGGGCAGCTCGCCTTCGCCCGGCTCGATCTCGACGCACCGGTGCTGCGGATCGAGCGGCTGGCGCACCGCAGATTGCGGGCCGCCGGCGTCGTCTTCGACATCGACCGGCCAGGCACCGAGGGTGGCGGTCTCGACTGGCTGTTCGCACAACGCGCGATCACCTTGCGCGATGCGCAGCTTCACTGGGTCGACCGCATCTCGGGTCGCGAGCTGCGGCTCGAAGGCGTGCAGCTCGCGCTCGGATCGGTCGGGCGACGCCACCGGGCCACGCTGCAGGTGCCGAGCGCACCCGGCCTCGGCGAGCAGCTCGTCCTGGCCATCGAGATCCTGCGACCGGCGTTTTCGCGCATCGGCGACTGGCGACGCTGGAACGGCGAGGTCCACGTCGCGGCAGGGCAGGCCGACCTGGCAGCGGCGACGGCGCTCGCCGACGAACTGCGAGCCCTTCGGAGCGGCGGTGCCGCAGACGACGACAGCCGCAAGCGCGACGGCAGCGACAGCATGGGCGACGGCAGCGACAGCACGGGCGACGGCGGCAATCGCGCAGGCAGCGGCGTCGAGCGCCTGCTGGCGCGGCTCGATGTCGACGCCGGCGCGATCGCGCTGCAGCTTTGGGCGCGCTTCGACGACGGCCTGCCGTCCGACGGCCTCTTGCGGGTGGCCGGCCGCGGGCTGGCAATGCGCGTCGACGGTACGCCGCTGCCCTTGTCCGGCACCGATCTCGAGGCCGAACTGGCGCGCGCTCCGGCCGGCGAGACGCATCTGCGCTTGCGCCGTCTGGCCCTGGACGACGGCAGCGATTTCGAGCTCGAGCTGGCCGGCCGCGCGCCCCAGCGCCTGCGCATCGGCGTCGACGGACGCCTGGCCGGCGGCGAGCTCAGTCTCGCGCGTTTCGACCCGGCGAAGCTGCTGGCGATCGCCCGGGCGCTGCCGCTGCCCGGCGCGCTGGCCGAACGGCTGGCGCCGCTGCGGGTCTCGGGCACGGTCGAGAGCGCCCACCTGCTCTGGGATGGCGACGCGTCCTACGAACTCGACCTGCGGTTCGAAGGCTTGTCCTTTGCGCGCGACGAAGCGCCGCCGCCTCCGCCCGCGCTCGGCCTGCCCTCGTTCGCCGGGGTTTCGGGCCGGGCCGTGCTCGACGCCTCGGGCGGACGGCTGCAGCTTCGCGGCCGCAAGACGACGCTGAGCTTCCCGGGCCTGTTCGCCGAACCCGATGTGCCGCTCGAGGTGCTCGATGCCAGCGTCCGCTGGCACCGGATCGCGGGCGACGACGGTGCGGACGGCTGGGTCGACGTCGACATCGACAGCTTCCGCTTCGCGTCGGCCGATGCGGCCGGCGAGCTGGCGGGCAGGTATTCGAGCGCCGGCAAGAGGCTGGGCAGCGTCGACCTCGAGGGACGTTTGAGCCGCGCCGATGCGACGCGCGTCGCCCGCTACCTGCCGCTGGCGATCGATGTCGACGTGCGCGACTGGGTCGCGCGGTCAATCGTCGCGGGGCGTTCGAACGACGTTCGCTTCGTGCTGCGCGGCGAGCTTCGCGACTTCCCGTTTCGGGAGCCGGCGAGCGGCGAGTTCCACGTCGAGGCGGCGATGCAGGGGGTGCGGCTGGCCTACTGGCCCGGCTGGCCGGCGCTCGAGGGCATCGACGGACGGCTGGTCTTCTCGGGCGCCGGGATGATCGTCGAAGCCGGTTCCGGCCGGCTCTGGGGCACGACGCTGGGACCCGTTCGCGCGACGATCGACGAGTTCCGCGAGCCGGTGCTCCTGGTCGACGGCAGCGGACAAGGCCCGGCGCAGGACCTGCTGCGATTCGTGCAGAACAGTCCGGTGCGCGACGAGGCCCAGGCGATCCCGGCCGGACTTCGTGCCGACGGCGCGGCCAGGCTGAAGCTCGATCTGGAGATTCCGCTGCGCCACGTTGCGCAGGCTCGCGTCCACGGGCTCGTCGAGCTGGGCGGCAACGAGCTCGTCTTCGACCCGCATTTGCCCGCGATCGAGAAGCTGACGGGACGGATCGAGTTCACCGAGCGCAGCTTCGAGCTGCACGAGCTGGCCGGCAGTTTCCTCGGCGGTCCGCTGCGCGCCAGCGGCGCCACCGAAAAGTCCGGAGACTTCCGGTTGCAGGCGGACGGCCGCGTCGACGCGGCCGGTCTTCGCGCGCTGGCCGACAATGCGCTGACGCGGGCGCTCGACGGCGCGACCGACTGGCGCGCCAGCGTCGATCTGCGACAAGGCACGCGGGTGCTGAGCCTCGAGTCCGAACTGGCAGGGCTCGCCAGCAGGCTGCCGACGCCGTTCGCGAAGGCGGCGAGCGAGGCCTGGCCGCTGCGAATCGAGCTGGCGCCGTCGGAAGCGCCGCCGGAAGCGGCGCCGTCGGGCTCGGGCACCGCGGACACCGAACGCCGCCGCGAACTGCTGCGGGTCGCGTTGCGCGACGACGCGCTGCTGCTCGTCGAAGGCGAGCGCGCTCCCGGAGGGCAGGGCATGGAGATCAGGCGCGGTGCGTTCGCGCTGGGTGCCGAGCCGCTGTTGCCCGACAGCGGCCTGTCGCTGAGCCTGAACGCACCCGCCATCGACGTCGACGCGTGGGCGGCCGCGTTCGGCCCGATTTCCGCCGGCGACCGGCTGTCGGTGCTCCGGCCGAGCCGGGTCTCGCTGAGCGCGCAGCGGTTGCGAATCGCCGGCAAGGAGCTCAACGAGATCGTGCTCGGCGCCACGCGCAGCGACGACCGGTGGCGCGCGAACGTCCGCGCGCGCGAGGTCGACGGCCACCTGAGCTGGCGCTCGGCCGTGCCGGGGCAGGTGTCCGGCGGTATCGTCGCGCGCTTCGGGAGACTGGAAATTCCGGCCAGCCGCGTCGGCGAAGTCGAATCGCTGTTCGACAGTGCGCCGTCGGAGCTGCCGGAACTCGACATCGAGGCCGACGAGTTCGTGCTCAACGAGCATCGCCTCGGCAGCCTGGCCGTGAAGGCGCGTAACGTCGGCGACCCGGCCGCGCCGGTCTGGCGGCTCGAGCAGCTTCGCATCGAGAACCCGTCGGCGACGCTCGATGCGCACGGCGACTGGCGGATACCGCGCGACGGTCGCCAGCGCACGAGCTCGCTCGACTTCGAGCTGGCGCTGCGCGACGCCGGCGCCGTGCTCGAGCTGCTCGGGTTCCCGGGCACGATGCGCGGTGGCGCGGGCTCGCTGAACGGTGAGCTGTCGTGGACCGGTTCGCCGCTGGCAATCGACCTCCCGTCGCTTTCCGGCAAGCTCGACCTGTCGCTGGGCAAGGGCAGCTTCCCGAAGGCCGAACCGGGGATCGCCAAACTGATCGGCGTACTGAACCTGCAGTCGCTGCCGCGCCGGCTGGCCTTCGACTTCCACGATCTGTTCTCCGAAGGTTTCGCCTTCGACGACATCCACGGCTCTGTGCTCGTTCACGACGGCATCGCCCGCAGCGAGGAATTCGTGATGCGCGGTGTCACCGCCCAGGTGCGGCTTCGCGGGGAGGTCGACATCGCCAGGGAGACGCAGGACCTGCTCGTCGAAGTGCGGCCCGAGCTGAATGCCGCGCTTGCCTCGCTCGCCTATGCGGCGATGGTCAACCCGGCAGTCGGGATCGGATCGCTGCTCGCGCAACTGCTTCTGCGCGAGCCGCTGCGCGAGCTGTTCGCCTGGGAGTACGAACTGACCGGATCGTGGTCCGAGCCGGAGCTGACGACGCGCTCGCGGCCGACGTTGCCGGAAGCCGTGCAGCCGCCGCAAGGCGGGTGAGCGCAGCGTGTCGATGCTTCGGCAGCGAGTCTTGTTTTCCGGGTGCCTTTGCCGCTATTTTTCGAACGCGGCGCGAAGATCGGATCAACACGATCGCCGAGCGCGTGCCGAATCCCCCGGAGGTGCGATGCAGCGCGTCTC
>JAAZBL010000208.1 GCA_012513825.1 Limnobacter sp. | reverse complement strand
GCGGAAGACCGGGTCGCGCCGGACCCGGCCGAGGCGCTCAAGCATTTCCGCGCGATCTTCCGTTCGGTACGCAAGCAGATGCACGAGACCGAAAGGCGCTGCGGCATCAGCGGTTCGCAGGTCTGGGCGCTGGCGGTCGTCGTCGAATCGCCGGGACTGCGCGTCAAGGATCTGGCCGAAGCGATGGCCGTCCAGCAGTCGACGGCGAGCAACCTGGTCGAGCACCTGGCACGCGCCGGGTTGATCCTGCGCCAGCGCGATCCCGTCGATCAGCGGATCGTGCTGCTGTTTCCGACGCCGGCCGGCATCGCGCTGATCGAAAGCGAGCCCGGCTCGCTGTCCGGGATCCTGCTCGACGCGCTGTCCCGGCTCGAGCCGGAGCAACTCGAATCGCTGAACCGCCTGCTCGGGCAACTGGCCGACGCACTCGAAAGCCGCGCCACGGGCCGGCACCTCCCGGTTCCATCGCGCGACGACGCTCGCGCGGCGCGGCCTTAGTCGCCCTCGGGCGCCGCGGCGCCGGGCCGCTCAGGCGCGCGACGGTGCGGCGGCCACGACCGGGGCCGGGGCCGGCTGCGCCGGCAGCAAGCTCGCGAACAGGATCGAGAGCAGCGAGATGCCGGCCATCGTCAGCAGCAGCGTCGTGAAGCCCGACGCCTTGACGAAGGGCCCGAGCAGCCAGACCGCGAACGAACTGACGCCGAAGGAGATCGCCAGCCGCATGCCGGTGACGCGCGAGCGCATGCCGTCGTCGACGAAGCGCACGATCAGCGCGTCGGTGAACGGGATCGCGCCGAACACGAACAGCATGAACAGCACCATCAGCGTGTAGAAGACCCAGCCGTCGCTGAGCGCCGCCGCGGCGAACAGCAGCGGCTGGGCCGCAAGGATGCCGAGCAGCAGTCCCTTCATCGGCAGGCGGTCGATCATCTGGCCGACGACGATCTGCGCGAGCGAAGCGATGCCGTAGACGACGGCCAGGAGCGTGCCGAGCAGCGCGGGCTGCTCGAGCAGCAGAGGCAGCCGCGTCTTCAGCAGCTCGGCGTTGCCGTTGGTAGTGAAGTTGAAGATCAGGCTGCCGGTGATCGCGGTCAGCGTCATGACGAGGAACGCGCGCTGGCGCACCTGCGGCGGCATGTCGAGCGCGCGCGCCGCGCGCCGGGCCGGCGGTGCCGTTTCGCGCGGCGCCGACTTCAGGAACAGGAATCCGCAGGCGATCGACACGAGCCCGGGTACGACGAAGGCCGCGCGCCAGCCGGCGAACTGCATCAGCACGCCGGTCGAGATCGCGGCGACGGCGATGCCGAGGTTGCCGGCGAGCCCGTTGATCCCGATCGTCTTCCCGGGACGGTCCGCCCCTTGCACGAGCATCGGGATGCCGACCGGGTGGTAGATCGACGCGAACGCACCCATCAGGGCCAAGGCCGCTGCCATCTGCCACGGGTTCTGCGTGAACGCGACGAGGATCGTCGACGCGCCGATGCCGAAGAAGAAGATCAGCATCATCGCGCGCCTGCCCCAGAGGTCGCCGAGGCGGCCCGAGGGCAGCGAACCGAGCCCGAACATCACGAAGGCCCCGGCCGTGAACGGCATCAGGTCTTCCCAGCGCGCGAGCCCGAAGTCGGCAGCGATCGCGCCGACCGCGGTGGCGAAGATCAGGAGGACCAGATGGTCGATCGCGTGGGCGATGTTCAGCAACAGCGACGTCGTGCGCGAGTGCTTCATGCAGGGCTCCGAGAAGCGGCCGATCGCGGGCCGGTCGGTCGCGGCGCAGTCACCCGGACCGGCGCCAATGCGCCCGGTGGGGGCAATCGGCGCAACTTGCTAAAATAGCAGGTTGGCAGGAGATCGTGAATGCAACTGAGCGAGAATTCGTCCACCCACGTTTCGTCCGAGACCGAGACCGCCGCCGCGCAGGCAGCCATCCAGGCCGACGAGACGATCCGGGTGTATTTCGATGGTGACTCGATCGACGTGCGCGCCGGCGACGTCGCGCTGATCGAGGAGCAGGCCAAGCGCTTCCTGGCAGGCCCCGGCGGGACGCTGATCGTGTCGGGGCACGCCAATCCGGTCAGCGAGCCGCAGGAGGCCGTCGACCTCAGCATGAACCGCACGCACGCGGTGGCGGTGCTGCTCGAGCGCTTCGGCGTCGAGAGCCACCGGATCGTCCGTGTCAGCCATGGCGCCAATGCGCCGCTCGTCGACCAGAGCGACGAACAGGCGAACTGGGCCAACCGCTGCGTCGAAATCCGTCACGGCGGGCTCGTGCCGCGCCAGCCGGTCTGGTCGCAGCGTTCGCGCAAGACCGCGCCGCGCCGTTGACAGCGCGTGAACGAACCCGCATGCGCTGAGCCGGTCGGGCGCTGATGTCGTCTCTGCTCGCGGGGCTCAACGAACAGCAGCTCGCCGCCGTCACGCTGCCGCCGCAGCACGCGCTGATCCTCGCGGGCGCCGGCAGCGGCAAGACCCGGGTCCTCACGACCCGGATCGCCTGGCTGATCTCGACCGGCCAGGCGAGCCCGCAGGGCATCCTGGCCGTTACCTTCACGAACAAGGCCGCGCGCGAGATGATCACGCGGCTGTCGGCGATGTTGCCGATCAATCCGCGCGGCATGTGGATCGGCACGTTCCACGGCCTGTGCAACCGGATGCTGCGCGCACATCACCGCGACGCGGCCCTGCCGCAGACCTTCCAGATCCTCGATTCGCAGGACCAGCTCGCGGCGATCAAGCGCCTGCTGAAGACGCTGAACGCCGACGACGAGAAGTTCCCGCCGCGCAACCTCCAGCACTTCATCAACCACCACAAGGAGCAGGCGCAGCGCGCCGCGCAGGTCGAGGCCTGGGACGACTACAACCGTCGCTGCGTCGAGCTCTACGCGGCCTACGACGAGCAGTGCCAGCGCGAGGGTGTCGTCGACTTCGCCGAGCTGCTGCTGCGCAGCTACGAGCTGCTGCAGCGCAACCAGCTGCTGCGCGAGCACTACCAGTACCGCTTCCGTCACATCCTGATCGACGAGTTCCAGGACACGAACGTCCTGCAATACCGGTGGATCGGCTTGCTTGC
>JAAZBL010000207.1 GCA_012513825.1 Limnobacter sp. | reverse complement strand
GGTGACGTCCTGGCCGACGGACAGCACTTCCGACGGGTGACGCACGCGACGCCAGGCCATGTCGGTGATGTGCAGCAGGCCGTCGATGCCGCCGAGGTCGATGAACGCACCGTAGTCGGTGATGTTCTTGACCACGCCATTGACGATGGCGCCTTCGTGCAGCGTCTCGAGCAGCTTCGCGCGCTCTTCGCCCTGCGTGAGTTCCACCACGGCGCGGCGCGACAGCACCACGTTGTTGCGACGGCGGTCAAGCTTGATGACCTTGAACTCGAGCGTCTTGCCTTCGAAGGGCGTCGTGTCCTTGACCGGGCGCGTGTCGATCAGCGACCCGGGCAGGAACGCACGGATGCCGTTGGTCATGACGGTCAGACCGCCCTTGACCTTGCCGGTGATCGTGCCGTCGACGTGCTCGCCCGACTCGAGGGCCTTCTCGAGGTTGATCCAGGCGGACAGCCGCTTGGCGCGGTCGCGCGACAGTCGCGTTTCGCCGTAGCCGTCTTCGAGGGCCTCGATCGCCACCGAGACGAAATCGCCCTCCTTGACGTCGAGCTCGCCGCGGTCGTCGTAGAACTCCTCGATCGGGATGAAGCTCTCGGACTTCAGCCCGGCGTTGACGACGACGAAGTTGTGGTCGATGCGGACGACTTCGGCGGTGATGACTTCACCCTGGCGCATCTCCTGGCGAGACAGCGACTCTTCGAAGAGTTGGGCAAAGCTTTCGTTTCCAGCGACAGTTTCGGTTGCAGTGGCAGTGCTCAAAATCGAGTTTCCAGTTTTAACGGACACGCCGGGCGGCCGTTTCATCGGCAGCGGAGATGCGTTCGGCAGCCGGCCGAAGCGACAACCCAGCGGAGTTGGCAAAAACGCGACACCAGCCGGTGTCAGCGACGTTCGCGCGAACGCCAGACCTGCAGCACCCGCTCGACGGTTTCGTCGATGTCGAGCGCGGTGGAGTCGATCGTCAGCGCGTCTCCGGCGGGAACCAGCGGCGCCACCGCACGCGTCGAATCGCGCTGGTCACGCTGTTCCAGATCCTTCAGGAGGTCGGATAGGCTAGCAGAAATTCCCTTTTCGATCAACTGTTTATAGCGCCTTTCCGCCCGTGCCGCCGCACTGGCGACCAGGAACACCTTCAGCGCGGCGTCGGGGAACACCACGGTGCCCATGTCGCGGCCGTCGGCCACCAGCCCCGGAGCGCGCCGGAACCCGCGCTGCAGCGCCATCAGCGCGTCGCGCACGGCAGGCAGCACGGCGATGCGCGAAGCGGCGCTGCCCACCGCTTCGGCACGGATCGCCTCGGTGACGTCGACGCCGTCGAGCTGGATGCGGCCCTCGCGAAAGACCACCGGAAGCCCGGCGGCGAGGCGAGCCAGCGCGCCGGCATGGGCGGCCAGCGGCTCGCCGGGGGCCGGCTCATCGGCCGCCGGTACGCCGGCCGCCGCGTCGGCGGGCGGCTCGTCGCCGGAGGCTTCGCGTGCCAGCGCACGCTGCACGTCGACGCCGGCCATTCCGCGCAGCGCGCCGAGGGCGACCAGCCGGTACAGCGAACCCGAATCGAGGTAGTGCCAGCCCAGGACCTGCGCGACGCGTTGCGCGACCGTGCCCTTGCCGGAGGCGGTGGGGCCGTCGATCGCGAGCACCGGTACCTGCGGTGACCCGGCGTCGGGCGGGTCGACGCTCACGCGGCCTGCTCCCGGATCGCCAGCCCGGCGCTGCGCGCGAGCGCCGCGAAGCCCGGGAACGAGGTGTCGACGACCGCGATGTCGCGGATCGCGATCGGGCCGGCCGCGCGCAGCCCGGCCATCGCGAACGACATCGCGATCCGGTGATCGTGATGGATCGCGATTTCGCCGCCGTCGAAGACCTTCGCGTCGCCGCCGCGGCCCTCGATGACGATGCCGTCGGGCGTCGGCTCGGCACGCACGCCGAGCGTGCGCAGGCCGTCGGCCATGACCGCGATCCGATCCGATTCCTTGACGCGCAACTCTTCGGCGCCGGTCAGGACGGTGCGCCCTTCGGCGCAGGCGGCGGCCACGAACAGCGCCGGGAACTCGTCGATCGCCAGCGGCACCAGCGCCGGCGGGATCTCGATGCCGCGCAGCCCGCCGCCGCGCACGACCAGGTCGGCGACCGGTTCGCCGCCGACCTCGCGCGGGTTCTCGGCCACGAGATCGGCGCCCATCAGCCGCAGGATGTCGACGACGCCGGTGCGCGTCGGGTTCATGCCGACGTGCTCGAGCCGCAACTCGGCCCCCGGGCAGATCGCCGCGCCGACCAGGAAGAAGGCCGCCGACGAGATGTCGGCGGGCACGTCGATCGTGGCCGCCTGCAGGCGCTGACCGCCACGCAGCGTGACTGCGGCGCCGTCGCGCTCGAGCTCGACGCCGAAACCGCCGAGCATGCGCTCGGTATGGTCGCGCGTGGGCGCCGGTTCGACGACCGTCGTCTCGCCCTGTGCGTAGAGGCCCGCGAGCAGCAGCGCCGACTTGACCTGGGCGCTGGCCACCGGCATCTCGTACCGGATCCCGTTCAGCGTGGGCACCGGCAGGATGCGCACCGGCGGTCGCCCGTCCTGCGTTTCGATGCGTGCACCCATCAGCGCCAGCGGATCGGCGACCCGCCGCATCGGACGCTTGCTCAGGCTCTCGTCGCCGATCAGCACCGACTCGAAACGCTGACCGGCAAGCAGGCCCATCATCAGCCGCATCGCGGTGCCGGCGTTGCCGCAGTCGAGCGGCCCGGGCGCCGCGCGCAGCCCGTGCAGGCCGACGCCGCCGATGCCGACCCGGCCGGCTGCCGGCCCGTCGATCGAGACGCCGAGCGCGCGGAACGCGTTCATCGTGGACAGCGCGTCGGCGCCTTCGAGAAAGCCCGTGACCTCGGTCCGGCCTTCGGCGATCGCTCCGAGCATGATCGAGCGATGCGAGATCGACTTGTCGCCCGGCACCCGGATCGTGCCGTGCAGGCGGCCGCCGGGGGCGACCAGGAAGTTGCGGGACATCGTTACCTCATTCGATTCGCGAGCGCCAGCGGCTCGCGAGCGAGAACAGCTCGACCAGGGCATCGCGATCGCTGCGCTGCAGCGCCGACTCGACCCGCTCGAAGCAGTCGCGGAAGCGCGCGGCCGACTCGAGGCAGGCGTCGCGGTTGTCGAGCAGGATGTCGGCCCACAACTGCGGAGACGAAGCGCCGACGCGGGTCGTGTCGCGCAGACCGGCGCCCGACTGCTCGACGGCCTGATCGGCCAGCTCGCCGCCGGCGATCGCAGCCGACAGCGCGAAGGCCACCGCGTGCGGCCAGTGCGAAACCTCGGCGAACAGCCGGTCGTGCAGACCGGGATCCATCGTCTGCACGATCGCGCCGGTCGGCTCGATCAGTTGCCGCACCGCCTCGCGGTGCTGGCTCGGCGTCGCCTCGACCGGGCACAGCAGCCAGCGCCGGCCGCGAAACAGCTCGGCGTCGGCGGCCTGCGGTCCGCTGCGCTCGGAACCGGCGATCGGATGGCCCGGCACGAACCGCAGGAAAGCTTCGCCGAGCTCAAGCCGGGCGGCGTCGATCACACTGCGTTTCGTGCTGCCGCAGTCGGTGACGACGGCCGTCGGCGCGAGCGCCGGCCGGATCTGGGCGAACAGTTGCGGCATCGTCGGTACCGGCGCGGCCAGCACGACGACCGAGGCGCCGTCGACGGCCTGCTCGACGCTGGTCGCCGCCGTGTCGACGAGCCCGAGCGCGCGCGCGACTGCCGCATCGTCGCCGGGCGTGTAGGCAGCGATCTCGCCGACGGTGCCGGCCTTCTTCAGTGCGGCGGCCAGCGAACCGCCGATCAGGCCGACGCCGAGCAGAGCAAGCTTGCCGATCGCGGCCATCAGCGCTCCGGGGCCGCGGCGCCCGGGGCTTCGGGCGCGCGTTCGTGTCGGGGGTCGGGGACGTCGACGTGGTCGGGGGCTTGGATGCTCATGGGACGCTTCATTCGGTGAACCTTGAAGCATAGCGCGTCGCAAGCCGCGGGCCGGCCGGCGGTCGCGGGCCGCCGGTTCATCGGCCGCCGGTTCATCGGCCCCCGGTTTGCCGGCCGCCGGTTCGCCGGCCGCCGGTTCGCCGGCCGCCGGATCCGAGGCTGGCGGATCGCCGGCCGACGGTTCGCGGCCTGGCGGCCAGCGGCCAGGGTCGGCGGGCGCTCCGGCCTGCCGCAGCGCGCAGCCGGCGCCTAGACCACGGCCTCGCGCAGCACCCGCTTGAGCAGCTTGCCGTTGGCGTTGCGCGGCAGCGGCTCGGCCGACAGCGTGACCGTCTCCGGCACCTTGTAGTCGGCGAGCCGTTCGGCGCACCAGCGCCGGATCGCGTCGACGGTCACCGCAGGGTCGTCGGCGTAGACGAACGCGTGGACGCGCTCGCCGAGCACCGGGCACGGCCGGCCGACGACGGCAGCCTCGACGACGCCGGGCATCGCGACGATCAGGTTCTCGACCTCGACGCTGAAGATCTTGTAGCCGCCGCGATTGAGCATGTCTTTCTTGCGATCGAAGATCCGGACGAAACCGTCGGCATCGATCGAACCGAGGTCGCCCGAATGCCACCAGCCGCCGGTGAACTCGCGCGCCGTGGCGGCTTCGTCTTCCCAATAGCCGCGCACGACCATCGGCCCGGAGATCCAGAGCTCGCCGGTCTCGCCGCGCGGCAGTTCGCGGCCGTCGTCGTCGACGACGATGACGTCGGCGCAGGGCATCGGCACGCCGACCGAGTCGGCATGCTGGCGCGTGAGCCCCGGCGGCATCATCGTCGTCGGCGACGTCGTTTCGGTCGCGCCGTAGGCATTGACCAGCGTGAGCCCCGGCAGCCGCTCGGCGAGCGCGTCGATCGTCGCGACCGGCATCGGCGCACCGCCGAAACCGCCGAGCCGCCACGCCGACAGGTCGGCCTCGGCGAAGCTCGGCTGCAGCAGCGCCAGGCTGTACATCGCCGGCACGATCAGCGTGTGCGTGATCCGCTCGCCGGCCATCAGCGCGATGAAGTCGTCCGCCTTGAAGCTGGGCATCATGACCAGCGCGCCGCCGCAGGCGACCAGCGAACCGACGTTGGCGATCAGGCCGGTCACGTGGCTGGCCGGCACGGCGAGCAGTGAGCGGTCTTCGTGCGTGAGCCCCATGCAGTGCACGAAGTGCAGCGACGAATGGACGATGCCCAGATGGGTCAGCATCGCGCCCTTCGGCCGGCCGGTCGTGCCCGACGTGTAGAGGATCACGGCCGTGTCCTCTTCGTCGACGCGGGCGGCCTCGCGCAGCGGGTCGCCCGCCTGCTCGAGCGCGTCGAAGGATTCGGTGCCGGCTTCGAGCCGTCCGGGCGCCGCTTCGGCGGGCGCCGCTCCGCCGCGCACGGCCTCGCTGGACGCCGCCGCGCGCGGCTCGCCGGCCGCTGACGGCGCCGCACAGGCGATCCGCCACTGCAGATTCGGCAGTTCGCCGGAGTCCGGCAAGCGATCGGCGAGTTCGGCGTCGTGGAACAGCACGCGCGCGGCGCAATGACCGAGGATCCAGGCCAACCCGGCGCGCTGCTCGCGCGTGCCGATCGGCACGGCGATCGCCCCGAGCCGCTGCGTGGCGAACAGCGCGATCACGAAGGCCGGCCGGTTCGACAGGAACAGCGCGACGCGGTCGCCCTGGCCGATACCGCGCGCCGCCAGAGCGCCGGCGACCCGCGCGACCCGGTCGTCGAGTTCGCGCCAGCTCAGCCGCTCGCCGCCGCAGACCAGCGCCTCGCGCTCGCCGTGGGCGGCCACCGCGGCCGCAAGCAGGCTGTGGAAAGACCCGGGACGGTCGACGAAGCAACGGACGACCCGGTCGCCGTAGTGCGCTTCCATCCTCGTTGCAGGCCGCTGGGGTCCTGCCCAGTTCATCGAACGTCCTCCTTGGCAGTCGCGTTGGCGCCGCGCTCGATGACGACCTGGCGATCGAGCATCGACGCCGCACGGTTCAGTTCCGACTGCGCGATCAGCACGGTCAGCGATTTGCCGCGCAGCCCGAAGATGACCTCGGACAGGCGCTCCGACAAGGCGGGGGCGACGCCCTCGAAGGGCTCGTCGAGCAGCAGCAGCCGCGTGCCGACCGCCAGCGCACGTGCCAGCGCGACGAGCTTCTGCTGCCCGCCGGACAGCAACAGCGCGCGCCGCTCGCGCATCTCGCGCAGCTCGGGAAGTACATCGTAGACCATCGCGAGCCGCTCGCGCTCTTCGAGCCCGGGCGACACCCAGACGGGTATCAGGATGTTCTCCTCGACCGTCAGCTCGGGCACCAGCCCGCGATCCTCGGGCATGTAGCCGATCCCCAGCGCGGCACGGCCGTGGCGCGGCACGCCGCGCAGATCGGTGCCGTTCCAGGCGATGCTGCCGGACTTCGGCGTCAGGTGACCCATGATCGTGCGCAGCAGCGTCGTCTTGCCGGCGCCGTTGCGCCCGACCAGGCCGACCATGCTGCCGGTGTCGACGTCGAGCGAGAAGCCGCGCAGGGCCTGCACCGACTGGATCGTCACGTCGATCGTATCGATCTTCAGCACGCCGCGCCTCCCGGTTGCCGGGCCGCGCCTCCGGGTCGCAGGCTGCCCGTCACGTAGCGCCGCACCTGCTCGTCGTCGAGAACGGCCTGCGGCGGATCGTCGGCGATGACGCGACCGCTGTAGAAGGCGATCACCCGGTCGGCGTAGCGAGTGACGATCTCCATGTCGTGCTCGACGAACAGCACGGTCACGTTCTCGCTGGCCAGCGCCGCGACGATCGTGTCCATCATCGGGAATTTCTCGTCGACCGAGACACCGCTGGTCGGTTCGTCGAGCAACAGCAGCTTCGGACGGCCGGTCAGCGCCATCGCGATGTCGAGCAGCTTGCGCACGCCGCCGGGCAACTCGGCCGCCCGGCGCTGCGCGTGCTCGGCGAGCTGGAAGCGTTCGAGCAGCGCCATCGCGCGCTCGCGACGTGCCGGCGAACGCGCCGGTCGCCAGAACGAAAGTTCGCCGTCGTTGCAGGCCGCCGCCACCAGCATGTTGTCGAGCGCGCTCATCTCCAGCGCGAGCTGCGGGATCTGGAACGAACGCGCGACGCCGAGCCGCGCGATGCGTCGCGGGCCGAGCCCGTCGATCTGCCGGCCGTCGAGAACGATCGATCCGGCGTCGGGCTTCAGGTAGCCGGTGACCATGTTGACGAAGGTCGTCTTGCCGGCGCCGTTGCTGCCGATCAGGCTGACCCGCTGGCCGACCGGAACCTCGATGTCGACGGCGTCGGCCGCGACGACCGCGCCGAAGGACTTCTTCAGTCCGCGCGCCGACAGCATGATCGCCGTGTCGGCGATCGGCGCGCCGCCGCCATGCCGGGCGGCCGTCATGCGCGTGCAACGGCGCGCGTGCGCCGGTCGGCCCACAGCGATCCGAGCCCGCGCGGCAGGAAGCGGATCACGACGAGCAGGAACAGGCCCATCGCCAGCTGCCAGGTGTTCGGGAAATACAGGTTCGAGAACGAGCGTACGACCTCGACCGCGAACGAGGCGACGAAGACCGCGAGCATGCTGTGGTGGCCGGCCAGGATCGCGACGAAGACGAATTCGCCGGAGGCCGTCCAGTAGCTGAAGCCCGGGTCGATGTGGCCGAGGGCGAGCAGTGTCAGCGCACCGCCGACGCCCCCGAGAAAGGCGGCGAACACGAAGTTCACGGCGATCGCGCCGGTGACCGAGGCACCCAGGTACTCGACGCGCAGTTCGTTCT
>JAAZBL010000206.1 GCA_012513825.1 Limnobacter sp. | reverse complement strand
TCCTGCTCGGACTGCGCGTTTCGGCGGCCGTCGTCCAACCGTCGCTGGTCTACGGCCCGGGCGGCGGCAGCGCCCGGCTCTTCGACACGCTGGCCAGCCTTCCGCTCGCGCCCTTGCCTGCCGGCGGGCGGCAGGCGATCCAGCCGATCCATATCGACGACCTCGTCGATGCGCTGATGGCGTTGATCGAAGCGCCGGCCACCGGCGGCCCGACTCCGAACGACGCGGACAGGAGCGGCCCGCCCGGGACCGGCCGCGTCGCGCTGGTCGGGCCCGAACCGGTCAGCCTGCGCGAACTGATCGCGCAACTGCGGCGATCGATGGGGCTCGGCGAGTTGCACGTGCTTCCGATTCCGGCGCCGCTCGTGACGATGTCTGCGGTCGTCGTCGGCCGCCTGCCGTTCGGCCTGTTCGACGCCGAGAGCTGGCAGATGTTGCAGCGCGGGAACACGGCGTCGCCGGACGCCACCACTGCCCTGCTCGGCCATCCGCCGCGCCCGATCGCCGGGTTCGTCGAGCGCGAGCAGGCGGCGCCGATGCGCGCGCAGGCGATGATGAACTGGCTCGTGCCGGTCCTGCGGCTGAGCATCGCTGCCGTGTGGATCGTGACCGGCATCGTCTCGCTGGGGCTCTACCCGGTCGAGGACAGCCTCGCCCTGCTTGCCCGGACCGGCTTGCACGGGACCTCCGCGCTGATCGCGCTGTACGGCGCCGCGGTGCTCGACCTCGCGCTCGGCATCGCCGTGCTTTGCTGGCGCAGCCGGTGGCTCTGGCGCATGCAGATCGTGCTGATCCTCGTCTATACGGCGATCATCAGCTGGAAGCTGCCCGAGTTCTGGCTGCATCCGTACGCGCCGGTGCTCAAGAACCTGCCGATGCTCGCGGTCCTGTGGCTGCTGCACGAATACGACCGGCGTCCATGGAATACCTGATCGTCAAGACGCTGCACATCCTGTCGTCGACCTTCCTGTTCGGAACTGGCGTCGGTACCGCCTTCTTCATGCTGTTCACCAGCCTGAGCCGGGACGTGGCGGCGGTGGCCACGGTTTCGCGCCTCGTCGTGCGCGCCGACTGGCTGTTCACGGCGACGACGATCGTGTTCCAGCCGCTCAGCGGCCTGTACCTGATGCACCTGGCCGGGATGCCGATGTCGTCGCGCTGGATCGTCTGGTCGTTCGCGTTGTACGCGCTCGCCGTGGCCTGCTGGCTGCCGGTGGTCTGGCTGCAGGTGCGGCTGCGCGACGTCGCGGCCGCCGCCGCGCGCGAGCGGCAGCCGCTGCCGGCCCGCTACTGGCGTCTGCTCGGCGCCTGGGTCGCACTGGGCTTTCCTGCCCTGTTCGCCTTCCTGGCGATCTTCTACCTGATGGTGGCGCGGCCGCTCTGACTGCAACTTTGGGGACGGCCTACGCGATCAAGACCGAAGTGCGCGACCCGGGTGCATCGGAGTTCGAGTTCGTTGCGCATCGGCAGGCGACCGACAAGCTTTCGGGATCTCCGCCGAAACCGCAGCGTACCTCGAAGGCATCTTCCGATAGCCGACCTTCTTCGACGGCAATTTGCGATGACGTCGGGACCGTTCAGGCCGGTCGTTTCGATCGTGCGGGATTGCCGAAGACCGTCGCACCGGAAGGCACGTTGCGCGTGACGACGCTGCCGGCCCCGACCAGCGCATCGTCGCCGATCTCGACGCCCGGGAGGATCAGTGCGCCGCTTCCGATCCAGACGTTGCGGCCGATGCGTACGGGGCGGCCGAATTCGAGGCCGCCCGCCCGCTCCGCCGGGTCCCTCGGGTGGTCGGCACAGAGGATCTGGACGCCAGCGCCGATCTGCGTTCGATCGCCGATCGTGACCTGCACCACGTCGAGGATGACGCAAGCGAAGTTCAGGAAGACGCCGTCGCCCAGGTGGATGTTGTAGCCGTAGTCGCAGTGGAATGGCGGACGGATCACCGCGCCGTCCCCCGCACGACCCAGGCGCTCGCACAGCAACGCGTGGCGCTGCGCGGCCGGCATCGCCAGCGTGGCGTTGTAGCGTGCCAGCCATTCGTGACAGGCGGCCTGATCGGCCTGGATCTCGGGCGCGCTGGCGTCGTACAACTGCCCGGCCAGCATCTTTTCCTTCTCGGTCTGCATCGTGTCCTCGCCGACTGCGGATCATCGTGGCCTGGCGGTACCGGGCGCCGACGGTTCGGCGTCGGCCGTGTCCAGCTTGGCGAGCATCGCTTTCGCCTCGAGGACGAGCGCCGCATCGCGACTGCGCCGGCCCAGCGCCAGAGCACGCTCGAGCCACCCGCGTGCGTCCGGGTCGGCCCGCTGCACGCCGCTGCGACCGGCGCGCAGCCAGTACGCGGCGGCCAGTCCGGTGCGGCCTGCGCGCTCGGCGACGCTGGCGGCCGCGGCCAGCGCCCGGGCCATCCCGCGATAGTCTTCGTCGAGGCTGCGCAAGCGCGCGGCTTCGTCGAGACGGCTCAGAGCCTGGCGGCTGTCGCCGCTGAGCGCGGCCAGCCGGCCGTCGAGTTCGAGGCGGTCGGCCTGTTCGCGCCCGGTATCGCCCGAAGGGAGCGCGTCGCGGTACCGCCGCAGCGCCGATACATCGCCGCGATCCGCCGCCATCAGGCCGGCCAGGAAGCGAGCCGCGTCGATCGTCGGGCGCGGCGTCGCCGGATCGTCGAGCAGCGAATCGAGGACCCGCTTCGCGGCGGCCGCGTCGCCGGCCCGGTAGTGGACCGTCGCGCGCAGCAAGCGCAGCTCGGGATCGGGGCCCAGTTCGCGACGGACGCGCTCGGCTTCGGCCAGCGCGAGCAGATCGAGCGCCTCGCCGTACCGGCCCAGGTACGAGTGACTGAGCGCCAGATTGAAACGCGCATCGATGATCGGCTCCGGCCGGTCGGCGACCAGGGCCTTGTCCAGCGCGGCTTCGTAGAGCGTGGCCGCCTGCGCGTATTCGCCGCGCGAAAACGCGAGCCGCGCCGAGCGCTGCAGCAGCTCGAGTTCGGTCGGTTCGCGAGCCTCCTGCTTCGGCGCACCGCCGCACCCGCCCAAGGCCAGGCTCACGGCGAGGATCAGCAGCGCACGCACTACGGACGCACCTCGCGCGACGGCAGCCGGGGTTCCGCGGGCGGGCCGTCGCCGCCGCCGCCTCCGAGCAGCCAGTGCCCGCGCAACTGGCGCAGCAGCGCATCGAGCTCGGCCAGCGTCTGGCGAGTCATGCCGAGCAGCGTCGGAAGGTTCGCCGTCGTGTTGCTCACGTCGCGCGTGATCTTCGGCAGTTGCGGCGTGGTCTTGCCGAGGTCGCCCATGATCCGATCCAGCGACGCCAGGATCGAGTCGAGCTGCTGGCCGACCTTCGGCATGTCCTTGCTCTGCGCGTTGATCGATGTCGACAGCGCAGCGATCTGCGTGGCCGTCGTGCGCAGATCGTCGACGACGGGCCCGAGCGCCTGCATCGTTTCGTTCGCCTTGCCGAGCAGCGCCTCGACCTCGCGCGCCGCCGAATCGTCGGCCAGCAGGCGACCCAGCGAGCCCTCGCCGCGTTCGATGCGCGCGCTGACGCTGCCGACGGCGCCCAGCGTCGCCTGCAGTTCGCCCTGCGGATCGGCCAGGCGCTCGCTGAGGTCGGCCAGCGCCGTGACGGCCCGCTCGGTCTGCTCGAGGATCGGCATCACGCGGCTGCGCAGGTCTTCGAGGATTTCGCCGAGGTTCTCGGTCGGCGCGCGATCGACCTCGACCGCAAGCACCGCGTAGTCCCAGTCCATCGGCTCGCCGTGGCCGCGTGCGATCTCGACGTAGGAATCGCCGGCGACGCCGAAGGTCTTGCGGATCGACGCCCGGGAATCGCGGCGCACGAACGTGCTCAGCTCGGGATCGATCCGCGCTTCCGCGTGGATCCGGTCGCCCGGATCCATGACGATGCGCGTGATCCGCCCGGCCGGCGTACCGAGGATCTCGATCTTCGCGCCCTGCGCGAGGCCGAACAGGCCTTCGTCGGGCAGCAACAGGCGCAGTTCCTTGCTCGGGTTCAGCAACTCGAGCATGGCCTTCGACTGCAACATGCCGAGCACGAACAGACCGAGTGCGACCAGCACGAAGGCGCCGAGCAGGATCTTGCGATGACGTTCGCGAGCGCTGTCCATCGCAGCTATCCGTTGCCCGGACCGACGCGTTCGCGGCGCGCGCC
>JAAZBL010000205.1 GCA_012513825.1 Limnobacter sp. | reverse complement strand
TGATTATAATTTCGGCCCATGCCTTCGTCCGAGCGTCCGCACGCGCATTCACGGCGCTCGGGTCGCGAGCCGCGCAGCCGGCCTCGGCCGCTGCCGGAGTTGCGCTTTCCCGAATCGCTGCCGGTCTCGGCGTGCCGAGACGAAATCGCCGCCGCGATCCGTGCGCATCCGGTCGTCATCGTCTCCGGCGAAACCGGCTCCGGAAAGACGACGCAGCTTCCGAAGATCTGTTCGCTGGCCGGGCGCGGCCAGGCCGGACTGATCGGCCACACGCAGCCGCGCCGGATCGCGGCAACCGCCGTCGCGCGCCGGATCGCCGAAGAGCTCGGTACGCCGCTGGGCACGAACGTCGGCTACAAGATCCGCTTCAACGAGAAGTTCGCCACCGGCGCAGCGATCAAGCTGATGACCGACGGCATCCTGCTCGCCGAGACGCTGTCCGATCCGCAGCTGCGCGAGTACGACACGATCATCGTCGACGAGGCTCACGAGCGCAGCCTGAACATCGACTTCCTGCTCGGCTACCTGAAGCGGCTGCTCGAAGGGCCGCGGCGCGACGACCTGAAGCTCGTCATCACATCGGCGACGATCGACGCGGCGCGCTTCGCGCAGCACTTCGGCCGCGATACCGGCCGGCGCGACGAGGCCGGCCGGCCCGTCGTCGAGCCGGCGCCGGTGATCGAGGTGTCCGGACGCCTGTACCCGGTCGAAATCCGCTGGCAGGGCTTCGACGAATCGCATCGCGACGAGGACGACGAAAGCGATCTTCCGTCGCGCATCGACGAGGCGATCGAGAGCCTGTGGCGCGAGGCGCCCGGCGACGTGCTGGTCTTCCTGCCCGGCGAGCGCGAGATCCGCGACGTGGCCGAGCACTTGCGACGCCTGCATGCACGCGAGTCGGCGAAAGGGCGCTCGGCCGGCGGCTCGGTCTGGGGAAAGGGCGCGATCGAGATCCTGCCGCTTTATTCGCGGCTGTCGGCCGCCGACCAGCAGCGCGTGTTCTCGCCGTCGCGCGGCCGGCGCATCGTGCTGGCGACGAACGTCGCCGAAACCTCGCTGACGGTGCCCGGAATCCGCTACGTCGTCGATTCGGGGCTCGCGCGCGTCAAGCGCTATCGCTACCGCGGAAAGGTCGAGCAGCTGCAGATCGAGCCGATCTCGCAGGCTGCGGCCAACCAGCGTGCGGGTCGCTGCGGCCGCGTGGCCGACGGCGTCTGCGTGCGGCTCTACGACGAGGCCGATTACCTGAAGCGACCGCGCTTCACCGATCCGGAAGTGCTGCGATCGTCGCTGGCATCGGTGATCCTGCGGATGAAGGCGCTGCGGCTGCCCGACGTCGACGCGTTCCCGTTCCTCGATCCGCCGCCGCGCAAGGCGATCACCGACGGCTTCGCGCTGCTGCGCGAGCTCGGCGCCGTCGACGAGGCGCGCGAATTGACCGAGGTCGGTCGCACGCTGGCGCGGCTGCCGCTTGACCCGCGGATCGGCCGCATGCTGCTGGCCGCGCGCGAGCTGGGCAGCCTGGCCGAAGTGCTGGTCGTTGCGGCGGCGCTGTCTTCGCAGGATCCGCGCGATCGCCCGCCCGATGCCCAGCAGGCCGCCGACCAGGCGCACCGCCGCTTCGCCGACGAGAGCTCCGACTTCATGTCGCTGCTGAAGCTGTGGAAGTACTGGCAGGCGGCGCTGGCAGCCAGGGAGTCGAACCGGAAGCTGGCGACACAGCTCGAACGGGAGTTCCTGTCGCCGCGCAAGCTGCGCGAATGGGCCGACGTGCATGCGCAACTCGCAGAGGCCGTGCGCGAGCTGCACTGGAAGCCGAACGAAAAGCCGGCCAGCCCCGAGGCGATCCACCGCGCGCTGCTGACCGGCCTGCTCGGCAACCTCGGGTTCAAGCCGCTCGACGAGCCGATGTACGCTGGCACGCACCAGACGAAGTTCGCGATCCACCCGAGCTCGTGGCTGACGAAGAAGGCGCCGCGCTGGATCATGGCGGCCGAGCTCGTCGATACCGGGCGCCTGTACGCGCGTACCGTCGCGCGCATCGAGCCCGACTGGATCGAGCGCGCGGCGGGCCACCTGATCCAGCGAAGCTGGTCGGATCCGACCTGGTCGAAGAATGCCGGACAGGTCGTCGCGCACGAACGCGGCATGCTTTATGGCTTGACGATCTATTCGCAGCGGCGCGTGAACTTCGGCCCGAAGGATCCGGTGCTCGCGCGCGAGACGATGATCCGCGAGGCGCTGGTCGGCGGCGACTGGGATGGGCGGCTGCCGTTCCATACGCACAACCGCAGGCTCGTCGCCGAGATCGAGAAGCTCGAGCACAAGATCCGGCGCCCGGACCTGCTGGTCGACGAGCAATTTCTCTACGACTGGTACGACGCCGTCATCCCGGCCGAGGTCTGGTCGGCGCAGGCGCTCGAACAATGGTGGCGCAAGGCCTCGAAGGACGATCCGAAGCTGCTGTTCCTGTCGCGCGACGCGCTGTTGCGCAAGGACGCCGGCGACATCGGCAGCGATGCGTTTCCGCGCCGGCTTGCGATGTCGGGAATGAGTTTCGAGCTCGACTACCGCTTCGAGCCGGGCGCGGCCGACGATGGCGTGACGATGACGGTGCCCATCGCTGCGCTGAACCAGGTCGACGCCACGCGCTGCGAGTGGCTGGTGCCGGGCATGCTGAAGGACAAGGTGCAGGCACTGCTGAAGTCGCTGCCACAGAAGCACCGGCGCCATCTGGTGCCGCTGCCCGACAGCGCCGAGGCCTTCGTGGCGAGACGAAAGGGTGAGGTCGCGTCGGGGAAGGCCGCGAAGCCGCTCGTCGACGCGCTGATCGACGACCTGCGGGAGCAGCATGCGCTGCGCGTACAGCGCGAGGATTTCCGGCCCGAGACCTTGCCGCCGCACCTGTACATGAACTTCCGGCTCGTCGACGCGCACGGTGCCTACATTGCCGCTTCGCGCAGCCTGCCGCAACTGAAGGCCGATCACGGAGCTCGTGCACAGACGGCATTCCAGGCGGCGCTGGCGGAGATCGGCGAGCGGCTGAAAGTGCCGCAGGGCGCGCGGCGCGCGGACGCGCCCGCTCGTCGAACCGGAGCGAGCGAGACGAACGGGG
>JAAZBL010000020.1 GCA_012513825.1 Limnobacter sp. | reverse complement strand
CTGACCTACGTCGTCGACCGGTTCAAGGGCTGGGCGCATGCCGGGCACGTGACGCTGCAGCGTGGCGAGCGGTCGCGGCTGGCCGATTTCGCGGCGGACGCACTGTGAGCAGATGAGAAGGATCCGGATCATCGAACACGTCTCCCTGGACGGCGTGATCCAGGCGCCCGGCGCGCCGGACGAAGACGGCGACTACGCGCACGGCGGCTGGGCGGTACCGCATTTCGACCCGGCGGTCGGCGAGGCCATCGATGCCGCACAGGGCAAGGACTTCGATCTCCTGCTCGGGCGGCGTACCTACGACATCTTCGCGGCCTACTGGCCGAAGGCCGAAAAGAGTCCGATGGCCGACCGCCTGAACGCGGCGACCAAGTACGTCGCGACGCACCGGCCCGACAGTCTCGGATGGGGCCCGGTCGCGGACCTCGGTCAGGACGTCATCGAAGGGGTTCGACGCATCAAGGGACGAGACGGGCCCGACCTGATCGTCTGGGGCAGTTCGACGCTGACGCCCCTGCTGCTCGAACAGGGGCTGGCCGATGAGCTGGTGCTGCTCGTCTTCCCGGTCCTGCTCGGCAAGGGCAAACGCTTCTTTTCCGGCGAAGCCGCGCCACGCGAACTCGCGCTCGTCAGTTCGAAAGCGGCAGCCTCCGGCGTCATCATCAATACCTACGGACCCTCGGGACCCTTGCGTACCGGTTCGTTCGCCGACGCCGGGGAGTGACCCGGCGCCGGGGGCGATGCAGGCAGGCCGGGACGCGTGTCAGGCTTCCGACCTCGCGCTGCCGGTCGCCGTTGGCACAGCCAGTCCGCGCCGCGCGAACTCCTCCTCGGTGTGTTCGCCAAAGCTCGGCGGCGGCAGTCTGTAGGTCGCCGGCGTGCGATCGAGCTTGATCGGCGAACCGGTGCCGCGGTAGTCGCCGATCTGGACCAGCATGCCGCGGTGCGCGGTATGCGGGTGGGCGACGACCTCGTCGAGCCCGCAGACGGGACCGCAGGGCACACCCTTTGCGATCAGGCTGCGCGCAAGCGGCTCGCAATCTTGATCGGCCAGCAAGGCTTCGAGCTCGGCCTTCAGCGCCGCACTGTGAGCGCGTCGCTGGCGGTTGTCGACGTACTCCGGCCGGCTGGCCAGTTCGGGCGCGCCCAGTTCGGCGCATAGCCGCGCGAACTGCCCGTCGTTGCCCACGGCGAGGAAGATCGGCGTCGTGCGCGTGTGGAAGGTGTCGTACGGACAGATGTTCGGATGCGCGTTGCCGGTACGCACCGGCAGCTTGCCGGTCGCGAGGAAGTTCGGCATGTGCGGATGCAGCAGCGAGATTCCGCAGTCGTACAGGGCGGCCTCGACGAACTGCCCGCGGCCGCTCGTCTGGCGCTCGTTCAGTGCGAGCAGGATCCCGACCGCGGCATTCAGCCCCGTGACCATGTCGACGACAGGCAGGCCGACGCGCAGCGGTTCGCCGCCGGATTCGCCGTTCACGCTCATCAGTCCGGCCATCGCCTGGATGACCGCGTCGTAGCCTGGCAGCCCGCCGAGCGGCCCGTCGGCGCCGAAACCCGAGATCCGGCAATGGATCAGGCGCGGAAAGCGCAGCTTCAGCACGTCCCAGCCCAGCCCCCATTTCTCGAGCGTGCCGGTCTTGAAGTTCTCGACCAGCACGTCGGCGTCTTCGAGCAGCGCAAGGAGCGCCTCGCGCGCCGCCGGCTCGCGAAGGTCGAGAACCAGTCCCTTCTTGTTGCGATTCACGCCGATGAAGTACGAGGCGGTGTCGCCTTCGAACGGCGGGCCCCAGCCGCGGGTCTCGTCGCCCTGCGGCGGCTCGATCTTCAGGACCTCGGCGCCGTGGTCGCCGAGGATCTGCGTGCAGTACG
>JAAZBL010000019.1 GCA_012513825.1 Limnobacter sp. | reverse complement strand
GCGCCCTCGATGCTGCCGAGCCCGCCGATGATCACGACGGCGAAGGACACGATGATCACGCCGACCGACAGCCCCGGCTGCACCGACACCATCGGCGCCGTCAGCGCGCCGCCCAGCGCGGCCAGGAACACGCCGACCATGAACGCGAACGTGTAGATCCGCGACACGTTGACGCCCATGCTCGACGCGATTTCCTCGCTGTGGATCACGGCGAGCACGATCTTGCCGCTGCGCGTGCGGTTCAGCCCCCACCAGACGAGCAGGCCGCAGACGATCGCGACCAGGATCAGCACGAAGTCGTAGCCGACGTAGGACATGACGCCGAAGTCGACGGTGCCGAACAGCATGTACGGCTCGGTCACGTAGTACGGCGTCGCGCCCCAGATCAGCTTCGTCACGTCTTCGAGGATCAGGAACAGCGCGTAGGTGACGAGGACCAGCAGCACCTCGTCGCGCCCGTAGAACGCGCGCAACAGCCCGCGCTCGGTCAGCGGAGCGACCAGCGCGGCCACCGCGACGGCCGCCAGCAGCATCGCCACCGGCGACAGCGCCGGCGCCAGCCCGAGCCACACGAACCATCCGACCAGGCTCGCAGCGGCGTAGGCGCCGAGCGCATAGAAGCTGCCGTGCGCGATGTTCAGGATCTTCAGCACGCCGAAGACCAGCGTCAGCCCGAGCGCGACGATGAACAGCCACGACGCGTAGACGACGGCGTCGACGATGATGGTGAGCAGGAGCACGGAATCGGCGCCGGCGCCGGTTTCAGGTCGCGGACCTCAGCACTTCGCTCCCTTGAAACCGCTCTTGATCCAGTCCTCGGCCTTCATGTCGGGCGGCGGGTTCACACACTCGGCCGGAAAGCGCCGGATGTCGACGAGTTCGACGCGCTTCTTCTCCGGGTCGTACTTCGTGCGGCCGATCGCCGTCTCCTGGATCGCCTGGTGGCCGTTGCCGTTGGCCATCCGGATGACGCCGGCCGGCGACTCCCATTCGAAGCCCTTCAGCGCCGCGGCGAGCTGTGCCGAGTCGGGCTTCTTGCCTCCGTTGGCCGCCATCGCCTTCTCGACGACGAGCTTCAGTCCGAGCAGCGCCTGCGCCATCCGGTACGGCGCCTGGACCGGGTAGACGCCGTGCTTCTTCTCGTACAGGTCGAACCACCAGCGGTTCAGCGGCGTGTCCGGCGACATCAGCCCGTAGGCGCCGCGCGCACCGAGGATCACCCCGTCGGGCATCTTGTCGCCGAGCCCCGGCAGCACGTGGTCACCGGCCGACAGCACGAGCTGAGAGCGCTTCATGACGCCGCGCGGCGACGCCTGCAGCACGAAGGCCTGCAGGTCGCCGCCCCACAGGCTCGAATGCGTGACGTCGGCCGGCTTCGACAGCAGCGCCGAAATCTCGGTCCCGTACTGGCCGGCACCGAACTTGGGCCGCAGGTCCTGCTGCTTCTTCGCTTCGGGATAGAGCTGCGCCATCGTCAGCTCGAAATCCCTCTGCGAATCGTGCCCCCACGCGTAGTCCTGGTTGATGAAGTTGATCGACTCGACCTTCATGTCGATCGCCTTCAGGTAACGCCCGAGCGACACGTTGTCCATCGCCCCGTGCGCGGCCGTGCGGAATACGTATTCGTAGTCGCGCTCCTCGAAGATCCGCGGCGTGCCGCAGTCGTAGAGGATCAGGAAACGCTTCATCTCCTCGGCGGCCGGCGCCACCGCCAGGCAGTCGCCCGAGCTCACGTAGCCGACCACCGCGTCGACCTTCTCGCGGTCGTACAGGTTCTTCAGCTCCTGCACCTGCTTGGTCGCGCCGCCCGCTTCGTCGACGTAGATCGGCTCGATCGTCAGCCCGCCGAAGCCCTTCTTGTCGTAGGGCGCCGGCGCCTGGCCGGCGTTGAATGCCTCGATCAGCACCTTCGCGCCGTCGACCGCCGGAATGCCGAAGCTCTCGGCGGCCTGCCCGGACAGGAAGCTGACGATTCCGACCCGGAAACTTTCCTGCGCGCCGGCTGGCGCCTGCACGGCGAGTCCGAGCGCGACTGCCGACGCGAGCGCGGCAAGTCGTGGTACCGGCTGGATGCGTTTCATGACCGACCCTCCTCTGACTGTCTTCGATGTTGACGGGGAAGCACGACCATTTCAATGGCGGCGCGCCAGCCGGGCCAGCAGCTCGCCGAGGATGCCTTTCGGCATGAAGATGATGAAGAAGACCAGCAGCGCACCGTAGATCAGCAGGTCGAGGCCGTGGATCTGGTTGCCGATCAGGATCCGCAGGCTCTCCGACAGCAGCAGCAGGAAGACCGCGCCCACCGTGGGCCCCAGCATCACGAACATGCCCCCGGCGATCGCGCCGAACACCATCTGCAGCGAGATCCCGATGCCGGAGACGGTTTCCGGGTTCACGTAGAGCTGGTACTGCGCGTAGAGCACGCCGCCGATCGCCGTCATCACGGCTGACAGCACGGCGATCCGCAGCTTCGTGCGGGTCACGTCGATGCCGATCGACGCGGCGGCGTCTTCCTCCTCGCTGATCGCCTGTAACGCCAGCCGGTCCATGCTGCGGTCGACGCGACGCCAGATGTACAGCGCAGCCAGCCAGCACAGCAGCACGATGTAGAACCAGACCCGCTTGTCGGTGAACTGCATCGCCCAGACCGAGGCGGTCGCGCCGTCGACCAGCCCCGGTTTCGGCGTGATGCCGAGCGAGCCGCCGGTGACGTCGCGCAGGGCCACGATGATCAGGCGAACCACCTCGGCCAGCGCCAGCGTGACCAGTGCGAAATAGTGGCCGACGATCTTGAAGCGGAAGCACGGGTAGCCGATGACGACCGCGACCAGCGCAGCGCCCGCGACCGCCACGACCGCCCCGGCCAGCGGCGGCCAGCCAGGGAAGTTCCAGGCCAGCACGACGACGTAGGCGCCGATGCCGAAGAAGGCGCCGTGGCCGAGGCTCACCATGCCGAGCCGGCCCATCAGCGCCCAGCTCGTGTAGATGAAGCCCCAGAGCAGGGCCATGATCATCAGGTGCAGCGGATAGGCGCCGAGCCCGGACAGCGGCGCGAGCGCCAGCAGCGCGACGGCGGCCAGCCCGGCACCGCGCGTGGCAAGGCCGCTGCGCGCCGGGGCGCTGTCCTGCGTGCTGGTCGCGGTGCCGTTGCTCAAGGTCATCGGGTTGCGTGCCGCCATCTCGTCGGTGTTCGCGGTACGCATCTCAGCGCCGCCTCGCGAACAGGCCCTGCGGTTTCCAGAACATCATGACGATGAAGAACAGGAAGGCCAGCACATAGCCCCACTCGAGATGGAAGACGAAGCCGCCGACCGAGATGAACTGTGCGAAAACGAAGGCCGCCAGGAACCCGCCGATCAGGTTGCCGAGCCCGCCGAGCACGCAGATCAGGAAGGTGATCGGGCCGAAGGACAGGCCGATCGCCGGATGGATGTCGTACTGCAGCACCAGCAGGCAGGCGGCCAGCCCGGCGAGCGCGCCGCCGAGCGCCGAGGTCAGCAGGTAGATGCGCGAGGAATCGACGCCCATCAGCGGCATGATCGCGCGGTCCTGGCTGATCGCGCGGATGGCCGTCCCTATGAAGGTCCGGGTCAGGAACAGGTAGGTCGAGACGATGGCCGCGAGCGCGACGCCGAACGCGATCAACCGGGCCGCCGACAGGTTGACCTCGCCGATGCTCACGCCCGGCAGCCGCACGCCGATGTTGCGGAACTCGACGCCGAACAGCACGGTGGCCGCAGCCTGCAGGAAGAACAGCACGCCACCGGTCACCAGCAACTGGTTGATCGGCTCGGCCGTCAGCACCGGGCGCACGATGAAGTGATGCAGCAGCGCGCCCAGCACGGCGACCAGCACGATGCCGCAGCCGAAGGCCAGCCCCAGCGGCACGCCCTGCTCCGCATGCAGCCACCAGATCGTGTACATGCCGACCATGATCAGCTCGGCATAGCAGATCCAGACCACGTCGATCACGCCGAAGACGAGGTTCAGCCCCAGCGCCAGCAGCGCAAGCAGACCGCCGAGCAGCAGGCCGTTGATGACGGCCTCGAGCAGGAAGATGTCGAAGAACTCCATCACAGTCCCAGATAGGCCTTGCGGATCTCGTCGCTGGCGAGCAGTTCCTGGGCGGCGCCGCTCATCCGGATGCGGCCGGTCTCGAGCAGATACGCGCGATCGACGACCTGCAGCACCTGCCGGATGTTCTGCTCGACGATCAGCACCGTATAGCCCTCGGAGCGGATGCGCTGCATCAGCTCGAAGATCGACTGAACGATGACCGGCGCCAGGCCGGCCGACGGCTCGTCGAGCAGCAGCAGCTTCGGCCGGCTCATCAGCGCGCGGCCGATCGCGCACATCTGCTGCTCGCCGCCCGACATCGTGCCGGCGAGCTGCGTGCGCCGTTGCTTCATCTTGGGAAACAGCGAGTAGACGAAGTCGAGCCGATCGCGATAACCGGCACGCGCCGCCGGCGTGAACGCGCCCATCTTCAGGTTGTCCTCGACGCTGAGCCGGGGAAACAGCCGCCGGCCCTCGGGCACCTGCGCGATCCCGAGCGAGACGACCTGGTGCGCCGGCAGGTCGTTGTAGCGGCGTCCCTCCATCGTCAGCTCGCCCGAGCGGGCGTCGATCAGCCGCGAGATCGCGCGCAGCAGCGTCGTCTTGCCGGCACCGTTCGGCCCGATCACCGCGATCGCCTCGCCGGCGCCGACCGACAGCGACACGTCGAACAGGGCCTGGAAACTGCCGTAGCCGGCGTTGAGCTTGTCGACGGTGAGCATCAGCGCTGCCCCTGCGCATCGAGCTGCCGATGCACGGCATCGGCGTCGCTGCCCAGGTAGACCTCGATGACCCGTGGATCCCGGGTGACCTCGGCCGGCGCGCCCTCGGCGATCAGTTCCCCGTGGTCGAGCACCAGGCAGCGGTCGATGACCTTCATCAGCACGCCCATGATGTGCTCGACCCAGATGATCGAGATCCGGCGCTCGCTGCGGATGCGCTCGAGCATCGCCGCCGCCTGCTCCATTTCGGTTTCGTCGAGACCGCCGAGGCTCTCGTCGGCCAGCAGCAGCTTCGGCTGCGTGGCGAGCGCGCGCGCCATCTCCAGTTTCTTCAGTCCGGCGGCGCCCAGGCCCTCGACCTTCGCCGAGGCGTCGCGCGGCAGGCCGATCAATTCGAGCGCGTCGTGCGCGCGCCGCTCGGCCTCGGCACGGCCGATGGGCTCGCGACCGCCATAGTGCGCCGCCAGGATCGCGTTCTCGAGGATCGACAGCTTGCGAAACGGTCTCGGGATCTGGAACGTACGCGCCAGCCCCATCCGGCAGATCCGGTACGGCGGCAAGCCGCCGATCTCCTGGCCTTCGAGCCGCACCGAGCCCGCGCTCGGTGCGTAGAGGCCGGCGATCACGTTGAAGGTCGTGCTCTTGCCCGATCCGTTCGGTCCGATCAGCCCGAGGATCTCGCCTTCGGCGAGCTCGAACGACACGCGATTGACCGCCGTGAAGCCGCCGAAGCGCTTGCTCAGCCCGCTGACCGACAGCACGGTCCTGCCGCCTGCGCTCACCTCGCGTAGCCGTGACCCTTGGGAAGCGGCAGCACGGCGTCGCGCGTCTTGATCTCCTCGGGCCAGACGACGTAGGTCTCGTTGCCGTTGTACTGCATGACGGCCGGCGTCGAGCGCTCGTTCTGCCCGGCCATCGACTCGCCGGGACCGAAGAACTTCACCCCGTAGCCCTGGATCGTGCCGCCTATCGGGATGTCGGTCTCGAGTGCCGCCTTGCGCAGCGCCTCGGGGTTCGGTCCGCCATGCTGCTTGATCGCGCGCGGAAGCACGTCGGTGAAGAAGATCCAGGCCTGGTTGAAGCCCATCGACACGTGCGTCGGCACCTCGTCGCCCTTCACGTCGGCCTTGTAGCGCTTGACCATCTCCTGCGTGATCTCGCCGAGCCCCGGTGCGAGCGTCTTCGGATCGAGCAGTTGCGCGGCGACCGGGTCGACGTTGTAGATCAGGTTCGCGTCGTCCTTGAAGGTCGCATAGAGCTTGTCGAACTGCCCGTAGCCGGCGCCGTGGCCGATCAGCGCGTCCCACTTCAGGCCCTGTTCCTTGGCCTGGCGCAGGAACAGCGTGATGTCGGGGTTGTAGCCGGTGTGCAGGATCACGTCCGGCCGCGCACGGCGCAGTTTCGTCACCAGCGGCGACAGGTCGGGTGCCGTGGCCGAGTAGCCTTCCTTCAGCGCCACCTGCATGCCGAGCTCCTTGCAGGCGCTCTCGTTGCCGCTCGCCACGCCGGCGCCGTAGGGGCCGTCTTCGTAGATGATCGCGACCTTCAGGTCCTTGACCTCCTTGCCCAGCTTCGACTTCGCGTTGTCGGCCAGGAAGCGGCACGAGGCTTCGCCGAACTGGTCGGAGTGCACCTGCGGACGGAACACGTACTTCAGGTTCTTGTCCTTGAACACGCTCGAGGCCACGCAGATGTTCGCCCACATGAAGCTCTGGACCTGGTCGACCTTCTGCGCCATCGGCACGCACTGCGCCGACGAGAACACGCCCATGATCAGGTCCACCTTCTCCTGGTTCAGCAGGCGTTCGGTCTCGTTGATCGCGACCTCGGCCTTGCTCTGCGCGTCGACGTAGATCGGCGCGATCTTGTAGCCCTCGACGCCGCCGCGCTCGTTGATCATGTCGATCGCGTACTTGTTGCCCAGGTAGCCGGCGTAGGAACCGCCGGCGGCGAGCGGACCGGTCAGGTCGTAGATGACGCCGACGCGGATCTCCTTCTCCTGCGCCATCGAAGCGGCGGGAGCCAGCGCCAGTGCGGCGGATAGCGCTGCTGCGGCGACTGCGCACGACAAGCGAAGCGGGCCGGACTTCGGGGTCGCGGCGCGAGTGGGAATTCGCACGAGTGTCTCCTCCAGGATTGAATCGGCGCGGCGCGGCTCATTGCGGCCGCTTCGAATGCCGAAGCAGTGTATCCCAGGGATTTCGAAGCTGTCACGCTCGAACAGCTCCGATCCGGCTCAGCCGGTGGCGCGCGGGTAGGAGCCGACCACCTTGAAGAAGACCGCGCGTTCGCGCAGTTCGGCGAGCGCGGTCGCCACGTTCTCGTCGTCGCGATGGCCGATGATGTCGATGTAGAAGTTGTATTCCCAGCCGGCCTGGCGTGCCGGACGCGACTCGAAGCGTTTCATCGATACGCCATGGCGCGCCAGTGGCTCGATCAGCGCGTGGACCGCACCCGCCCGGTCGGGGACCGACAGGATCAGCGAGGTCTGGTCGTCGCCCGAGGCCGCGCATCGGTAGTGCCCGATCACGGCGAACCGCGTGCGGTTGTTCGGCTCGTCCTGGATGTTGTTCGCGACGATCTGCACGCCCCAGCGCAGCGCCGCATTGTGGCCGGCGACCGCCGCGGTCGCGTCGTCGAGCGAGGCCAGGCGCGCCGCCTCGGCGTTGCTCGCGACCGGCACCCGTTCGAGTTCCGGATGGTTGCGCTGCAGCCAGCCGGCGCACTGGGCCAGCGACTGCGCGTGCGAGACGATTCGCCGCACCCCCTGCATCGAGCCGCTGCGCGTCATCAGGTTCTGCTCGATCCGGATCGAGATCTCGCCGCTGACTTCGAGCGGACTTTGCAGGAAAAGATCGAGCGTGCGGCTGACCGCGCCTTCGGTCGAGTTCTCGACCGGCACGACACCGAAGTCGGCCGTACCGGCCTCGGTCGCCCGGAACACCTCGTCGATCGACGGACAGGCAAGCGCGTCGACGCCGCTGCCGAAGTGCTGCAGCAGCGCTTGCTCGGAGAAGGTGCCGACCGGCCCGAGGAAGGCCACGCGCAGCCGCCGCTCGAGCTCGCGGCAAGCCGAGACGATCTCGCGCCAGATGGCCTCGATCGCATCGCCGGGCAGCGGTCCGGGATTGGCCTCCCGCAGCCGGCGCATGATCTGCGCCTCGCGCTCGGGCCGGTAGACCGGCGCGTCGTGGTGCTGCTTCAGCTCGCCGACCTGGCCGGCCAGCGCGGCCCGCCGGTTCACCAGCTCGAGCAGTCGGCGATCGGTCTCGTCGATCTGCCGGCGCAGGTCGTCGAGACCGGCCTCGCCCGCTGCAGCCTTGTTCGGATCGGAATCAGCCATTGCGACGCTCGAATTCCTTCATGTAGGCAATCAGCGTCCGCACGCCCTCGATCGGCATCGCGTTGTACAGCGACGCGCGCATCCCGCCGACCGTGCGATGCCCCTTGAGCTGCAGCAGGCCGACCTCGGCTGCACCCTTCAGAAAGTGCGCATCGAGCGACGGGTCCTTCAGGAAGAACGGCACGTTCATTCGCGACCGGTCCTGCGGGCGCACGTGATTCTCGTAGAAGCCGCTGTTGTCGATGTAGTCGTAGAGCAGTGCGGCCTTCTCGACGTTGCGCCGCTCGATCGCCGCGACGCCGCCCTGCCGCCGCAGCCATCGGAACACGAGTCCGGCGACCCAGATCGCGAAGGTCGGCGGCGTGTTGTACATCGAATCGTGGTCGGCGACGATCCGGTAGTCGAAGGCGCTCGGGCACAGCGGGTGGGCCTTTCCGAGCAGGTCTTCGCGAACGATCACCAGCGTCAGGCCCGACGGGCCGACGTTCTTCTGCGCGCCGCCGTACAGGCAGCCGTAGCGCGTGACGTCGATCTCGCGCGACAGGATCTGCGACGACACGTCGGCGACGATCGGCACGTCGGCGGGCACTTCGTGCGGACCGGTGCCCTGCGCGGGCGCCTGCCCGATCTCGACGCCATCGATCGTCTCGTTCGTGCACAGGTGCAGATAGGCCGCCTCGCGCGACAGGCGCCACTGCGACTGGTCGGGGACGAAGGTGAAGCTGCCGGTCTCGCCGTCGCGGTGCGGCGCCGGGAGCCTGGACGCGTCGGCCACGACGTTCACCCGCGCATAGCGCGAGGCTTCCTTCGCCGACTTCGCCGACCATTGCCCGGTGAGCAGATAGTCGGCCTGGTCGCCGCCGCGCAGCAGGTTCAACGGCACGATCGCGTTCTCGGCGATCGCGCCGCCCTGCATGAACAGCACGCGATAGTCGTCGGGAATGTTCATCAACGCGCGCAAATCGGCAATCGCCTGCGCATGGATCGACATGAATTCGGGGCCGCGATGGCTCATCTCCATCACGGACATGCCGGTGCGCTGCCAGTCGGGCAGGTCTTCGGCGACCTGCAGCAGGACCTCGCGGGGCAGCACCGCCGGCCCGGCGGAAAAGTTGTAGACGGTGTGGGACATGATGCGGGACGGTATCGGGTTCCGATCGTATCAAACGCCCGGCAGCGCGATCAGCAGCAACGGCAGGCTCCCGGCGGCGACCAGCGTCGACAGCGTCAGCCCGGCGCTGGTCTGCTCGGCACCGGCGTCGTAGCGCTGCGCGAACAGATAGACGTTGGCGCCGATCGGCAGCGCCGCGGTCACCGTGGCAACGGCCAGCGGCAGCGGGTCGAGGTCCAGCACGAAGCGGCCCACCAGCCAGACCAGCAGCGGATGGACGAAACTCTTGAGCGCCGTCAACTCGAGCGCCGTGCGAAAGCCGCGTCGCAGGTCGAACTGCGCGAGCGACGCGCCCAGCAGCACCAGGCACAGCGGCGCGGCCGCCGAGCCGAGCATGCCCAACGGCGCCGCCAGCGCGGCCGGCAGCGGCCAACCGGCCGCCGACCAGGCGAGCCCGACGAGGATCGGCAGGACCACCGGATGGATCAGCGAGCTGCGCACGACGCGCGCGAGCTGCCGCCCGAGCGGCACCGCCGGCGCACCGGGGGCCGCGACGCCGCCTCCGATCTCGATCGCCAGCGTCGCCAGCGTCAGGTAGGTCAGCGCATGCAACGCGATGATCGTCAGCAGGAACGCGAGGCCGGCTTCGCCGTAGACGAGCCGGATCAACGGAATGCCGAGCATCGCCGTGTTCGAGAACACCGCGCACAGCCCGCGGATCACGGCGAAGTTCAACGGCGTTCCGCGCCAGCGCAGCACGGCGATCACGCCGACGAACAGCGGCAGCGAGGCGCCGTAGTAGGCCAGTGCGGCACCCGGCGACAGCTCGTCGAAGTCGACGCGGGCCAACGCACCGAACAACAGGGCCGGCATGAAGATCAGGAAAGTGGCGTCGGACAGCGCGCGCACGCCGGCGTCGCTGAAGCGCCCGAGCCGGGCCGCGACGTAGCCGATCCCGATCAGCACGACGACCGGGAAGATGACCTCGAAGAAAAGCGTCATCGATGTCGACGGGTTCTACCGGAATGCCCGACGCAAGCCCGCGTCTCGCGTCGCGCCGGCTGCGGGCACGCGCCTGAAGGATCGGCGGCGCCCCCGCGGAGCACCCGGGTCACCGGGTTCAGTCGGCGTCGCCCGACGGTTCGCCGTCCGACGGTTCGCCGCCCGACGGTTCGCCGTCCGATGGCTCGCCGCCCGAGGCTTCTGTCCCCGGCGCCTCGTCGACAGTCTCGTCGGCCTCGTGCTCGGCGTCGCTCTCGACGACCCGCTGCACGCCCGACAGCGTCGTGCCCTCGTCGACGGCGATCAGCGTCACGCCCTGCGTGGCTCGGCCCATCTCGCGGATCTCGGAGACCCGCGTGCGAACCAGGACGCCGCCGGTCGTGATCAGCAGGATCTCGTCCTTCTCGTCGACCAGCACCGCGGCGACGACCTTGCCGTTGCGCTCGGTGGTCTGGATCGCGATCATCCCCTTGGTGCCGCGGCCGTGGCGCGTGTACTCGCCGATCGGCGTGCGCTTGCCGTAGCCGTTCTCGGTGGCCGTGAGCACGCTCTTGTGGCCGTTTTCGGCCACCAGCATCGAAATCACCCGCTGGCCCTCGTCGAGCCACATGCCGCGTACGCCGCGCGCATTGCGCCCCATCGGGCGCACGTCGTCCTCGGCGAAGCGCACGGCCTTGCCGGCATCGGAGAACAGCATCACGTCGTACGAGCCGTCGGTGACCGCCGCACCGATCAGGTAGTCGCCCTCGTCGAGGTCGACCGCGATGATTCCGGCCTTGCGCGGGTTCGAAAAATCGGTCAGCGGCGTCTTCTTGACCGTGCCCAGGCTCGTGGACATGAATACATAGTGCGCGGCGTCGAAGCTCTTGACCGGCAGGATGACGGTGATCTTCTCGCCCTCGGCCAGCGGGAACAGGTTGACGATCGGCCGTCCACGCGAGTTGCGCGTGCCCTGCGGCACTTCCCAGACCTTGAGCCAGTAGACGCGGCCGCGGTTCGAGAAGCAGAGAATGTGGTCGTGCGTGTTGGCGACGAACAACTGGTCGATCCAGTCTTCGTCCTTCATCGCCGTGGCCTGCTTGCCGCGCCCGCCGCGCTTCTGCGCGCGGTATTCGGAGAGCGCCTGGCTCTTGATGTAGCCGGAGTGCGACAGCGTGACCACCATCTCCTGCGGCGTGATCAGGTCCTCGGTGTCGAGCTCGGTCGCATTGAGCACGATCTCCGAGCGCCGCGGATTCGCGTATTCGGTCTTCGCGGACGCCAGCTCGTCGGCGATGATCCGCGTGATTCGTTCGGGCCGCGCGAGGATGTCGAGCAGGTCGGTGATCTGCCCGATGACTTCGCGGTACTCCTGCACGATCTTGTCCTGCTCGAGGCCGGTCAGGCGCTGCAGCCGCATCTGCAGGATTTCCTGCGCCTGCGTATCCGACAGGCGATAGACGTCGCCCTGCAGGCCCACGGCGGGATCGAGTCCGTCGGGCTGGAAGGCCGCGATGTCGCTGCCGGCGCGTTCGAGCATCTCGCGCGCGACGCCGGCACGCCAGGGGCGCGCCAGCAGCCGCTCCTTCGCGATCGGCGGCGTAGGCGAGGCCTTGATCAGCTCGATCATCTCGTCGACGTTGGCGATGGCCACCGCCAGGCCTTCGAGCACGTGTCCGCGTTCGCGCGCCTTGCGCAGCTCGAAGACCGTGCGCCGCGTGACGACCTCGCGCCGGTGCGACAGGAAGGCCTCGAGCATCTGCTGGATGTTCAGCAGGCGCGGCTGGCCGTCGACCAGCGCCACCATGTTGATGCCGAAGGTGTCCTGCAGCTGCGTGTGCTTGTACAGGTTGTTGAGGACGACCTCGGGCAGCTCGCCGCGCTTCAGCTCGATGACCACGCGCATGCCCGACTTGTCGGATTCGTCGCGGATGTCCGAGATGCCTTCGAGCCGCTTCTCGTTGACGAGCTCGGCCATGCGTTCGAGCAGCAGGCGCTTGTTGACCTGGTAGGGCAGCTCGTCGACGATGATCGCGCTGCGTGCGCCGCGGTCGATTTCCTCGAAGTGCGTGCGCGCGCGCATAACGACGCGGCCGCGGCCGGTGCGGTAGCCGTCGCGCACGCCCTGCACGCCGTAGATGATTCCGGCGGTCGGGAAGTCGGGCGCCGGAATCAGCTCGAGCACTTCCTCGATCGTCGCCTCGGGGCGGCGCAGCAGCAGCTGGCAGGCGTCGACGACCTCGCCGAGGTTGTGCGGCGGGATGTTCGTGGCCATTCCGACCGCGATGCCGGCCGAGCCGTTGATCAGCAGGTTCGGAATCCGCGCCGGCAGCACCGTCGGCTCGAGTTCCTTGCCGTCGTAGTTGGGCTGGAAGTCGACCGTCTCGCGATCGATGTCGGCCAGCATCTCCGAAGCGATCTTTTCGAGCCGGCACTCGGTGTAGCGCATCGCCGCAGCGTTGTCGCCGTCGACCGAGCCGAAGTTGCCCTGCCCGTCGATCAGCGGATAGCGCAGCGAGAAGTCCTGCGCCATCCGGACCAGCGTGTCGTAGATCGCCGAATCGCCGTGCGGGTGGTACTTACCCATCACCTCGCCGACCACGCGCGCGCATTTCACGTAGGGGCGGTTCCAGGTGTTGTTCGACTCGTGCATCGCGAACAGCACGCGCCGGTGCACGGGCTTCAGCCCGTCGCGCACGTCGGGCAGGGCGCGCCCGACGATCACGCTCATCGCGTAGTCGAGATAGGAGCGCCGCATCTCCTCTTCGAGACTGATAGGGAGCGTTTCCTTGGCGAACTGGTCCATGCGGCGGGATCCGGGAGGCGGGGGCGGGAGGTAAACCTTTGAATTTTAACACGATGCGCCGCACGGACCGGGCCGGCCCCCTGCCCGCTCCGGCAAAGCCGGGTACGCGCTGTGCTTAAATCCGGCGATCGATTCGACGAGGCTCATTTCATGCCGGACGCCGTCATGCTCGCACCGCAATGGATCGCTCCGGTCGCGCCCGATCCGCGCGTGCTGACCGGGCACGCGGTGCTGATCGAAGACGGGCGCATCGCCGCGCTCGAGCCGCTGGACGAGCTTCGCGGCAGCCGGCCCGAGACGCCGGTGCAGCCGCTGCCCGGGCAGCTCCTCGTGCCGGGATTCGTGAACCTGCACTGCCACGCGGCGATGGCGCTGCTGCGCGGTTTCGCCGACGACATGCCCCTGCACGACTGGCTGCGCCAGCGCATCTGGCCGGCGGAAAGCAAGCTCGTCGGCCCCGAATTCGTCCGCGACGGCGCGCTGCTGGCCGCCGCCGAGATGCTGCTCGGCGGCATCACCTGTTTCAACGACATGTACTTCTTCCCGGAAGCCGCGATTGAGGCCGCGCAGCTGCTGGGAATGCGCAGCGTGCACGGCATCGTCGTCATCGACTTCGCCAGCGCCTACGCAGCCGCGCCCGCCGACTACCTGCGCAAGGGCCTGGAATTGCGCGATCGTTTCCGCCACGACCCGCTGGTCAGTTTCTGCCTGGCGCCGCACGCGCCTTATACGGTCAGCGACGAATCGCTGCAGCGCGTGGCGACGCTGTCGCGCGAACTCGGACTGCCGGTGCACATCCACGTGCACGAAACGCGCGCCGAGATCGACGAGTCGATGGCCATCCATGGCAAGCGCCCGCTCGAGCGGCTCGAAGCGCTCGGCCTCGTCGGCCCCGAGCTGATCGCCGTGCACGCCGTGCACCTGGACGACGCCGAGCTGCAACTGCTGGC
>JAAZBL010000204.1 GCA_012513825.1 Limnobacter sp. | reverse complement strand
GCCGCCGCCTTCGCCGCCGAGCGCGGCGACGAGGATGCTCAACGGCGTATCGCCTTGCGAACGCGCAGCGGATTCGCCCGGGTGCGCGGTCGCGAGAGGCCGTCCGGCGCGCACAGCGCTTGCCGTGATCATCGCAGTCCGACCGCCTTTCTCAAGTCGGCGCTCTCCGGGCCTGCAGCCTGTCGAGAACGCGGCGGCGCAGCCGGTCGAGGAAACGCTCCCATCGACCCGGATTCACGACGACCTCGGCGCGCCAGAAAGACGGACACAAGGTGGCCGCGTGGGCGACTTCGCCGCACAGGCCGCAGCCGACGCAGCCGTCGGTCACGTGGGCGACCGGATCGGTCTTCAAGGGATCGGACGAGGACTTGACCGTCAGCGTCGGGCAGCCCGACAGCCGGATGCACGAATGGTCGCCGGTACAGGTGTCCTCGTCGACTCCGAAGCGAGTGCGCACGACGCGGCGGCCCTGCGCGAGCAGGCGCGCACGCTGCGGCTTGACGCGACGCTGTCGCTCGAGCTGGCACTCGCCCTCGGCGACGATCACTTTCAGACCCGGATAGTCGGTGGTAAAGGCTTCGCGCAGGGTGTCGCGCACTTCGTCGACCCGATAGTTGTCGACCTTGCGCAGCCATTTCACGCCGAGGCCCTTCAGCGTGTTCTCGATCGTCGGCTCGGTGCCGGTGGCGCTCGCACCTTCGGCAAGCCGGCGCGACTCGGTCGTCGGTGTCGACAGCAGCTCCTGGGTGCCGGTGGCCGACGTATATCCGTTCTTCATGATGACGAGCACGCGGTCGCCGTCGTTCAGCAGGGCCGAGGACACGCCGGACAGCAGGCCGTTGTGCCAGAAACCGCCGTCGCCCATGATCGCGAGCGGACGGCGTGCCGAGAACGCGCTGACCCCCGCGCTGCTGGCCAGGCTCATGCCGTAGCCGAGGATCGAATTGCCGAACGAGAACGGCTCGAAGGTCGCGAACGAATGGCAGCCGATGTCGGCCGAGATGTGCATCGGGCCGACCTCGCGCTGCACGAGCTTCAGCGCCGCGAAAACCGGTCGTTCCGGACAGCCGACGCAGAAGTTCGGTGGCCGCGGCGGCACCGGCCCACCCAGCGCTTCGGCCGCGCGGGCACGCAGCGAATCCATTTCGGCGACCAGCTTCTCGCCTGCCGCGCGCGGAATGTCGGGCGCGTGCAGCGCGAGGAAGCGGAGCAGGCCGCGCAGCATCAGTTCGGCGGTGTACTCGCCTCCCATCGCCAGCATGTCCTTGCCATGCAGCTTCGTCTGCAGGTCGGCGCGCCGCAGGATCGTGTTCAGTTCCTGTTCGATGAAGTCCGGCTGCCCCTCTTCGAGCAGCAACACGCCACGCTTGCCCGCACAGAATGCGGTCAGTTGTTCGGGAACCAGCGGGTAGACGACGTTCAGGTTCAGGATCGGGATGGGCGAGCGCCCGTGCGCGTCGGAAAGCCCCAGTTGCTGCAGCGCGCGAACCAGCGTGTTGTAGAGGCCGCCCTGCACGACGATCCCGATGTCGCCGCGCTCGCCGCGGAACAGCTCGTTGAGTCCCGATTCGACGATGAAGCGGCGGGCCGCCGGCATCCGTACTTCGTACTTGAGCTTCTCGTGGCGATAGGTCACCGGCGGATGGGCCAGCGTCGCGTAGTCGAAGGGCGCCGGGTCCTGCTGGAGGTCTCGCGTGGAAATGGACGGACGGCGATTGTCGCGCGCCACGAAACTTCCGCGGACATGGCAGGCGCGAATCCGCAGTTCCATCACCACCGGCGTGTTCGAGGCTTCGGACAGTTCGAAAGCCTGTTCGACACAGCGCACGATCGTCGGCAGGTCGGGGCGGGGGTCCATCAACCACAGCCCCGACTTCATCGCATAGGCGTGCGTGCGCTCCTGGATCACGCTGGCGCCTTCGCCGTAGTCCTCGCCGACGACGATCAACGCGCCGCCGGTGACGCCCGGCGAGGCCAGGTTCGACAATGCGTCGGAAGCGACGTTCGTGCCGACGATCGACTTCCAGGTCACTGCGCCGCGAACCGGATACATGATCGACGCGCCGAGCATCGCGGCGGCCGAGGCCTCGTTGGTACAGGCCTCGACGTGGACGCCGAGCGCGTCCATCTGCTCGCGGGCCTGAACCATGACGTCGAGGAGGTGCGACACGGGCGCACCCTGATACCCGCCGACGTAGCTCACGCCGGACTGCAACAGCGCCTTGGTCACCGCGAGGATGCCCTCGCCGTGGAAGACGTCGCCGTCTCCGAGGCCGAGCAGCCTGATCTCCTCCTGAAACGAGCGTTCCAACGCCTTCTCCACGCTTGCGCGTCGGCTACCTTAGGGGCAGCATCCGCATCAGTCAAATCGATTGCACTGATGGAGCGCATCGATCTCGTGAATGACCAGCGGATGCGGGCGCCGTGCGCGAACGATTCGAACGACTCGACCTGAACCTGCTGCGGGTGCTGGCCGCTCTCGAACGTTGCCGCTCGGTGACCGAAGCCGGGCGACTGCTGTCGTTGAGCCAGCCCGCGACGAGCAATGCGCTTGCACGGCTGCGCGACGCATTCGACGACCCGCTGTACGTGCGCGTCGCGAATGGACTGGTGCCGACCCCGTTGGCCGAGCGACTCGGGCCCGTGGCGGCGCGGCAGCTCGAGGCGCTCGAACAGGCGCTGGGCACCGCGTCGGACTTCGATCCGCAGCGCAGCAGCGCCGAATGGCGCCTGTCCTTGTCCGATCTCGGCGAGATCGTGTTCCTGTCGCGCATCGCGGCGGCCGTGCTCGGCGAGGCGCCCTGCACCCGGCTGAGCAATGCGGCGGTCCCCGCCGGGCGGATCGCCGATGCGCTGGCGCGGCGCGAGGTCGACCTCGCGCTTGGCATCCTCGATCCGCTGCAGCGCGGGCTCCGCTCGGCAGTGCTGTTCCGCGAGACCTATGCCGCTCTCGCAGGTCCGGATGCGCCGCCGGCATGGCGCACGCGCGCCGGTTTGTCCCGGGCTTCGCTCGTCGTCGCGTCGCCGACGGCCACGTTCCACCAGGGCATCGAACAGGTGCTCGTGCGCCACAAGCTCGGCGACCGGATTGCCATCCGTGCCCGTCACTACGCCGCGATTCCCGACCTGGTGCAAGCCGCACCGGTCGTCGCGATCGTGCCGGAAACCTTTGCCCGGATGGTCTGCGAGCGCCAGCCGCTGCTACAGCTGTGGCCGGTGCCGCTGAAGCTGCCTCAGTTCGAGATCCGCCTCGTCTGGCACGAGTGTACGGAGCGCGACGCAGCGCAGGTCTGGCTCAGGAAGCAGGTGTCGGCGCTGTTCGGAGCCGCGTGAACTCGCAGGGTTACTGGGCGTCGGCAGCCAGCCCCAGTACCGCGTCATCGGGCCAGTCGTCGATGTCGCCGAAGATCGCGGCGAGGGCAGCGTCTTCGGCGTCGTCCCAGGCCTTGGCGGCCTTGCGGTCGAAGGACTCGCGGTTCGAGCGTTTCATCACAGCCTCGTAGGCCTGGTCGACCGTGAGGCCGCGCGAGGCGATCAGCGCTGCCGCGGCAGTGCAACCCTTCTTGATTTCCTCGCGGGATACGTCGTCGCCGACGTCATGAAGCCACAGTTCGGTCATCTGCTCGTCCTGATGAATGGGCGGAGTGTACCCTGCGGGCCGTTTACGGTCCGGGGGCCGGGCGTCTGCAAGGAATGCAAGCTTGCCTTCCCGGTTCGTGAATAACCGCACATCGAAGTAAGACCGTTGGCCCAAGGGGCTCGAGCAACTGTAATATTGGAACGTTGCTGCGATCGGTCCCGGGTGTATCGGTCAGCCTGTCTTCGAGTTGTCGATGAATTTTACGACCAGCGCGCAGCCAGGCTTACAAGCGATTGATTCCCCGGGAGATCATGTGGTGGCAAGATTCTTGCGTACATGATCGCGATGACATCGTTTTCATGGCTCGGTGGCAATTCTTGCCGGTGCCCAACGACAAGGAGTTTTGCCGAATGAGAGCGCAAAAAGAAAAGGCGGTTGCGAAGCACAAGGGAGACGCCGTCGTACGCGGGTCGGTGTCCGACGCGCAGCGGCAAAGCCGGCGCCGGATGATCCGGGGTGCCACGGCGGCCGTGCCGACGATCCTCACCCTCCACAGCGGCGCGGCCCTGGCTCGCACGAGCAACCTGATCGGCCGCGCGCCGGGGGCGCCTGTCGACGCCGCCGGCAACAACATGTGCCTGAACGAAAGTTCCGTAGCCGAAGTACTGGAGGGTGGGCAGCGCTACGATCTGGGCGAACCGGCTCACGGCGAGGTCACGAACATCCCCACGATGGACGGGCGCCGTTTCTACGACAATGACCAGCTCGCCGGCACGCCGCTGACCGGACAGGAGATGTGCGAGCGTGGCGGAACCTTCTACTACGAATCCGCCGATCCCACTGCAAGCGATCTGGGCGCCCAGGCACGCGCCGACCTGATCCGGCAGTCGTTTATTCCCGAGGCCGTCGACGCGACCGAGAAAGCCGTGGCCGGCGTCGACGTCCCACGTGGCGGCCTCGTATCGGCGACGGCGCTGGCCTCGTTCGCCGGCCGCATCGTATTCAGAACGATCTGAGCAACGACGATTCGAGCCGAGCCCCTTCGTCAGTGCGTTGGCGCTCGGCTCCCGACGACGAGTTTCTCTGGGCCGAATGGGACCGGGAATTCGTCGTCTTCCACAGGCCGTCCGGCCAGACGCATTTCGTCAACGCGGCCAGCGCCGCCTTGCTTCGTGAAATTCTCTTAGAGCCCATGGACGCGCTGGACGCAAGCCGGGCGCTGGCTGCTCAGTCGCCCGATGCAACGGATCCCGATGCCGATTTCGCGCGCTACGTCTTCGGCTTGCTCGTTCGTTTCGAGGAGCTGGGCCTTGTCGTGCGTGTATCGCCGTGACGCAGGCAAGGCAGGCGTCCACGTCGCACAGGCGCGTGGACAGCCTGGGTGCACCGGAATTCCAGTCCCGCCTGGCTGACGCGCTCGGGCTCCGGATCGGCCCTTTCGACGTACGCCTCGCGGCTCGGGCGACCGGCCTGGCCGAGCCGCTGTATCGGCTGTACGGACAGTATCCGCTGCTCGACGACGAGCGGGTATTCAGCTGTCACCTGCGCCTCGAAGAACTGCGCGCTCCATGGCCGAGGTCGAAGCGGCGTGTCCGCTTTACCGTCGATGGAAGGCAGCCGCACGACGACATGCCGGCGCATCAGGCGCTGGCGGTGCTGGAGTGGGGGTTCAACCTCGTGATCGCATTGCGCTTTCACCGCTTCCTGATGCTGCATTCGGCAGTGCTGGAACGGAACGGTGGCGCGCTCCTGATGCCGGCCGGTCCGGGACACGGCAAGACGACCCTCTGTGCCGCCCTCGCGCATCGCGGCTGGCGCTTGCTGTCCGACGAGTTCGGATTGCTGCGGCCGGGCAGGACGGCTTTCGTGCCGATTCCGCGCCCGATGCCGCTGAAGAACGAATCGATCGAAGTGTTGCGGAATTTCGCACCGCAGGCCGAACTCGGGCCGAGCATCGAGGGTACGATCAAGGGCACGGTCGCGCACGTGCGCCCGCCTCGCGACAGCGTCGATGCCGCGGCGGTCGAGGCGCCGGCGCGCTGGGTCGTGTTTCCGCGCTGGCAGGCGGACGCACGCCTCTCGTTCGAGGAGGTCCCCCGCGCCGAAGCCTTCATGAGCCTGGCTCGCAATGCATTCAACTACGAGGTGGTCGGCCAGGCGGCCTTCGAAACGGTGCGCGAAATCGTCGATCGTTCGCGCTGCTACCGTCTCGTCTACTCCGATCTCGGCGAGGCGGTCGAGCTTTTCGACAGGCTTGCCGCGGGCGATGGCGCGAGCGTCGGCGACCCCGACGCGCTGCCCGTCGTCGGAGTGCAGCGATGAGCGAGCGCGCGCTGCCCGGCAGGAGCGCGAAGCGGGCCGTGTCGAATCGCAGCGATGACCTGCGCCGCCTGCTTCGGCGGGCGCTGAACGACCCGGGCAGCCTGCGCGAGCTCGAGCCCCGCCAACTGGATCTGACGCTGCGGCTGATGCGCCGTGCGCAGCTGCTCGGCCGGCTCGCCTCGCAGTTGCAGCGGCTCGAGCTGATCGAAGCCTTTCCCCACCCGGTGCCCGACATCCTGCTCAGCGCGCTCGCCGCCGCCGAAACACGGGCTCGCGTCGCGCGCTGGGAGCTCGACCGCCTCGCCTGGGCGTTGCAGGATGCACCCGATACCCCGTTGGTGCTGCTGAAGGGTTGCGCCTACATGCTCGCGCGAACGCCGAATGCCGCGGGCAGGACCTTCGGAGACGTCGACCTGCTGGTAGCCGAGTCGGCGCTGCCGACGATCGAATCGCTTCTGATCGACCACGGCTGGCTGGGGACCGAGCTGTCCGCCTACGACGAGCATTACTACCGCCACTGGGCGCACGAGCTGCCGCCGCTCACGCATCGCGAACGCGAGGTCGAGGTCGACCTGCATCACAACATCCTGATGCGGACTGCACGGCTGAAGCCGTCGGCGGCGTTGCTGCTCGGCGACGCGCGCAGGCACCCGGGTTCCCGCTTCAGCGTGCTGTCGCCCGTGGACATGTGCCTGCACGCGATGACGCACCTGCTGTACAGCGGCGAGATGGAATCCGGCCTGCGCGAGCTGGTCGACATCGCCGAGCTGCTTCGTCACTGTGGCGACAACGAACCCGGCTTCTGGGCCGCCTTCTGGCCGCGCGCCGAACGGCTCGATCTCGCGCGGCCCGCCTATTACGGCCTGCGCTACGCACGTCGGCTGCTGGGTGCTCCGGTTCCCGACTCGGTCCTGGCCGCGTCGGCTTCGGCTGCGCCGCCGGCGCCGATCGGTTCGCTGATGGATCGACTGATTCCGACCGTGCTGTTCCCGGTGCATCCGGATCGATCGAGCACGCGGACCGAAGCGGCGCGCCTGCTGATGTTCGTACGCCAGCACTGGCTGCGAATGCCGCCGCTGCTGCTGGCGCGTCACCTGGGCTACAAGGCCTGGTTGCGCCTGCGCGCCTGAGCCCGGCCACTTACGCCCGGAGGACCGGTACGCCTCGACGTGCCGGAACCGCCCTGACGACGGAGCACGCGCGCGATCGTCAGCCCCAGAAGTGCCGTGCCCAGCAGCGCCAGGGTGGCCGGCTCCGGAACGCTCGAGGCTGCGACGAGGAAGCCGCGGATCTCTCCGCCGGGCGCGAACTCCGTATGGATGTTCAGGTACGCCTGCGCGGCGGCCAGGCCTGCCGCCAGGGCCATCTCGGCACTTGCCGCGGTGCCGCCATTGTTCGCGATGAAGGCCGGGTTCCAGCTCGCCGGATCGGTGAGGTCGAAAGTATTGGAGTAGCTGCCGCTGTTCACGCCGGCCGGGAATCCGTCGAAGGTCGGGACCTGCGTGGCGACTCCGGCGTTGCCGGAGGAGGCAGTCCCGGTGCAGCAATGGATGTGCGCGACGGTCGTCGGGCCGACCAGGCCGCTGAAGCTGGTCTGGATCTGCAGTGTTCGCTCGTCCGGGTCGTAGACGACGGTGGCCGTTCCGGTTCCCGGAGATTCGACCGGCGGCTCTTCGGCCGCCCCACTCAGGACGGTCGTGTAGACGATAGGTATTGCGTGAGCGATCGGTGTGGCGAGGGCCAGTACGCCTGCGATGCAGAGCGTCGGAACGAAGCGTTTCATGCCGCTGCCTCCTCGTGCCGTCGAATCGACTGCGAATTCGGAGCAAGCATCAACTGCGCCAGCGTGTGAAATCAGTCACTTGCCGCGGACTGCGCGCCCAGGTGTAAAGCCGATCGACAAGGTGTTGGCGCCCCCGGCACGAATCGAACGTGCGACCCTCCCCTTAGGAGGGGGATGCTCTATCCACTGAGCTACGGAGGCGTCGTTGTGCGGCAGCCTGCGATTCTAACGGGATTACCGCGCCTCGACCGGCCAGCCGTCGCTGGCGGAAAAATGCGGCTGCTGCATGGCGGTCGCAAGAGACCGGTGGTACGAGGCCGATCAGCGCGTCGGTCGGCTGCGGACCCAATCGTCGATCCGGTACGCGAGGCCGTTCGACGATCGATGCGCCTCGCTCGCAGCGAGCGTCCATCCGCCGGGCTCGATCCCGTCGAAGCGAACGTCGCCTTCGACGTCGAGCTCGATCTCGGTGACGATCGCCCGGTCGGCGATCGGGAGCGCGGCTTCGAACAGTTGTGCGCCGCCGATCACGAACAGTTCGTCGGTGGCGAAGGTTTCCGGCTCGCTTGTGACCGAGCTGTGCGCCGCGGCCTCTGCAGGCGGCGTGCCGGCGAGCGGCGTGCCGGCGAGGCGGATCGCCTCGTCGAGCGAACCGGCGCGTTCGGCGCCCGGTTGCGACCAGGCCGGGTCGCCGGTGACGACGATCGTGCGTCGCCCCGGCAGCGCGCGCCCGATCGATTCGAAGGTGCGCCGCCCCATGACGATCGCGTGCCCCATCGTCGTGGCCTTGAAATGGCGCAGGTCCTCGGGCAGGTGCCAGGGCAGCGCGTTGTCGCGGCCGATCACGCCGTTGCGGGCGCGGGCGAGCAGCAGCGTGACGCGGGGTCGCTTGCCCATCAGATCGCCACCGGCGCCTTGATGTTCGGGTGGGCCTGGTAGTCGTGGAACGCGAAATCCGCGAATCGGTAGTCGAAGATCGATTCCGGGCGGCGCAGGATTTCGAGTCGCGGCGTCGGGAAGGGCGAGCGCGACAATTGTTCGCGAGCCTGTTCCAGGTGGTTGCTGTACAGATGGCAGTCGCCGCCGGTCCAGACGAAGTCGCCGGGCTGCAGATCGCATTGCTGCGCGACCATCTCGGTGAGCAGCGCGTACGACGCGATGTTGAAGGGCACGCCGAGGAAGATGTCGGCACTGCGCTGGTACATCTGGCACGACAGCCGCCCGCCGGCCACGTAGAACTGGAAGAAGGCGTGACAGGGTGCGAGCGCCATCCGGGGCAGGTCGGCGACGTTCCAGGCGGAGACGATCAGCCGCCGCGAGTCGGGATCCTTGCGGATGCGGTCGATGACTTCGCTGATCTGGTCGATCTCGCCGCCGTCGGCCGTCGGCCAGTGGCGCCACTGGTAGCCGTAGATCGGTCCGAGTTCGCCGTTCTCGTCGGCCCATTCGTCCCAGATGCTGACCCCGTTCTCGCGCAGCCAGCGAGTGTTCGTCTCGCCCTTCAGGAACCAGATCAGTTCGTTCACGATCGAGCGCAGGTGCAGCTTCTTGGTCGTGACCAGCGGAAAGCCTTCGGACAGGTCGAAGCGCATCTGCCAGCCGAAGACCGAGCGGGTGCCGGTGCCGGTGCGATCGGATTTTTCGACGCCACGCTCGAGCACATGGCGCATCAGGTCGAGATACTGTTTCACGTTCGTCGGGAGTCGATGCGAAGGTTCAGCCGCCGCCGAAGCCTCCGCTGCCACGGATGCCGCCACTGCCGCGGATGCCGCCGGCGCCTCCGATTCCGCCGGCGCCGCCGGGACCGTTGCCGGCAGCTCCGCCGATTCCGCCGGCGGTGCCGGACGGATTGGGTGGCGGCACCGGGGGCTCGTCCTGCTGCGTGTCCGGGTTGTTCGAGTCGCTGCCCACGGCGAGGCCCGTGGCCGGATCGATCGTCTGGCCGTTCGAGCCGTCGGCGGCGGTGTCTGCATTGATCGAGCCGTCGGCGGTGCCGTCCTGCACCGCGGCGTCGGCGCCGTAGGGGCCCGCGGGCGGAAGCCTGGCCGGCGGTGCCGACGGCCGGGCGCCGGGCCGCGAAGCCTGGCCCGGCGATCGCAGCGGCGCCATCGGCGATATCCCGACCGGCGCGGGACCGGGCGACGCGGTGTCCGATGCCGAGGGGCCGGCGCTCAGCAGTGCGACGTCGGGCCGGTCGGGTGCGCGCAGTTCGATCCGGGAGCCGCCTTGCTCGATGACGACGACGTCGGCGCGTACCTCTCGAAGCGTGGTCCGGTCGTCGATGCGTTCGCCGATGCCGTAGGCTCGGGCGGGCTGGCCGTCGATCGTCAGCACGGCGCTGCCCCGGTCGTTCGATGCCGCGACCCCGAGCACCTTGATGTTCGACGCGACGACTTCGGCCTGCGCGCTTTCCGAAGCGACCGTACCGAACAGCCTCGACGCGCCGGTCAGATCGGGCGCCTTGCGCGAGTCGACCATCGACCCCCCGGGTGCGATCGCCGCGCGCGGTGCGAGCAGCTGCAGCGCCCAGTAGGTGGCGGTTGCGCAAAGCAGGGCGAATGTTGCAAAGAGAGCCAGCTTCGGCGCCCAGCGCTGCGAAGCCGACGCGGATCCGAAGCGCATCGAAAGCTGCAAGGGAGGTGACGGGCCACTGCTATCATAGCCCGTTCCCCGAATATTCCAGGAGCGAGGATGTACCGTCGATCGGCCGCGGGCTCGGCCAGGCGTTCGGGCGGCTTCACGCTGATCGAGATCATGGTGGTGATCGTGATCCTCGGCGTGCTGGCCGCCATTGCCGTGCCCCGGATCATGAGCAAGCCCGACGAAGCCCGGGTGAAAGCCGCGCAGACCGAGATCGCGCAGCTGCTGCAGGCGCTGGACCTGTACCGGCTCGACAACCAGCGCTACCCGACGACCGAGCAGGGGCTGCTTGCGCTCGCCGAGCGGCCCACAACGGAGCCGATACCGCCGAACTGGAAGGCGTACCTGAAGCAGGCGCCGATGGATCCATGGGGCCGGCCGTACCAATACCTGAACCCCGGCGTGAAGGGCGAGATCGACGTCTTCAGCCTCGGCGCCGATGGGCAGCCGGGTGGCGAGGGCGTCGATGCCGACATCGGCAACTGGTCGCTGAATCGCTGAAGCCGGACTTGCGCCAGCAGGGCTTCACGCTGCTCGAGCTGCTGGTCGCGCTGGTCATCGCCGGCGTGCTGATCGGCGTCGCGACCCTGTCGATCGGTGCTTTCGATCGAGGCCTGCGATTCGAGGCGGAGCGGCTCGCGCAACTGCTGTACCTGGCTCGCGAGGAGGCGCTGGTGCGCGGTGCGCCGATCCGGCTCGACCTTCACGAAGACGGCTACCGTTTCATCATGTTGCGCGACCGGCGCTGGCAGCTGATTCTCGACGATCGCGACCTGCGCGAGCGGGCCTGGCAGGGGCCGACGCGCGTGTCGATCGAACGCGCCGACGGCATGTCGGTCGTCGAGTTCGGGCGCGACCAGGTCGGGCCGCCGTTCGCGCTGCGCTTCGAGCGCGACGGCGAAAGCGTGACGATCGTCTCCAACGGGCTCGGCGCCTTCGAGCTGCGTTGACGCCGATGGCATCGCAGCGCGGCTTCACGCTGGTCGAGGTGCTGGTCGCGATGACGATCGCGGCGATCGCACTGATGACGGCGATGCGCGCCACCGGTTCGCTGGCCGTCAACAGCGCCGAGTTGCGCGATCGCGCGCTGGCGCAATGGAGCGCCGAGAATCGCCTGGCGCAGATCCGGATCGCCGGCGAATGGCCGATGCTCGGGCGGCGCGAATACGACTGCAGCCAGGCCGGCGTCGCGCTGGTCTGCCGCGAGCAGGTGTTCCAGACGCCGAACCCGCTGTTCCGGCGGGTCGAGATCGCGGTGTTCGCGCCGGATTCGAACCATCGGCTGTCGCGCCTGGTCGGATTCTCGACACGCCAGCAATGAGCAGGCGCACGATCACGCGTCGTGGAAAGCGCCCGTTGCGCACGGCCGCCGGCTTCACGATCCTCGAACTGCTGGTGGCGGTCACGCTGCTGGCGGTGCTCGCCGTGCTGAGCTGGCGCGGGATGGCGGCCGTGATCAATGGTCGCGACGCGATCGTCGAACGCTCCGACGAACTGCGGATGCTGACCACGGCGATGTCGCAAATGGAGGAGGACCTGCGGCGGTCGTGGCCGGTACGTCTGCTCGGCCTGGCGCAACCGACGATCGGGTTCAGCCTCGGAACCGACCGCGAGCCGCCCGCCCTGCAACTGCTGCGCGAGGCCGGTGGCGAAGGCCCGACCCAGGTGCAGAACGTGAGCTGGCGGCTTCGCGACGGCGTGCTCGAGCGCGGTTTCAGCGCCTGGATGCTGCCCTTGCCGGACAGCGAGGCCGTGGTGGCGCCGGAGCTGACCTGGCAGCCGCTGGCCGCAGGCGTCGAGGCGCTGGAGTTTCGCGGCTGGCTGGCCGGACGCGGCTGGATTCCGGCGCCGACGCTGGCGACCGAACAGGCACGCGACCTGGCGGCCGACGCTGCGGCCCGCGGCGCGCCCGGCGGCGTGCCGGGCGGTTCGGAGGGCGGGGGCGGAGCGCCGCAGTTGCCGGGACGGGCGACGATCACCGGCGTCGAGATGACGATGGTCAGGAACGGCGAGCGCATCCTGCGCGTGTTCGCCGTTGCCGACTGAGGATGAAGGCCATGCCGCGTCCGCGTCGCAGGCAGGCCGGCGTCGCGATCATCACGGTGCTGCTGGTCGTGACGCTGGCCACGTTGATCGTCGCCAGCCTGTTCTGGCGCGAGACGGTCACCGTGCGGTCGGTCGAGAACCGGCTCGCTCTGGCACAGGTGCGCTGGATCGAGGCCGCGGTGCTCGACTGGGCCGAAGTCGTCCTCCGGATCGACCAGAACAGCACGGGCAACGTCGATCACCTGGGCGAGGTCTGGGCGCTGCCGGTGGCCGAGACGCGGCTCGACGAGACGGTGACCGGCGGTGCGCAGATCGCCGACAGCGACCGCAACGCGTCGCTCGCCGGCCAGGTGTTCGACGCGCAATCGCGACTCAACCTGAACGACCTGATCATCCAGGGACGGCCGTCGCAAGCCCATCGCGAAGCCTTCGAGCGACTGCTCGGCCTGCTCGGTCGCCCCGAAAGCCTCGCCGCCGTGCTGCAACTGAGACTGCAGCGGGCTTACCCTCCGATCGTCGAGAACGTGCAGTTGCCGGCCACCGCGCTGCCCCTGCTCAAGGTGAACGACCTGCGCGCGGTGCCGGGCTTCGACGACGATACGGTCGCAGCGCTGCGGCCCTTCGTCGAGTTCATCCCGAAGACGATCCGGCACGCCCGCGGCGTCACGACGACCGAGAACCTGCGCGTCAACATCAATACCGCGCCGGCCGAGGTGCTCGCCGCGGCGATCCCCGGAATCGACCTGCAGACCGCCCGTCAATTCGTCGAAGGCGTGCGGCAGCGGACCTTCTTCGCGAGCCTGGACGTTGCACGCAGCCAGTTCATCGGCGCACCGGAGTTGCCCGACGAACTGCTGTCGGTCGGTTCCAACTTTTTCCTCGTGGCCGGAGTGGTACGCTTCGGCCGGGTCGAAGCTCAGAGCGAAGCGTTGCTGTATCGCGGCGCGGGACGCGTGGAACGGGTATGGCAGCACAGGTACTGAGGAAGGGACAGGCGATCGTCTGGGTGCCGCCGCGCGCACTCGGCGAGCGCGCTTTCGCGACCGAAGCCTGCCTGCTCGCGCTGCTGCCGATCGGTGTCGGCGAGAAGCTGGTCGGCGGGGGCGGCGTCGCCGCCGCCGTTTCGGGCAGCCCTGGCGCCGCACGATACATGCGGCTCAGCCTCGATGCCCTGCCGACCCTGCGCTCGGTCACGCTCGTCTTCGATGCGCGCGACGTCACCTTGCTGCGGGTGAAGCTGCCGCCCTTGTCCGGTGCCCGGCTGCGGCAGGCGCTGCCCAACGTCGTCGAGGACATGCTGCTGCAGGATGCGCAGCAGTGCGGCTTCGCGCTCGGTCCGCGCAGCGGCGACGGCGAGCGGCTGGTCGCCGCGATCGACCGGAGCTGGCTCGAGCTGGTGATCGGGACCTTCGAGCGGCGCGGCGCCAAGGTGCAGGCCGCCTGGCCGGCCCAGCTCGCGGTGCCGCCCGGCCCGTCGGGAGCGGCGCTGGCCTGCGTGAACGACGGGCTCGCGTTGCGGATCGGCCCCGTCGACGGCCTCGGCTGGCAGGCCGGCTCGGAGACCGCGGAGCGTGCCGAGGCGATCGAGGCGCTGATCGCCGCAGCGTGGCCCGAGCCTGCGGCCGATGCGTCCGCCGCGATTTCCGACGAGCTTGCGGCTCCGACGACGGCCTCGGACGCGCCGGCAGTCCGGGATTCGACCGCGTCGACGTCCGGAGCGCGTCGGCCCGCATCGCCGGAGGGCGCAGGCGCGCCGCAGGCCATTGCGGGCCACGGACCGGCGCAGGAGCCGGTCGCCGCCGGGGGGCCGCGCCGGCTTCCGGTTCACGTCGAAGGCGCCGATTGGCACGAAGCGGTCAAGGTCGCGGCCGCACGGGTCGGCGTCATGGCCGAACTGCATGCGTTGCCGGTGCCGGTGCCGGCGCCCGTCGACCTGCTCGCTGCCCGCCAGGGCAACGCCGCACGACGCTGGCTCGCCGACATCGACTGGCGGGAATGGCGGGTGCCGGCGGCGCTGGCCGCCGGGGCCGCCGTGGTCGCGCTGCTCGGGCTGAACCTGCAATGGGGGATGCTCGCCGGCGAGCGCGATGCCTTGCGCGCGGCGATCGAGGCCCGTTACCGGCAGGCGTTCCCCGAAGTGCAGGTCATCGTCGATCCGGTGCTCCAGATGGAGCGCCAGGTCGCCGACATGCGCGCGCGCGCAGGGCAGAGCGCGCCCGAGGACTTCGTGCCGCTGCTCACGCGCTTCGCGCAGGCGCTGGGCTCCGGCGCCAACGACGCGCTCGCCGGCGTCGAGTACCGCGACGGGCGCCTGCGCGTGCGCTTCCAGGCCGGCCAGTTCGAAGGGCGTGCACTGCGCGAGTCGCTCGTGCAGGCCTGCCAGCGGCTCGGCCTGCAGCTTCGTTTCGATGGCGATCGCGAACCGACCGCGACCGTTGCGATGCTGCGCTGACGCGAGAGCGGACCCGGCCGTATGTTCGAGAATCTCTTGCAACGCTGGCAACTGTTGGCGCCCCGGGAACGGCGGCTGGTGCTTGGCGCCGCGCTGCTCGTGGTCGCTGCGCTCGTCTATCTCGTGACGATCGAGCCGGCCTGGCTGGGGCGGCAGCAGTTGCAGCGCGAACTGCCCACCTTGCGCTCGCAACTGGCGCGTGTCGATCAGCTCGCCGTCGAGGTGCGGGAGCTCGGGGCGATGTCGACGACATCGGATCCGCCGCAGGTCGTCCAGCGAAGGCTCGAGCAGTCGATCGACGGTGCCGGGTTGCGGCCGGCGCTGGCGCAGCTGACGGTCAACGGCACGCTGTTCGACGTCCGTTTTCGCGGTGTGCCGCATGCTGCCTGGCTGGCCTGGCTCGACATGGCCGTTCGCGACACGCGTCTTCGGGTCGTCGATGCGGCGGTCACCCGTGAAGCGTCGCCGGGCCTCGTCAGCGCGCGCGTCTCGCTGGAACTGCCGCGCAAGGAGGCGCGCTGAACGATGCTGCGCTGGGTCGTGATCGGACTGGTCGGACTGCTGGCGATCGTCGCGACCGCCGTGGCCACGGCGCCTGCGCGCTTCGTCGACCAGGCGCTCGATCGCGCCTCGCTCGGCCTGGTCCGGCTGGCCGAAGCCGACGGCACCGTCTGGAGCGGCTCGGGGCGGCTGGTGCTGGTCGACGGCAACGCCGCCGATGCGGACGATCCCGCGTCGGCGTCCGATCGACCGCGCGCGCTGGCCGGCGTGGCGATCCCCGGTCGCATTCGCTGGGACGTTCGGCCCTGGCCGCTGCTGGCCGGCCTCGTCGACGCGACGCTGACCGTCGACGGCATGGCGCAGCCGGTTCAGCTGCAGGGCAACTTCGCCGAGCTGCGCATCGGGCCCGGACGGCTGTCGATGCCCTCGGTCGAGCTGAGCCGGCTGGGTTCGCCGTGGAACAGCATTCGTCCGTCCGGCGCGCTGGCCGTCGAATGGCAGGCGTTGTCGATTCGCGACGGCCAGCTGACCGGCGACGCCGCGATCGAATTGCGCGATGCTTCGTCTGCACTGACGCCGGTGCAGCCGCTGGGCAGCTACCGTGTCACGATCGCGGGCCGCGGATCGACGGCCCGGCTCGGGCTCGAGACGATTTCGGGGCCGCTGCAGATGACCGGCACGGGGACCTGGGAGGCCCGCAGGGGTCTGCGCTTCACAGCCGAGGCGCAGGCCGATGACGAGCAGGCCGACCGCCTGCGCTCTTTCCTCGGCGTGATCGGGCGGCGCGACGGGGAACGGACCATCATTAGAATAGGGGCATGATCTTGTACGAGGCTTGCGGGCGCCGGCTCGCTGCGATGCGAACCATTGCCGTCACAGCCGCCCTGGGCCTTGTGTTGCCGCTGGGCCTGCCGAGCGCTTCGGCGCAGACCCAGGGCAAGCGCGAAGTGCGTAGCGAGCGCGCGGGCAAGGGCGCCGCGCCGGCCGAGCGGGCCGATCGCGATTCCCAGGACCGCATCACGCTGAACTTCAAGGACGCCGACGTCGAATCGGTGATCGGCGCCTTCGGCCATCTGCTCGGCCGCAGCTTCGTCATCGACCCGCGGGTTCGCGGAAAGATGACGCTCGAGACGCCGCAGCCGGTCAGCCGCGAACGCGCCTACGAACTGTTGCAGGCGGCGCTGCGCTCGCAGGGCTTCGCGATCGTCGACACCGGCACGCTGACGAAGGTCGTGCCCGAGGCCGACGCGAAGCTGCAGTCGAGTCCGGTCACGGCCGGACGTGCGCCGACGGCCGCCGGCGACCAGGTCGTCACGCAGATCTTCCGGCTCGGCCACGAATCGGCGACGAACCTGGTGCCGGTGCTGCGGCCGCTGATCTCGCCGAACAACACGATCGTCGCGTATCCGAACAACAACTCGCTGGTGATCACCGACTACGCGGCCAACCTGCAGCGCGTCGCGCGGATCATCGCCACGCTCGACGCCCCGTCGACGGCCGGCGTCGAAGTGATCAGGGTCGAGCACGCGGTCGCCGCCGACATCGCGGTGGCCGTGAACCGGATGCTCGACGACACCGCCCGCGCCAGCGCCGGCGCCCAGGTCGACTCCGGCCAGCGCGTGCTGATCATGGCCGACCCGCGGCTCAACGCGATCATGGTGCGCACGAACAGCGCAGCGCGGATGAGCCTGGCGCGATCGCTGATCGCCAGCCTCGACCAGCCCAGCAGCCAGCCGGGCAACGTGCACGTGGTCTACCTACGCAACGCCGAAGCGGTCAAGCTCGCGCAGACGCTGCGCGGCGTGCTGCTCGGCGCCAGCGGCACCGGCGCGGGCGGGCAGCCGTACGGGCAGGGCGGCACGGCCGGCGGGACGCTCGATGCGAGCGGCGGCCTCGGCGGCACGACCGGTGCGACGGGCGGCCTGCAGTCGGGCCTGCAGACGGGGATGCAGACCGGCACCGGCATGCAGGCGCAGGGCGGCAACGTCGGCGCGATGCAACTGCAGCAGTCGTCGCTGCAGCCGGTGACCGTGCAGGCCGGCGTGGCGACGATCGCCGCCGACCCGGCAACGAACTCGCTGATCATCACGGCCCCCGAGCCGGTCTACCGCAACCTGCGGACGGTCATCGACCAGCTCGACACCCGCCGTGCGCAGGTCTACATCGAGTCGCTGATCGTCGAGATCAGCGCCGAGCGGGCGGCCGAGCTCGGCGTGCAGTGGCAGTTCCTCGAGGCGCCGCAGGGCTCCACGCGCGTGATCGGCGGCACGAACCTGACGCCGCGCGGCGCCGGCGCGAACATCCTCGACCTGGCCGCGAACGCCGGCGCGATGGGCGAGGGACTGAACCTCGGGGTCGTGCGCGGCACCGTCACGGTTCCGGGGGTCGGCGAGATCCTGAACCTCGGGTTCCTGGCGCGCGCGCTCGAAACGAACGCCGACGCGAACATCCTGGCCACGCCGAACCTGCTCACGCTCGACAACGAGGAAGCGCGGATCATCATCGGCCAGAACGTGCCGTTCATCACCGGCCAGTTCACGAACACCGGGGCGGCCGCCGGCGCCGTCAACCCGTTCCAGACGATCGAGCGGCGCGACGTCGGGACCACGCTGCACGTGAAGCCGACGATCTCCGAATCGGGCACGGTCCGGATGCAGATCTTCCAGGAAGTCTCGAGCGTCCAGAGCACGACGCTGTCGTCGGGGATCATCACGAACCGCCGCGCGATCGAGTCGAACGTGCTGGTCGACGACGGCCAGATCATCGTGCTCGGCGGGCTGATCGAGGAGCGCGTCGAAGGCGGCGAGCAGAAGGTGCCGGGGCTCGGCGACGTGCCGGTGCTCGGGCAACTGTTCCGCTACGACAATCGCCGACGCGTGAAGACGAACCTGCTCGTGTTCCTGCGGCCGGTGATCGTGCGCGACTCCGACGGCGCGCACAGCATCACGGCCGACCGCTACGAGTTCATGCGCGCTGCACGCCGCGACGCTTCGCTGCCGCCGCACTGGGCCCTGCCGGACTTCGAGCCGGACGAACTGGCGGCGATGCCCCAGCCGCCGGGCGTTCCCGATCCGCGCGGCGCGCCGCCTTCGTGGGGCGAACAGCCCGCTCCCGCTGCAGCGGCTGCCGGTACGCGGCGGGCTGCCGAGCCGGGGAGCCTGTCGCCCGAGGTCGACGCGGCGATCAGGCGCGAGCCGGCGCCGATCTACGAGTCGCGACCGACGACGATCAATCCGGTCCCGGCCGGCGGCACCGTGCCGCCCGGGGCGCCGGCGCCCGGGACCATGTTCGCGCCGGGTTCGACGCCGCTCGGCCCGACCAACTGACGGAGGTTCCGGTGTCGACGATCGCGCCGTCGCGCTACGTGCCCTACGGCTTCGCGCGCACGAACCAGTTGCTGGTCGCGGGCCTGGTCGGCGAGACGATGGAGGTCTGGATCGGCGAACGTACGCCGCGCCACGCGCTGGCCGAACTGTCGCGGCTGGTGCCGATGCGCCTGGTCACCGTGCGCAAGGGCGACGAGGAACTGAGCGCGGCGATCTCGCGGGCGTACTCGCAGCAGGAAGGGTCGGCGGCGGCCGTCGTCGACGAGCTCGAGAGCGACCTCGACCTGTCCCGCCTGATGCAGGACCTGCCGAAGATCGAGGACCTGCTGGAGGCCGAGGACGACGCGCCGATCATCCGGATGATCAACGTGCTGCTGACGCAGGCGGCGCGCGACGGGGCGTCCGACATCCACATCGAGCCGTTCGAGACGCACTCGCTGGTGCGATTCCGCGTCGACGGCACCTTGCGCGACGTCGTGAGGCCGCGCCGCGAGCTGCACGCGGCACTGGTCTCGCGGATCAAGATCATGGCCCAGCTCGACATCGCCGAGAAGCGCCTGCCGCAGGACGGCCGGATCACGCTGCGCATCGGCGGGCGGCCGATGGACGTGCGCGTGTCCACGCTGCCCACCGGCCACGGCGAGCGCGCGGTGCTGCGGCTGCTCGACAAGGAGGCCGGGCGGCTCGACCTGACGCGGCTCGGCATGGGCGAGCACACGTTGGCGATCTTCGACCGGCTCGTGCACCAGCCGCACGGGATCGTGCTGGTCACCGGGCCGACCGGTTCGGGCAAGACGACGACGCTGTACGCGGCGCTCGGGCGCCTCGACGCGGCGACGACGAACATCCTCACCGTCGAGGATCCGATCGAGTACGACCTGCCCGGCATCGGCCAGACGCAGGTCAACGCCCGGATCGACATGAGCTTCGCGAAGGCGCTGCGCTCGATCCTGCGCCAGGATCCCGACGTCGTGATGATCGGCGAGATCCGCGACCTGGAAACGGCGCAGATCGCCGTCCAGGCCTCGTTGACCGGCCACCTGGTGCTGGCCACGCTGCACACGAACGATTCGGTGTCGGCGGTCACGCGACTGGTCGACATGGGCATCGAGCCGTTCCTGCTGTCCTCGTCGCTGATCGGCGTGCTCGCGCAGCGGCTCGTGCGCAAGCTGTGCCCCGAATGCCGCGAACCCGATCCGGTCGCGCACGGCTGGCGGGCGGTCGGCTGCGTGGCCTGCAACCGCAGCGGTTACCAGGGCCGCACGGTGATCTGCGAGCTGTTCCAGGTAGACGACGCGGTGCGCGCCTTGATCCACCAGGGCGCCCGCGAGTCGGAGATCCGCGAGGCGGCCGTCGCCAGCGGGATGAAGTCGATGCGCGAAGACGGCGCGCGCTGGGTCGAGGCGGGCGTCACCT
>JAAZBL010000203.1 GCA_012513825.1 Limnobacter sp. | reverse complement strand
CCGGCCGTGCCCGAATCCCCGGCTTCCCCTGCGGAAGCGCCGAGCGCGCCGGCCGCGAAACCGCCTGCGTTGCAGTCGCCGGCGAAGAGCAGGGCAGCGCCCGATCCGGCGCCGACGGCCGCGCCGAAACCCCAGTCCGAGGCCCCGGCCCCCGCGCCGGCAGCTGCGCCCGAACGCCGGCCGGCGCCGCAGCAGCAGGCCTCGGTCGCCGCGCGCTCCGAGCAGGCGCAGGCGGGCCGCTTCGTGCTGCAGATCGGCGCCTACGCCAACGCCGGCAGCGCCAGGTCGATGAGCGAGCGTGCGCGCAAGGTCGGCGTGCGCTCGTACACCGAAACGGTACAGACGCGCGACGGGGCGCGTACCCGGGTGCGTGTGGGCCCGTTCACCGACCGCGAGTCGGCCGAGCGCGCACGCGGTAAGCTGGCGCTGGTCGGCATCGATTCGTCCGTCCTTGCGCTGCCGCAGTGAGTGCGAATCTCGCCCTGACCGGCTGGGACTGGTTCGTGCTGGGCGCCCTGCTGATCTCGACTGCGTTGGGCCTGTTCAGCGGCATGGTGCGCACGGTCTTCGCGTTGGCGGGCTGGGTCGTGGCCTTTCTCGGAGCGCCACTGCTCGCGCCGACGCTGCTCGCTGCGACTGGCTGGGACTTGCATCCGCTGTTCGTGATGGCCATTCTTTTCTTCGCGTTGCTGATCCTGGTCCGGCTCGCAGGCGTGCTGCTTGCGCGCGCGCTGGCCCGGGTCGGCCTGGGCAGCGTCGATCGCGGGCTCGGCGCCGTCCTCGGCGTTGCGCGAGCGCTGCTGATCGTCGCGGTCGCCGCGGTGCTCGGCCGGGCGTTCGGCGTCGACCAGGACCCGGCCTGGACGCAAGCGGTTTCGCGACCGCTGCTCGACGAGCTGGTGTCGCTGGCCGATCCGCTGTTGCCCGATCGGGTCAAGGGCACGCGCATCTAAGCCGAATCCATTCACGAGGTCGATCAGCAATGTGCGGAATCCTGGGCGCCGTATCGCGCACACCGGTCAACCAGCTGCTCTACGACGGGCTGCTGCTGCTGCAGCACCGCGGGCAGGACGCGGCCGGGATCGCCACCGCGATGGGCAAGACCTTCAACATGTACAAGGCCAACGGCCTGGTGCGCGACGTCTTCCGCACGCGCAACATGCGTGCGCTGCCCGGCTATAGCGGCATTGCGCACGTGCGCTACCCGACCGCCGGCTCGGCCGGCAATTCCGAAGAGGCCCAGCCGTTCTACGTGAACGCACCCTTCGGGATCATGCTCGCGCACAACGGCAACCTGACGAACTCCGAGCAGCTGAAAGACGAGATGTTCCGGCGCGACCGCCGCCACATCAACACCGACTCGGATTCGGAAGTGCTGCTGAACGTGCTCGCGAACGAGCTGCAGGCGGCCGCCGACGGTGTCACGCTCGATCCGCCGGCGATCTTCGAGGCGGTGCGCGGCCTGCATCGGCGCGCCGAAGGCGCCTACGCCTGCGTGGCCGAGATCGCCGGAGCCGGCATTCTCGCGTTCCGCGATCCGCACGGCATCCGTCCGCTGTGCCTGGGCCAGGCCGAGACCGACGACGGCGTCGAGTACCTGATCGCGTCGGAGTCGGTGGCGCTCGAGGGCCTCGGCTACCGGCTGATGCGCGACGTCGCGCCCGGCGAGGCGGTCTTCATCGACCTGCACGGCGAACTGCACAGTGCGCAGTGCGCCGAGAACTGGTCGCTGAATCCGTGCATCTTCGAATACGTCTATTTCGCGCGTCCCGACTCGATCATCGACGGCGCGTCGGTCTACGCGGCCCGGCTGCGGATGGGCGAGTACCTGGCCGAGCGGCTCGCGAAGGAGGTCTGGCGCGGCGACATCGACGTCGTCATGCCGATCCCCGACACCTCGCGACCGGCGGCGATGCAGCTCGCGATGCGGCTGGGCATCACCTACCGCGAAGGCTTCCTGAAGAATCGTTACGTGGGCCGCACCTTCATCATGCCCGGGCAGTCGGTGCGCAAGAAGACGGTGCGCCAGAAGCTCAACGCGATGAGCGTCGAGTTCAAGGGCAAGAACGTGCTGCTCGTCGACGACTCGATCGTTCGCGGCACGACCTCGCGCGAGATCGTGCAGATGGCGCGCGACTCGGGCGCGAACAAGGTCTATTTCGCGTCGGCCGCGCCGCCGGTGCGCTATCCGAACGTCTATGGCATCGACATGCCGACGCGCGGCGAACTGATCGCGCACGGGCGAACCGACGAGGAGATCCGACAGGCGATCGGCGCCGACGCGCTGATCTACCAGACGATCGAGGACATGAAGCAATCGGTGACCGACGTGAACCCGGCGCTGCGAAGCTTCGAGGCCTCGTGCTTCGACGGCGTCTACATCGCCGGCAACATCACGCCGAGCTACCTGGACCGCATCGAAAGCGCGCGGCTGGCAACGCCCGTGCCGCCGGTGATCGACGAAGATTCGCCGCGCAACCAGATGAACCTGCAGTTCCCGATTCGTTGAGGGAGGCTGCGCGACGTTCCTCACGCGCGCCCTGCACGAAACCCACGCGGCCCGCTGCCATGCAAGACGACGACCAAACCCCCGAATACCGCTTCGACACGCTGGCGATCCGCAGCGGCGTCGAGCGCACGCCGTTCGGCGAACACACCGAGCCGATCTTCCTGACCTCGAGCTTCGTGCACGACAGCGCGGCCCACGCGGCCGCCAAGTTCGCAGGCGAGGCCGACGGTTACATCTACTCGCGATTCGGCAACCCGACGCTGCGCACCTTCGAGCGGCGGCTGGCGGCACTCGAAGGCGCCGACGAATGCCGTGCGACCGCGTCGGGCATGTCGGCGATCATGGCGGTGCTGGTCAGCCTGACCCGCACCGGCGATCACGTGGTCTGCGCGCAGGGGGTGTTCGGGACCACGCAGCAGTTGTTCGCGCTGTTCGAGCGCTACGACATCGAGACCAGCTACGTGCCGCTGTCCGATCCCGAGGCCTGGGCCGCGGCGATCCGGCCGAACACGCGGATGCTGTTCGTCGAGACGCCGTCGAACCCTTCGACCGAGGTCGCCGACCTGCGCGCCTTGTCGGAGATCGCCAGGCGCCACGGGATCCCGCTGGTCGTCGACAACTGCTTCTGCACGCCGGCACTGCAGCGTCCGCTTGCGCTCGGTGCCGACATCGTCGTGCATTCGGCCACCAAGTATCTCGACGGGCAGGGCAGGGTGCTCGGCGGCGCGGTGCTCGGCGGCAACCAGTACATGAACGAGAAGCTGCAGCCGGTGCTGCGTTATTGCGGCCCGGCGCTGTCGGCGTTCAACGCGTGGATGCTGGCCAAGGGACTCGAGACGCTGTCGATCAGGATGCAGCGGCATTCGGAAAACGCACTGGCCGTCGCTCGCTGGCTGCAGGCGCAGCCGTCGGTCGAGAAGGTGCGTTATCCGTGGCTCGAATCGCATCCGCAGCATGCGCTGGCGCGCGCGCAGCAGGATGCCGGAGGCGCGGTCCTCGCCTTCGAGATGGCCGGCGCCGACGATGCCGAGCGACGCGCGAACGCGTGGCGGGTCGTCGACGGCTGCCGGCTGCTGTCGATCACCGCGAACCTCGGGGACGTGAAATCGACGATCACGCACCCGGCGAGCACCACCCACGGGCGGATGTCGCCCGAGGCGCGGGCCACGGCGGGGATCGGGGAGGGGATGTTGCGGGTGGCGGTCGGACTCGAGGATCCGGCGGACATCTGCGCGGACCTGGCGCGCGGGCTGGGCTGACTGGGCAACGGTCGGACCTCGTTCGAGCGCGAAGCGATCGTCGGCGGGCATCTGAAGCAGGCGGGGGACCGAGCGCGGCGCGGCTGCGCGGGGGCGAGCCTCCCGGGGCTGCGGTCCCGCTGCGCGGGACTTCCCGCTCCGACCTCGGATTTTCGCACCCGCCTCGTAGGCGCTGCGCGCCGACGAGCGGGTCCCGCGAAAATCCTTTCGGTCGTGAGCGGCTTGCCCAGGGCCCCGGGGAGGCCTGCCCCCGCGCAGCCGCTCCGGATGTCACGGTTCGCGTGGCGGGCGATTCGGTCGGCACCGCGTGCGCGGTGGCGTCTTGCGCTGCCGGCCTCGTCTCTCGTGCCGCCACCCCCGTAGCCCGCCGCTGCCGGACCTCTCTCTGACAGCCGGCCGCGACATGTCTCCGCTTCGCGACGGAACTTTCCTCCGCCAGCCCGCCGCAACCTCCCGCTGCCTTGACTGCCCCGACCTCTTGCTGTCTGACTGTCCCGACCGCTCGTTGCTGCCCGCCCCGACCGCTCGTCGCTGCCCGCTCCGACCGCT
>JAAZBL010000202.1 GCA_012513825.1 Limnobacter sp. | reverse complement strand
TCGCGATGAACGAAGAGATCGGCGTCGGCGACCGGCTGATGCCCGCCGAGGCCCCGACGATCACGAACTTCGTGCCGCGGCCGCCGGAGACGGACGTCGCGGCGCGCATCGTCGCCGTCTATCGCGGTGTTACGCAGGTCGGGCGCAACAGCGTCGTCGCGGTCAACGCCGGCGCCGAACAGGGACTCGAACAGGGCAACGTGCTTGCGATCCAGCAGCGCGGGCGGGTCGTCGTCGATCGCGAGGCGAAGGAAAAGGTCAGACTTCCGGACGAGGCCGTCGGTTACCTGCTCGTCTTCCGCGTCTTCGATAAGATTTCCTACGGTCTGGTCATGGAGGCGTCGCAATCGATCTCGGTCGGCGACGCCGTCACGAATCCGTAGGAGTCGAACCGGCTCCTGAGGGAGCCCGAATGCCGCTTTCCGCCGAGGCGCGCGAAGCCTGCGCGCCGTGGCTGCGACTCGTCCTCACGCCCGGCCTCGGACCGACGGCGATCCGCCGGCTGCTCGAAACCTTCGGCCTGCCCGAAGACGTTCTCGCGGCCGGCCACGCCAAGCTGTCGGCGGCGCTCGACGCGCCGCGCGCGCAGGCGCTGCTCGGCACCGACCCGGAGCGCGAGGCCGCCGCGCAGGCCGCGCTCGACTGGGCCGAGGCCGCCGGCCACCATCTCCTCACGCTCGACGATCCGCGCTATCCGGCGCGCCTGCTCGAGATCGGCGATCCGCCGCCGCTGCTGTTCGTGCACGGCGACCCGGCGGCGCTGTCGCGTCCGGCGCTGGCGATCGTCGGCAGCCGCAACGCGACCCGCGCCGGTCTCGGCCATGCACACGACTTTGCGCAGGCGCTCGGCGACGCGGGGCTGACGATCGTCAGCGGCCTCGCGCACGGCATCGACGCCGCCGCCCATCGCGGGGCGCTCGGCACGGCGGCGGGGACGGTCGCCGTCGTCGGCACCGGCATCGATCGGGTCTATCCGGCGGCGCACCGACCGCTGGCCGATGCGATCGTGGCCGGCGGCGGGGCGATCGCGACCGAGCTGCCGCTCGGCTTCCCCGTGCAGCCGTCGAATTTCCCGCGTCGCAACCGGCTGATCGCCGGGCTCGCGCTGGCCACGCTCGTCGTCGAAGCCGCGCGCCATTCGGGCTCGCTGATCACGGCGCGTCAGGCTGCCGAAGCCGGCCGCGAGGTCATGGCGATCCCCGGGTCGATCCACTCGCCGTTGTCGCGCGGCTGCCACCGGCTCATTCGCGACGGCGCGAAGCTGATCGAATCGGCCGAAGACGTGCTGGCCGAACTGCGCGGGGCGCTCGGGGCCGGCCTTCCGGAAGCGGCGGCGCGGGCGACGGCGCGGCCGGCACCGCCCGGAACGCCCGCCGACGACGAGCAAGCGGCCCTGCTGCAGGCGATGGCATTCGACCCGATCGACGTCGACGAACTGGTCAGCCGCACCGGCCAGCCCGCGGGGCGGCTCGGCGCACTGCTGCTGCGCCTCGAGCTCGACGGCAAGGTCGAGCGCCTGGTCGACGGTCGCTTCGCAAGGCTCGGGGGCTGAACCGCCCGCCCGCCGCGCCTGCTTGCACCGGGTCGCGACCGCCACTTATGATTGGCGCCCCTCCGATCGACTCGGTCGCCGCCGGCGACAAGCGAATGAGCAAAGCCCTGATCATTGCCGAAAAACCCTCGGTGGCCGCCGATATCGCGCGCGCCCTCGGCGGCTTCACGCGGCAGGGCGACTACTACGAGAGCGACGACTACCTGCTGTCGTCGGCGGTCGGACACCTGGTCGAGATCGCCGCCCCCGAGGAATACGAAGTCAAGCGCGGCAAGTGGTCTTTCGCGAACCTGCCGGTCATCCCGCCGCACTTCGACATCCAGCCGATCCCGAAGAACGAGGAGCGGCTCAAGCTGCTGGCCCGGCTGATCCGCCGCAAGGACGTCGACCTGCTGATCAACGCCTGCGACGCCGGGCGCGAGGGCGAGCTGATCTTCCGGCTGATCGTCCAGTACGCGAAGGCAAGACAGCCGATCCGCAGGCTCTGGCTGCAGTCGATGACGCCGGCCGCTATCCGCGAGGCCTTCCAGTCGCTGCGCGACGACGAGCAGATGCTGCCGCTGGCCGACGCCGCGCGCTGCCGGTCCGAGGCCGACTGGCTCGTCGGCATCAACGGCACGCGGGCGATGACCGCCTTCAACTCGCGCGACGGCGGTTTCTACCTGACGACGGTCGGGCGCGTGCAGACGCCGACGCTGGCGATCGTCGTCGAACGCGAGGAACGCATCAAGCGCTTCGTTCCGCGCGACTACTTCGAGATCCATGCGAGCTTCGGCGCGAAGGCCGGCGAGTACAAGGGCCGCTGGTTCGACCCCGATTTCCGCAAGAGCGAGACCGACGCCGACGCGCGTGCGGAGCGCCTGTGGGAACGCGAACGCGCCGAGGCGATCGTCGCCGCGTGTCGCGGCCGCACCGGCACCGTCACCGAAGAGTCGAAGCCGACGACGCAGCAGTCTCCGGCGCTGTTCGACCTGACCAGCCTGCAGCGCGAAGCGAACGGCCGCTTCGGCTTTTCGGCGCGCACGACGCTGGCGCTGGCGCAGGCGCTCTACGAGCGCCACAAGGTCCTGACCTACCCGCGAACCGACTCGCGCGCGCTGCCCGAGGACTACGTCGGCACCGTCGTCTCGACGATGGAGATGCTGCGCAGCCAGGGCGGCGGAGGCACGGCCGAGTTCGCGCCCTTCGCACGACAGGTGCTCGACAACGGCTGGGTCAAGCCGAACAAGCGGGTCTTCGACAACGCGAAGGTGGCCGATCACTTTGCGATCATTCCGACGCTGCAGCCGCCGAGGTCGGGCGGCCTGTCCGACGCCGAGCAGAAGATCTACGACCTGGTCGTGCGCCGCTTCCTGGCCGTGTTCTTCCCGGCCGCCGAGTACCTGGTGACCACGCGGATCACGTCCGTCGACGAGCACCGCTTCCGCACCGACGGTCGCGTGCTGGTCAAGGCCGGCTGGCTCGCGATCTACGGGCGCGAGGGCGGCCGCGACGATACGCTGGTGCCGGTCGAGCCGAACGAGCGCGTGACCACCGAGGCGATCGAGCTGATGGCGCTGGCCACGCGTCCGCCGGCGCGCTTCAACGAAGCGACGCTGCTGTCGGCAATGGAAGGCGCCGGCAAGCTGATCGAGGACGACGAACTGCGCGAGGCGATGGCCGACAAGGGCCTGGGTACGCCGGCCACGCGCGCGACGATCATCGAAGGCCTGATCGCCGAGAACTACCTGGTGCGCGAAGGCCGCGAGCTGATCCCCACGCCGAAGGCGTTCCAGCTGCTGACGCTGCTGCGCGGTCTCGGCGTGACCGAACTCACGGCGCCCGAGCTGACCGGCGAATGGGAGCACAAGCTCGCCGAGATGGAGCGCGGCCGGCTGTCGCGCGAGGTCTTCATGCGCGAGATCGCCGAGATGACGCGGCAGATCGTCGAGCGCGCGAAGAACTACCAGTCGGACACCGTACCCGGCGACTATGCGACGCTCGAGAGCCCGTGCCCGGCCTGCGGCGGCGTGGTCCAGGAAAACTACAAGCGCTACGCGTGCACGCGCTGCGACTTTTCCATCACGAAAGTGCCGGGCAGCCGCCAGCTTGCGCCGGCCGAAGCCGACGAACTGCTGCGCGAACGCACGATCGGGCCGCTGCAGGGTTTCCGCAGCCGTCTGGGCCGCCCGTTCGCGGCGATCCTGAAGCTGTCGCCCGAGAACAAGCTCGAATTCGATTTCGGCCAGAGCGACGCCGACGCCGAGGCCTCCGAGCCGGTCGACTTCAGCGGGCGCGAGCGCCTCGGCGACTGCCCGAAGTGCAGTGCCGGCGTCTACGAGCACGGACTGTCCTACGTCTGCGAGAAGTCGGTCGGGCCGAATCGAAGCTGCGATTTCCGCAGCGGCAAGATCATCCTGCAGCAGGAGATCGAGCCGGCGCAGATGAGCAAGCTGCTCGCCGAAGGGCGCACCGACCTGCTGCCGGGTTTCGTTTCGCAGCGCACGCGCCGCAAGTTCAAGGCCTTCCTCGTGCGCGGCGCCGACGGCAAGATCGGCTTCGAATTCGAGCCGCGCCCGGCGCGCCAGGGCGCGGGCGCCAAGGCCGCCGCC
>JAAZBL010000201.1 GCA_012513825.1 Limnobacter sp. | reverse complement strand
GTGATGTTGGAGGTGGTAAGCATCTTTTTCGTTCTCGGGCCGCTCGGCCCGCAGGATTCAGCCGACCCAGACGCGCGCGTTGCGGAACATCCGCATCCACGGCGAATCCTCGCCCTGCGAGGGGTCGCGCCAGCTCATCTGGATCGTCCGGAACACGCGTTCCGGATGCGGCATCAGGATCGTCGCGCGGCCGTCGGCCGACGTGAAGCCGGTCAGCCCCTCGTGCGAGCCGTTCGGGTTGGCCGGGTAGTCGTGGGCCGGGCTGCCGTCGTTCTCGACGAAGCGCAGCGCCGCGTGCGCGTGCGCAGCGTCGCCGGGGCGCAGGAACGACGCACGGCCTTCGCCGTGCGCGACCGCGATCGGCATCCGGCTGCCGGCCATGCCGGCGAACAGGATCGACGGCGATTCGAGCACCTCGACCAGCGACAGCCGCGCCTCGTACTGCTCGGAGCGGTTGCGCAGGAACACCGGCCAGTGCTCGGCGCCGGGAATGATCGACTTGAGCTGCGACATCATCTGGCAGCCGTTGCAGACGCCCAGCGTGAAGGTGTCCGGACGCTGGAAGAAAGTCGCGAAGGCCTCGGCCAGTTGCCTGTTGAACAGGATCGAGCGCGCCCAGCCGGTGCCCGCGCCGAGCACGTCGCCATAGGAGAACCCGCCGCAGGACACCAGGCCGCGGAACTGCGCCAGGTCGTGCCGACCTTCGATCAGGTCGGTCATGTGCACGTCGAAGGCGTCGAAACCGGCGCGATCGAAGGCCGCCGCCATTTCGACGTGGCTGTTGACCCCCTGCTCGCGCAGCACGGCCACGCGCGGCCGCGCGCCGGTGCCGATGAACGGCGCGGCGACGTCCTCGGCCGGGTCGAAGCGAAGGCGCAGGTGCAGCCCCGGATCCTCGTCGCGCAGCAGCCGGTCGTATTCCTGCTGCGCGCAATCGGCGTTGTCGCGCAGCGACGCGATGCGCCAGCTCGTCTCGGCCCAGCTGCGCTGCAGCTGCGCGCGCGGTGCGCTCCAGATGCCGCGACCGTCGCGGAAGACACCGATCTCGTCCTTCTGCTGCGGCTTGCCGATCACGTGCGAATGCGCCGACAGCCCGAACTCGCGCAGCCTGCCCATGACCGCGTCGCGCTCGGCGGCGCGCACCTGGATGATCGCGCCGGCTTCTTCGTTGAACAGCGCCTTCAGCGTCAGCTCGTCGCGCTGGACGGCGACTTGCTCGGGGCGGATCTTGTAGTCGCCCCAATCGGCCGAATTGCTGTCGATCGTCAGCAGGTCGAGGTTCAGCGCGACACCGCAGCGACCGGCGAAGGCCATCTCGCAGACTGCGGCGAACAGCCCGCCGTCGGAGCGATCGTGGTAGGCGAGCAGGCTGCCCTGCGCGTTCAATGCCTGGATCGCCGCGAAGAAGCGGCCGAGCAGCGCCGGGTCGGCGATGTCGGGGACCTCGTTGCCGATCTGCTGCGTGACCTGCGCGAAGGCCGAGCCGCCGAGCCGCTGCCGTCCTTCGCCGAGGTCGATCAGGATCAGCACCGTGTCGACGTCGGCGCGCAGTTGCGGGGTCAGCACGCGCCGCGCGTCGTCGACCGGCGCGAACGCCGAGACGATCAGCGAAGTCGGCGCCGCCACGCTGCGCTCGTGCTCGCCGTCGCGCCAGACCGTGCGCATCGACAGCGAGTCCTTGCCGACCGGGATCGCGATGCCCAGTGCACGGCAGAATTCGGCGCAGGCGGACACGGCGTCGAACAGGTCGGCGTCTTCGGCCGGATCGCCGCAGGCGGCCATCCAGTTCGCCGACAGCTTGATCGCATCGATCGACGCGATCGGCGCCGCTGCGATGTTGGTGACGGCCTCGGCGACCGCCATCCGCGACGCGGCGGCCGCGTCGACGACCGCCAGCGGCGTGCGCTCGCCCATCGCCAGCGCCTCGCCGCGATACGACTCGAAGTCGACGAGTCCCACCGCGCAGTCGGCCACCGGCACCTGCCACGGACCGACCATCTGGTCGCGCGAGCACAGCCCGCCGACCGTGCGGTCGCCGATCGTGATCAGGAACGCCTTCGACGCAACGGCCGGCAAGCGCAGCACGCGCTCGACGACTTCGGTCAGTTCGAAGCCGGTGGCCTCGATCGGCGGCAGCGCCCGGTCGCGCCGCTCGCCGACGCGATGCATGCGCGGCGGCTTGCCGAGCAGTACGTCGATCGGCATGTCGACCGGGTGGCCGACTTCGTCGCCGCCGCTCTCGCTGTTCTCGACGACCAGTTGCCTGTCCTCGCTGACCGTGCCGACGATCGCGTACGGGCAGCGCTCGCGCTTGCACATCGCGTGGAAGACCGGCACCGATTCGGGCGCGATCGCGAGCACGTAGCGCTCCTGTGACTCGTTGCACCAGATCTCGGCCGGCGACATCCCGGATTCCTCGACCGGCACGCGGGCGAGGTCGAAGCGCGCGGCACGGCCGGCGCCCCAGACGATCTCGGGAAACGCGTTCGACAGCCCGCCGGCACCGACGTCGTGGATCGACAGGATCGGGTTGTCGCTGCCCAGCGCCTGGCAGCGGTCGAGCACCTCCTGCGCACGCCGCTGGATCTCCGGGTTGCCGCGCTGGACCGAGTCGAAATCGAGCTCGGCCGTGTTGGTTCCAGCGCCCATGCTCGAGGCGGCGCCGCCGCCCACGCCGATCCGCATCCCGGGCCCACCGAGCTGGACCAGCAGCGTGCCGGGCGGCAGATCGAGCTTGCCGGTCAGCCTCGCGTCGATGCTGCCGACGCCGCCGGCGATCATGATCGGCTTGTGGTAGCCGCGCACGACGCCGCCGACGTTCTGCTCGTAGCTGCGGAAATAACCGACCAGGTTCGGGCGGCCGAACTCGTTGTTGAAGGCCGCGCCGCCGATCGGGCCTTCGAGCATGATCTGCAGCGGCGTCGCGATCCGCG
>JAAZBL010000200.1 GCA_012513825.1 Limnobacter sp. | reverse complement strand
TGATCGGCCCGGGGCGCAGGCCTTGAAATCCGGTACGTCACATGCGTCTTCAGCGGGCTGCACCGACTCCAATGTCAGCCTCCTGGTCGAGCGGCAGCGTGAAGGCGAACGTGCTTCCGGTGCCGACGCTGCTGTCGACGCGAATTTCGCCGCCGTGCGCGCGCACGATGCCGCGCGCGATGTACAGGCCGAGCCCCGAGCCGCGCGAGCCGGGCTGCCCGCCGTGCCAGTAGCGGTCGAACACCCGCGGCAGGTCCTCGGCGCGGATCCCGCGGCCATGGTCGCGTACGGAAATCTCGCAGACGCCGTCGTGCGCGACGGCGCCGAGCTCGATGTCGGCGCCGTCGGGCGAGAACTTGATCGCATTGCCGACCAGGTTCGACAGCACCTGGAAAATGCGCTCGGCGTCTGCCTTGACCGTGATGTCGGTCACCGGCGCGCGCACGAGCCTGATGCCGCGCATCGCCGCCAGCGGCTGCAGCAGCGAGCAGACGTCGGCGAGCATCCGCGCGACCGACTGCGGGCGCGCGGCGATCTGGAAGCGGCCGGCCTCGATCTGGGTCAGGTCGGTCAGGTCGTTCAGCAGCCTCGACATCCGCTCGCCGGCGTTCCGGATCGTTTCGGCGCTGCTCGCGATCCGCTGGGAAAGGTCGGCCTCGCCCTCGTTCAGCAACCTCTGGATCAGGAACGCCTGCATGACGATGACCGACATCGGCGTGCGCAGATCGTGCGAGACGACGGCGACGAGTTCGTCGCGGGCGCGGACCGCCTCCTGTTCCTTGCCGAAGCGCGCTGCCAGGTCGAGTTCGAGCGCGAAGCGCCGCAGATCGGCGGCGGCGCGGCGTTCGCCGACGGACCAGCGCAGCGAGCGGCCGCGCAGCGTCTGCTGCCACAGCGCGAACGAACGCCTCGGATGCAGTCGCGGCACAGGCTCGTCCGATCGCCGTTCGACGGCTTTGTCGGGATTGCCGCCCCAGTTCACCGTCTGCACGACTTCGGGTCGCAGCCAGAGCACGCCGCGCAGCGCCGGCGTCGGCAGGAAAATCGCCAGCACCCCGCTCGCCCGCGCCGCGCAGACTTCGCAGCCGAGCGACTCGAGGATCGAGTGACAGTGGAACAGGCCGCTCGCGTCGGCACGCTCGCGCAGTACCTGCGCGAGGCGCAGCAAGGCGTCCGGCTCCGGGCAATCGCCGATCGTCCGTACCTCGCCATCGACGACGATGGCCGCTGCCGCTGCGCCGACGACGCCGGTCAGCGCCTCGGGCGCGTGCGACAGTCCAAGCAGCACGTCGGTCGACGTGCGCTGCATCGCTTCGACGAGCTGGCCGATCGTTTCCGCCTTCGCGGCACGCTCGCGCTCGAGCCCGGTCGCCGCCAGCGCGGCGATATGCAGCGACACCAGGCGGCCGATCGATTCGCAGGCGCTGCGCACCTCGGGCGGCACCTGGCGCGGGCGCCGGTCGATCGCCGCGATCAGGCCCCAGAGGCGATCGTCGACGACCAGCGAAACGCTCATCGACGCGCGCACTCCCATGTTCGCCAGGTACTCGAGATGCACGGGAGAGACGCTGCGCAGCGTGCACGGACTCAGGTCGAGCGGGCGGCCGGTGTCGGGACGCACCGCCGGAACCAGCGGCACCGGCGAGTAGCGCGCATCGGGAATGGCGCGCAGCCAGTATCTGCGGTACAGCGCCCGCGCCTGCCGGGGGATGTCGGACTCCGGATAGTGCAGCCCGAGGTAGGGCTCGAGCTGGGCAGGCTTCGACTCGGCGATCACTTCGCCATGGTCGTCTTCGTCGAAACGGTAAACCATCGTCCGCTCGAAACCGGCCAGCTCGCGAACGATCTGGACCGTCTCGTCGACGAGCGTCTCGATCGAAGCGACTCGCGACAGGCGCGCAAGCGCCGACTGCACGCCGCGCGCCAGTGGGGGGCCCGGAGGCGCATCGTCACGCTCGATTTCGAGCAGGCCGACGCCGTCGTGTAGGTGCAGCGTCGCCACGCGCGGCTGCTCGCCCTCGGCCCACCGGAACGGCTCGCGATCGCCCGGTGCGCCGGCCAGCGCGCCGCGCAGCCAGCTCATCGCCGACGGCGGCAGTGCGTCCTCGATCGCCGAGCCGGTGATCGTGCGGGCAGGGGTCGCGAGGAATTCCGCGAGGTTCGCGCTGGCGTTCAGCACGACCAGCGAGGCCGGGTCGAACGCGATCAGGCAGCCGTGCGGCTGGATCGCGCCCGGAATGTGGATCGGCTCGCTGGCGCAGTGCGACAGGTCAGGCAGGGAGGTGTTCATCGAGCGCAATCTCGAAGCTGCGGCTGAAGCCGTCGAAGGTGTCGGCGGCACCGATGCATGCCCGGGCCTGTCCCTGCGATCCGGCGACCTCGACCTCGAGGAGTTCGCGGAATTCGCGCCAGCGGCTGCCGGTTCGTTCGCCCCAGCCGGCGAAGAAGGCGCCACCGCGTTCGGCCGTGATGCCGAGCCGTTCGGAGAGCTGCCGCGCGATCAGCTGGCCGCCGAGCGCGGAGCCTTCGACGACGTAGAGCGCACCCCAGGCCGCTTCGGGACTGTGCAGGCGCAGCGCCGGCGCGAGGCCGGCCGGCGGCGGCAGCGGACGTACCCCGAGCACGGCCATGTCGCGCGCGAGAAAGGCCCGACGCGAACGCGCAGCGAGCCAGTCGCTCCAGGCGGGCCCCAGTGCACTGCGCACGAGCGGCTCCCAGACCGCGAGGAAGCACGAAAAACCTGCGAGGATGCGCTCGTAGCGCGAACGATCGGCGATCGAACCGAAATCGAGAAGGCGCTCGAGAGCCTCGTGGCGCTGCCGGGTGGCGCTGCGCAGTGCAGCCAGGACGGGGGCATCGGTTCGGGGCCCTCGGGCCGGCATCGTCGGCAAACTTCGGCTACTCCTTGCGGCTATTCCTTGACGGCGCCCGTCATGCCCGACACATAGTACTCGACGAAGAACGAGTAGATGACTGCGACCGGCAGCGAGCCGAGCAGCGCACCGGCCATCAGCGGCCCCCAGTGGTAGACATCGCCCTCGACCAGTTCGGTGACCACACCGACCGGCACCGTCTTGACCTCGGATGACGAGATGAAGGTCAGCGCATAGATGAATTCGTTCCAAGAAAGCGTGAACGCGAAGATGCCGGCCGAGATCAGCCCCGGAATCGCCAGCGGCAGGATGATCTTCGTCAGGATCTCCCAGCGCGTGGCGCCGTCGATCAGCGCGCACTCCTCGAGCTCGTACGGGATCGAACGGAAGTAGCCCATCAGCAGCCAGGTGCAGAACGGGATCAGGAAGGTCGGATAGGTGAGGATCAGCGCGAGCCGGGTGTCGAACAGCCCGAGCCTGAAGACGACCGCCGCCAGCGGAATGAACAGGATGCTCGGCGGCACCAGATAGGCGAAGAAGATCGCCAGCCCGGTCGGCTTCGCGCCCTGGAAGCGCAGCCGCTCGATCGCGTAGGCGGCCAGCACCGCGGTGGCCAGCGAGACGAAGGTCGAGACGACCGAGACGATCATCGTGTTCAGCAGCCAGTCCGGATACGGGGTTTCGAACAGCAGCTTCCAGAAGTGCTGCAGCGTCGGGCTGACGATCCAGAACGGGTTGCGGTCGCCGTCGAGCAGCTCGGCATCGGGCTTGAACGCCGTCATGCCCATCCAGTAGAACGGAAACAGCAGCACGAACACGAAGATGGCGACCGGAATGTAGATCGTCACCCAGCGCTGCGGCAGCGACTGCAGGTAGTTCATCCCGGTGGTGTCGTCGTCTTTCGCCATCGTCGTCGGGTTCCGTTGTGTCGAGTTGCCGGAGCGAAATCGCCGCCGCGCCTTGCCGCCGCGCCTTGCCGGCTACTGGTCGCCGCCCTGCTGCCAGGCGCGCCGCTGCAGCCCGAAGTAGCTGAACAGGATCGCGGCCAGCAGGAAAGGCACCATGGCGATCGCGAGCGCCGCGCCTTCGCCGAGCGCGCCGCCGGGGATCGCCCGCTGGAACGACAGCGTCGCCATCAGGTGCGTCGCGTTCAGCGGCCCGCCGCGCGTGAGCACGTAGATCAGCTGGAAGTCGGTGAACGTGAACAGCACCGAGAAGGTCATCACGACGGCGATGATCGGCGTGAGCATCGGCAGCGTGATGTTGCGGAACTGCTGCCATGGCGTGGCGCCGTCGATGGCCGCGGCTTCGTACAGGCTGGGCGAAATCGTCTGCAGGCCGGCGAGGAGCGAGATCGCCACGAACGGGATGCCGCGCCAGACGTTGGCGGCGATCGTCGACAGCCGCGCGTTCCACGGGTCGCCGAGGAAGTTGATGTAGCTGTCGATGAGTCCGAGGCGGATCAGCACCCAGCTGATCACCGAGAACTGCGAGTCGTAGATCCACCAGAACACGATCGCCGACAGTGCCGTCGGCACGATCCACGGCAGCAGGATCACGGCCCGGAAGAAGGTCTTGAACGGCAGGCGCTTGTTCAGCAGCAGGGCCAGCCAGAGCCCGAGCCCGAATTTCAGGATGCTGGCGACCACCGTATAGAAGATCGTGTTGAACAGCGACAGGCGCGCGACGCTGTCGCCGAACAGGAACTGGTAGTTCTCCAGACCGATGAAGGAGCCGGCCCGGCCGATCTTCGTGTCGGTGAAACCGAGCCAGACGCCGAGCCCGAGCGGGTAGGTCAGGAACACCAGCAGCAGGAACGCCGCCGGGACCATGAAGGCGTATCCCAGCAGGTTGCGGTTGTTCTGGATCTTTGCGAACACGTCGGAATCCGTGGCAAAACGGGTCTGCCGGACGGCCCGCCGAAGCGGGCCGTCCGGGCCGTCGATACCGCCTGCTGCGCGGCCGGGCTTCAGATCTTGTAGTAGCGCTCCGCGCGCTTCTGCGCCCGTTCGGCGGCTTCCTTCGGCGTACGCGAGCCGCTGGCCGCCTCGGCCACCATGTTCGGCACGATGAAGTCGGCGGCCGCGCCGGCCGATGCGTAGCCGAGCGATCCGGCGTAACCGGCCGGGCGCATGTTCTTCACGCAGTCGCGATAGGCGGTCGCCTTCGGATCGTCGGTCCAGACCGGGTTCTTCTCGAACGCGCGCAGCGGATGCGCGACGTAGCCGAACGAGGCCTTCATCCACTCGCCGAACTGCTCTTCTTCCATCATGAAGCGCAGGAACTCCTTGGCCGCCTTCGGATACTTCGTGTACTTGAAGATCATCTGGTTGAAGAACAGGTGCCACTCGGTCGGCTCGCCGACCGGTCCGATCGGCAGCGGCGAATGGTAGATGTCCTCGGCCATCGCCTTCAGTTTCGGATCGTTCGAGTTCTTCGCCGCGTAGTAGATCGAGATCCCGTTGTTCGTGACGCTGACCTGGTCGTCGAGGAACGCCTTGTTGTTGTTCGGATCGAGCCACGCGAGCGTGCCGGGCACGAAGGTCGGGTACAGCTCCTGCATGTACTCGAGCGCCTTGATCGTCTCGGGGCTGTTGATCACGACGTTGTTGTTCTCGTCGACGAGCTTGCCGCCGAAGGCCCAGACCAGCCAGTAGGTCCAGCCGCAGTCGCCGGTCGCGTTGCCCAGCGCGAAGCCGCCCGGCGTGCCCTTTTCCTTCAGCGCCTTCATCATCTTCAGGAAGCCGTCGGTATCCCTCGGGAACTCGTCGAAGCCGGCCGCCTGCACGTGGCTCTTGCGGTAGACGATGATGTTGCCCGACGCGCCCAGCGGCACGCCGATCCATTTCTTGCCGTCGGGGCGCAGGAACGCTTCGCAGACCGGATACCAGCCGCCGTACTTGGCGCCCAGGTACTCGCACAGGTCGGTGACGTCGAGCAGCTTGTCGGGATACAGGTTCGCGTCGTCGTTGGTCGACAGGACGATGTCCGGGCCGCTGCCCACGTTCGCCGCCACGGCGGCCTTCGGGCGGACGTCTTCCCAGCTCTCGTTGTCGACGCGCACTTCGATGCCGTACTTCTCGGTGAACTTCTTGACGTTCGCCATGTACTGGTCGATGTCGCCCTGCACGAAGCGGCTCCAGCGCAGCACGCGCAGGCTGGCCCCTTTCTCGGGCTCGTTGTTCCAGGTCGTCTGTGCGCTGGCGCCCGGCGTCCAGATGGCGGGCGCGGCCACGGCGGTGCCTGCGGCGACGCCGGCGCTGGCTTTAAGGAAATCTCGGCGCTGTGTCATGTCGTCTCCTCGTTGTGAATGCCGTCATCGGGCTGCGGGACGAGTCCTACAGCCGTTTGCCGGTTGCTGCATCGAACACATGGATCAGGCCTGGCATCGGGACCAGCGCGATGCGCTGGCCCGGAGCGAAATCGTGGCGTTCGCGAAAGATCGCGCTGATGCTGCCGCCGGCGCAGCGCGCGATGACCTGCGTGTCGGCGCCGGTCGGCTCGACGACGACGACCTCGGCCGGGATGCCGGTGCCGTCGATCGTCAGGTGTTCGGGGCGGATGCCGATCTTCACCGGCTGGCCCGGCTGGCCCGATTCGCAGGCGACCGGCAGCCGCGTGCCGTCCTCGATGACGACGCCGGTGCGGTCGGCGTCGATCGCGCCGTCGAGCATGTTCATCGCCGGCGAGCCGATGAAGGTCGCGACGAAGATGTTCGCGGGCCGATCGTAGAGTTCCAGCGGCGCGCCGAGCTGTTCGACGATCCCGTCGTGCATGACGACGATCTTGTCGGCCATCGTCATCGCCTCGATCTGGTCGTGCGTGACGTAGACCGAGGTCGTTCGCAGTCGCTGGTGCAGCTCCTTGATCTCGCTGCGCATCTGCACGCGCAGCTTCGCGTCGAGGTTGGACAGCGGTTCGTCGAACAGGAAGACCTGCGGCTTGCGCACGATCGCGCGCCCCATCGCGACCCGCTGGCGCTGGCCGCCCGACAGTTGCCGCGGATACCGGTCGAGGTACGGCGAGAGCCCGAGGATGCCGGCCGCCTCGTCGACGCGCTGGTCGATCTCCGCCTTCGGGCGCCTGGCGAGCTTCAGCGAGAAGCCCATGTTGTCGCGCACCTTCATGTGCGGGTACAGCGCGTAGTTCTGGAAGACCATCGCGACGTCGCGCTCTTTGGGCTGCACCTTGTTGACGACCCGCTCTCCGATGCGGATGTCGCCAGCGGTGATCTCCTCGAGCCCCGCGATCATCCGCAGCAGCGTGGACTTGCCGCAGCCCGACGGGCCGACCAGGACGCAGAACTCGCCGTCGTCGATCGAGATGTCCACGCCGTGGATCACCTGGGTCTGTCCATAGGACTTGCGGACGCGTTCGATGCTTACCGAAGCCAAGAAAGGTCTCCTCCTGTCGATGCTTTTATTGGAACCGCAGGCCGCTCGACAGCAATGCAAACCAAGGGACTTTAGCGCATCGCGGCGCGATCGGGGGAACTTTCGACCGGGACGCGGTCAATGTCCGGCGCCCGTCGGTCGCGGTAACCTTGAGGTGTCGAGCACCCCCGATCCCGGGGTGCGCCGACCTGCACTGAAGTCCAAAACAGGGAACACAGCATGAAGACACCGCTGCAGATTCACTTTCACGACATGCCGGTCTCGCCGGCGCTCGAGACGCTGATTCGCGAGAAGGCGGCCAAGCTCGAGCAGTTCCATCCGAACCTGACCGGTTGCCGTGTCGTCGTGGACAAGCCGCACAATCACAGCCAGCAGGGCGAACAGTTCGCGGTCACCGTCGATGTCTCGGTGCCGGGCGCCACGATCGTCGCGAACCAGGCCCGCAACGAGGATCCGCACGTCGCGCTACGCGACGCGTTCCTGGCCGCACGTCGCCAGGTCGAAGACTACGCACGTCGCCAGCGCGACGAACAGAGGATCCCGACCGGCCGGATGCCGGTGGTGGAGCCGCCGGAGGCGGCGGAATCGGCGGAACTCTGAACTTCGGTCCCTGATGTAGCCAGCGCCGGCCATCAGCGGCCGGCCACCCCGCAGCCGGCGGTCTCGATCGTGCGCTCGCGCGGCACGGCGAGCTTCTCGCCGGCCCTCAGGATCTCCTCCCAGGTCGTCTCGTCGATCGGAATGCCGCCGGTCAGTCGCTGCACGCGCATCTCGCGTTCGGGCTCGCCGGCGATGCGCACGCGGTCGAAGCCCGGGGCCGGCGGCGACTGGCGCAGCGACTCGATGAAGGCGCCCGCCTCGCCGAAGAACGATTCGGCGCCGGCGCCGGTGCGCGCCGGATCGATCAGCATGGTCAGCATGCCGTTGTAGACGCGCCGGCTGCCGTCGTGGCTGCCGTGCCAGGTGCCGCCGCCGCTCAGCGCGCCGCCGAGCAGTTCGCAGGCGACTGCCAGGCCCGAGCCCTTGTGCTCGCCGAAGGGCAGCAGCGCGCCCCAGGGTTCGACGACGACGTAGCGCGGATCGTCGGTGGGCCTTCCCTGGTCGTCGATCAGGCGCCCGGCAGGCACCTTCTCGCCCTTGTTGTGCGCGACCCGCATCTTGCCCTGCGCGACGGCGCTGGTCGCGAAGTCGAGGATCATCGGCGGCTCTCCGGCCAGCGGCACGCCGATGCAGCAGGGGTTCGTGCCGAAGCGCCCGTCGGAGCCGCCCCAGGGTGCCACGCTGGGTCGTGTCATCACGTTGACGAAGTGCAGCGAGACCAGGCCCTCGGCCGTGGCCTGTTCGGCCCACTGGCCGATCCGTCCGAGATGGTGCGAGCGCGCCAGCGTCATCACGCAGACGCCATGCTGCTGCGCGCGCCGGATCCCCATCGCCATCGCGGCCTTTCCGATCGACTGTCCGTAGCCGCGTTCGCCGTCGAGCGCGAGCAGCGCGCCGGCGTCGAGCTTGATCGACGGTTGCCGGTTCGGCAGCAGCCCGCCTTCGAGCAGCGCGTCGACGTAGCGCGGAATCATGCCGACGCCGTGCGAGTCGTGGCCGGCCAGGTTCGCACCGACGAGGCTTCCGGCGACCTGCAGCGGCTCCTCGCCCTCGCTGCCGCCGGCGGCGACGATCGCCGCGATCGCCTGCGTCAGCGCCTGTGCCTCGATTGTCACGTAGCCTGCCATCTGCGTCTCCCCGGGCGGGTTTCGAAATCGGCGCAAGTGTACTGCCAGCGCCACCGCCGCGCGCGGCGATTCCGGCGATTGCCTGTCAGCTCTGTTTACAATCGGAACGACCGACAGAACGAAGGAGACTTGCGTGGAGCTGCCGAAGATCGCGCTTCCGACCAACGCTTTCAAGCGCGCCATCGCCGCCGGCGAAGCGCAGATCGGGCTCTGGTCGAGCATTCCGTCGAACTACACCGTCGAGATCCTCGCCGGGGCCGGTTTCGACTGGATCCTGCTCGACACCGAGCATTCGCCGAACGACCTCGAGTCGGTGCTCACGCAGCTGCAGGCGGCCGCGGCCTACGAGACCACGTCGATCGTGCGCGTTCCCTGGAGCGACCAGGTCGTGATCAAGCGCTACCTCGATGCCGGTGCGCAGTCCTTGCTGGTCCCCTTCGTGTCGACCGCCGACGAGGCACGGGCCGCCGTTTCCTACACGCGCTATCCGCCGCAGGGCGTGCGCGGCGTTGGCGGTACGACGCGGGCGACCCGCTTCGGGCGCGTGCGCGACTACGCACGGCACGTGCAGCAGGAACTGTGCGTGCTCGTGCAGGTCGAGACGAAGCAGGGGCTCGACGAGCTCGAGGCGATCTGTGCGGTCGACGGCGTCGACGGCGTGTTCATCGGTCCGGCCGACCTGCACGCGTCGCTGGGCTACACCGGGCAGACCGAGCACCCCGACGTGCTGCCGGTGATCGACGATGCGATCCGCCGGATCCGGGCGGCCGGCAAGGCGCCCGGCGTGCTGACCCCGAACCGGGCCCTGGCGCGGCGCTGGCTCGATTGCGGTGCCTTGTTCGTTGCGGTCGGCGCCGATGTCGGTATCCTTGCACGCGGCGCCGAAGCACTTGCGGCGGAGTTCCGCGATCGCGGCGCCGAGTAGGCGGGTTCTCAAAATTGGAGGAGACGATGAGACGACAACTCAAGGGGCTGCTCGCTGCCACGGCGATCGCGGCGGCCTTCGGCGCGCCGGCGCAGGCGCAGCAGGTCACGTTCATGACAGGTCCGCAGGGCGGCTCCTGGATTCCGCTCGGCGGTGCGCTGAAGTCGATGTGGGAAAACGGCGTGCCGGGCTTGCGGATCCAGATGACGCCGGGCGCGGGCATCGCCAACGTGCGCGGCATCGACGAGGGCAAGGCGCAGGTCGGCTTCGCGAACTCGATCACGACGGTCGACGGCCTGAACGGCAACGCCCCGTATCCGAAGAAGGTCACGAACGTCTGCCAGGTCGCGAACCTGTATCCGCAGTACTTCCAGGTCGTCGCGCTCGCCGACTCCGGCGTCGGATCGTTCGCCGACTTCAAGGGCAAGGCGCTCGTCATGCAGCCGAAAGGCAATACGGCCGAGATCATCACACAGCACATGCTGAAGGTGCACGGGATGAGCTACGACTCGCTGTCGAAGGCCAACTTCGTGGCCGGCTACAACGATGCCGTGTCGATGCTCAAGGACGGCCACGCGGTCGCGTTCACGCTCGGCACGACGGCGCCGGCCTCGTCGGTGATGAACCTGGCCAGCGCACGCGACATCCGCCTGATCGGCGTCGACGACAAGATCCTCGGCGAGATGAAGAAGATCAACCCGGGCTACAGCAAGCTGCCGATCAAGGCCGGAACCTATCCGAAGCAGGACAAGGACGTCGACGTGATCGCGTATTCCACGCACATCGTCGCGGCATGCGACCTGCCCGAGGATCTCGTCTACGGCATGACGAAGGCGATGGCCGAGAACGTTGCCGACATGGGCGCCGTGGTCAAGGCCATCGAGGGGCTGACGCCGAAGGGCATGGCCGCCGACATCGGCGTGCCGTTCCACAAGGGTGCCGAGAAGTATTACAAGGAAGTGGGCGCCCTCTGAAGTGGATGACTGAATCCCCCGCACGGCCCGATCTCGCGCCAGCGATGCCCGCCGTATCCGGATGCGGCTGCGCTTCCCGGTGCGAGCCCGGGCCGTTCGCCACGATTCCCTCACCCATTTGCGGATGAGACAAGGACGCCGCGCAGACGGCGCTCGCACAGGAGACGATCGATGACCGAAGTTGCCGCCGAGACGCCGCGCTCGCGGGCCCTCGCGCTGGTGGTCGCGGCGATCGCGATCGCGATGTCGCTGTGGCACATGTACATCGCCGCCTTCGGACCGCCCGAGACGTACTTCTTCCGCGGCGGGCACCTGCTGTTCGCGTTGAGCCTCGTCTTCCTGCTGTATCCGACCCGCTTCGGCGGCGCGTTCGTGTCGCGATCGATCGATGCGCTGCTGCTGCTCGGCAGCATCGCGATCGTCGGCCACCTGTTCGTCAACCACGAATACATCGTCAACCGGATCATCTACATCGACGACCTGAACTTCGTCGACATGGTGCTCGCGGTGATCGCCGTCGTCATCGTCCTCGAGGGCACGCGGCGCGTCATCGGCTGGGCGCTGCCGCTGACTGCGCTGGTCTTCCTCGCGCACGCGGCCTTCGTCTCGAACGTCGCTCCGACGATGCTGATGGAGCAGCTCTACCTGTCGACCGAAGGGATCTTCGGCTCGACGCTCGGCGTCTCGGCTTCGTACGTGATGCTGTTCGTGCTGTTCGGCGCCTTCATGGAAAAGAGCGGCACCGGGCAATTGTTCATGGACTTCGCGATGGCGCTGACCGGCCACACGGCCGGCGGCCCGGGCAAGGTCGCCGTCGTCAGCTCGAGCCTGTTCGGCACCGTCTCCGGCAGTGCCGTGGCCAACGTCATGGTCGACGGGCCGCTGACGATTCCGCTGATGAAGCGCAGCGGCTTCAAGCCGCCGTTCGCTGCGGCGATCGAGGCGGTCGCTTCGACCGGCGGCCAGATCATGCCGCCGGTGATGGGCGCCGCCGCCTTCGTGATGGCCGAGTTTCTCGCGGTCAGCTACCTGCAGGTCACCCTGTGGGCGCTGGTGCCGGCGATCCTCTACTACGTCGGCGTGTTCTCCGCCGTGCACTTCCAGGCGCGCCGCTTCGGGCTGTCCGGCGTGCCGCGCGCCGAGCTGCCGCGGCTGGGCCGCGTGCTGGCCGACCGCGGCCATCTTTTCGTTCCGATCATCATCGTGCTGATCGGCCTCGCGCTCGGCTATTCGGCACCGCTGTGTGCGCTGGTCGCCGCGTTGTCCTGCCTGCCGCTCGCGCTGATGCGCGCGACGACGCGCGAAGGCATCGGCTGGAGCAGCGTGATCGAGGCGCTGATCGAAGGTGCGAAGAACACGCTGGCGGTAGCGATGGCCTGCGCCTGCGCGGGCATCGTGATCGGCTGCGTGTCGATGACCGGACTCGGAATCACGTTCACGCAGTTCGTCGTGACGATGTCGCAGAACGCGCTGCCGCTGGCGCTGCTGCTGACTGCGATCGCCGGGATCATCCTCGGCATGGGCATGCCGACCACGCCGGCCTACATCGTCATGGTCGCGCTGCTGGTGCCGGCGCTGGTCAAGCTCGGCGCGGCGGTGCCGGCCGCGCACATGTTCGCGTTCTACTTCGCGATCCTGTCGGCGATCACGCCGCCGGTGGCGCTGGCCGTGTTCGCGGCGGCCGGCCTGGCCAAGTCCGACCTCTGGACGACCGGCATCGCGGCGATGCGCGTCGCGGCGCCGGCCTACATCGTTCCGTTCATGTTCATCTACGAGCCGGCGCTGCTGCTCGAAGGCGACTGGCTGCTGATCGCGACCTCGTCCGTCAGCGCGATCGCCGGCGTGCTCTGCCTGGCGGGCGGCCTGCAGGGCTGGGCGATGGGGCCGGCGGCGATGTGGCAGCGAGTGCTGCTGGTGACCGCGGCACTGCTGCTGATCAAGCCCGGTCTGTACACCGACGTGGCCGGCGTCGCGCTGGTCGTGGTCACGCTCGGCCCCTCGCTGCTGCGCAGGGGAGTGCGCAGCCAGCCGGTGCCGCCGTCTGCAGGATGACGAGGTCAGGCGAATGAATCTGGAACTGCAATCGAAGCTCGTGCTCGTGTCGGGCGCGAGCAAGGGCATCGGGCTCGCGTGCGCGCGCGCCTTCCTGCGTGCCGGGGCGCGTGTCGTCGGCGTCTCGCGTGGACAGCCGGCGCTCGACGCGGCGCGCGAGGCGCTGGCCGGCGAGGGGCTCGAGCTGCGCACCGAGTCGGTCGACCTGATGGACGCCCAGGCAGCCGGCGCGCTGGTCGAGCGCGTCGAGCGCGATATCGGCCCGATCGACGTGCTGGTCAACTCGGCCGGCGCAGCGCGCCGCTACGGGCCGGCCGAGCTCGATGCCGCCGGCTTCAGGCAGGCGATGGACGCCAAGTACTTCACCGCGGTCCATCTGATGGAACCCGTGGCCAAGCGCATGGCCGGGCGCGGCGGCGGCGCGATCGTCAACATCATCGGGCAGGGCGGGCGGCAGGCGAATCCGATGCACATCGCCGGCGGCTCGGCGAACGCCGCGCTGATGCTGGCCACCGTCGGCATGGCGCAGGCGTGGGCGGCGCAGGGCGTTCGCGTCAACGGGATCAATCCGGGCCTCACTCGAACCTCGCGCGTCGAGGAGGGACTGGCGGCCGAGGCGCGCGCCTCCGGCCGCAGCCGCGAGGAGCTGCTCGAGCGCGCGATCGCGCGGATTCCGATGGGCCGCATGGCGGAGCCCGAGGAGATCGCCGAAGTCGCGCTGTTCCTCGCTTCGGCGCGCGCGTCGTACGTGTCGGGGGCGATCATTCCGATGGACGGCTGTGCGGCATCGGTGATCTGATCGCGGAGCGGCAGGCGGGCCTCGCTGGGAGCGCTGACCGCGTCGGTCGGCCCGTCGGGCCGACTGCCCGGCGCTGCTCGCCTTGGGCTGGCGCGGCGCGTCCTCGCGCTTTCCGGCGGTGCAGGAGCCGCCGTAGGCGATGTCGACCCGCACGCGGTCGGTCAGCGCGCCCAGCGGCACGCCGTTGCCCGGGTCGCCGGGGCGCGCGACCATCGGGCCCAGGCGGCTGCAATCGAAGCGGATCAGCTCGGCGTAGTCGGCGCCTTCGTCGCTGCGCATCCAGGACTCGACGACGAAGTCGACCCCCCGGCGCGCCTTCAGGAACCGCACCGTCTCCGCGTCGGGTTCGACGAGGCCGGTGAAGCCGCCCAGCTCGGCGCTCATGTTGGTCAGCGTCGCGCGTTCGTCGGTGCCCAGCGCGCCGACGACCGAGCCGCCGAACTCGAACACCTTGCCGACGCCGGCACCGTTGCGGATCGCCGGCAGCGACAGCAGGCTTCGGTCAGCGTGCGGTGCGAGCGCAGGCCGTAGGCCGCGACGAACTCGCGCTGCGCGTGGCACATGGCGACGACGTTCGGGACGAGCCCGCCGCGCAGGTGCGCCGGACTTTCGCCGACGTAGGACGTATGGTCTTCGAAGACGACGATCGATCCGGGATCGTGCAAGGCCGGCGGTTCGCCGAAGGTCGAGTGCAGCATGTGCGCGCACATGTTGGTGTAGTACTCGTGGATGAAGCGCCAGTCGGCGCGCACGAAGGCGCCGTCGCCGGGCTCCGGCCTGGCGCTGGTGAGCTCCGTGTCGAGCGCGTGGCGCGCGAGGATCTTCTCGAGCAGCGTGCGTGGGCGCTCGTCGTCGGCCGCGTCGGCGACCCGGATGTCCGTCATGTATCGCCGGCCGAAGCGCAGCAGCCCGCCGCTGCGGAGAATCGCAGCCGCCAGGCTGTCGCGCCCGGCCATGAGCTCCTCGATGTCGATCGCCCCGCCCGCCTCGATGCGCTCGATCAGTCCGAAGTCCGTCGACGTGAACAGCCCGATGTTGTCGGCGTTCTGCCGATAGATCCGCTCGAAGCTTTCGGCGATCACGAGGCGGATGCCGGCCAGCTTCTCGGCGGTGGGGCTGTGCTCTCGCGACGAGCCCTTGCCGTAGCGCTTGCCGGCGACGGTGACCGAGAAGCCTCCGTTTCGCAGGGCATCCGGCCCGATCGGTCTCGTCCCTCCGACCTCGAAGCCCGTGTACGGAAAACGGCCGAGCGTGTCGTCGTAGTGCGTGAGGATCGGAACCGGCGTGATCTCGTCGGTCGAGACGTCGTCGCGCAGCGTGCCGGCCTCGTGGCGGCGCAGCCGACGGCCGGCCAGCTGCGCGTCGAGCAGCGCCGGGTCGTCGCACAGATACAGGATGCGGCCCTGGAGTTCCAGCGTTGCCATGTCGCTACCTCGTATCGGGCGCCGGCACGGTCGATACCTGTTGGGCGACGGCTGCTTCGTGCTGCGCCCGCAACGCACGCCGGAACCCGTCGCGCTGCTGCAGCCGCTGCCAGTAGTCTTGCACCGCCGGCGTGAATCGTTCGTCCAGGCCGAGATGTTGCGCCGCGAGCAGCGCATAGCCGACCGACACGTCGGCCGCCGTGAAGCGCTGCGCGCACAGGAAGGCCTGCGACGAAAGCAGGGGCTCGAGCGTGCGGAGCCGGGCGAGGAACCACTTCGCGTAGTCGTCCGCGACCTTGGGCACCCGGCGTTCCGGGGGCTCGAAATGGCGGTAGCGCAGCACCAGCGTCAGCGGAAACGTCAGCGTCGCTTCGCCGAAGTGCAGGAAGTTCAGGTACGCGCCGAACTCCGGCTCGTCGGTCGCAACGTCGAGCTTGCGGGGCGAGAACCGCGCGGCCAGGTACTGGCAGATCGCCGCCGACTCGGTCATCCGCACGGCGCCGTCGAAAAGCGCCGGCACCGTTCCCAGCGGGTTGATTTCGAGGAACGAACGCGACAGCACGCGCGGGGGAAACGGCAGCACCTTCAGGTCGTAGGGCACGCCGAGCTCCTCGAGCATCCACAGCGGCCGGAACGAGCGTGCGCTGAGGCAATGGTGAAGAACGATCATTTCGACTCCGGGAGTTGCACGGCCACGAGCGATCGTGTCGTTCAGCGTTCCGGTGGGGTCGGTGCGCGCCGGCGCAGGTCGCCGAGCCAGGCGCGCGCGGTGACCAGGTCGCCGTAGCAGGCGACGCGGTCGCCGACCGTACGCGCCGCGCGTTCGAGCAACTGGATGTCGGCCTCGTGCTGGCGCGCGACATGCGGATCTTCGAGGAACAGCACGCGCTGGCAGGCGCCGTCGAGCAGCAGTTCGGCGATCTGGGCGTCGCCGCCCAGCGGGCCGCTCTTCAGCGCGTGCACCCAGGGCTGCTTGCGATCCGGCCGCAGTTCGCGCGCCAGCCCGTTCAGCAGCCCGCCGGTCGTGCCGGTGGCCACGCGCGACGCGAAGCGGTCGAACAGCTCGAAATGCGCGCGCACGAGCTCGATCATTTCCTGCTTGCGCGCATCGTGCGCTACCAGCGCGATCGACTGCGAGTCGAATTCGAACAGCGGGTCGAGCGCAGGATCCGGTGCGGCGCCGGCCGCGACTGCCCGCAGCTCGAACCACTCGCGCGCGCCGAGCAGCGTCGATACGAAGGGCTTGCCGTGGATGATGCACTGGCGCTTCAGCGCGACCGCCTCGGGAAACGTCGACGAGGGGTCGGTCGGGTCGATCAGGTAGATCGCCATGTCGATCGCGGCCTCGGGATCCGGGTCGACCGCACGCGCGACGAGGCGCATCAGCCCGCCTTCGCGCCCGTAGGGCAGGCGCTCGATCGATTCGTAGCCGGCGAGCAGCCCTTCGCGCTCGATGGCATCGCAGGTCCGGCCGACGATCAGCAGCGTCGGCCGCAGCGTGTCCCGCAGCCGCGGCTCGATCTCGCGCAGCAGCCGGAACAGCGCGGAATCGGGGGCGTCGTGGTGCAGCCGGTTCGCGGCGAGTCCGATGCGCATGGGTTTCGGGTCCTTCGAAAGCGCGATTATCGGCCGTCGACGCGGATGCTGCCTCGTTCGCCGGCGCATTGTCTTAAGCTGGGCCTTGTCCGCAATTCCACATCGCTGCCCGCAGGTTCCACGCAATGACCGATGAAGCCGTCGCGCTGCCCGATCCCCGCTTCGAAACCTTTCCCCGACACGCCGAGCTCGGCGAGTTGCTGCGTTCGTATGCCGCTGCGCGGCCCGGCTTGTTCGAGCTGCGCGAGCTGGGACGCAGTCACGAGGGCCGCGAGATCTGGCTCGTCGTCGCGACCAACACCGCGACCGGCAGCGACCGCGACAAGCCGGCATTCTGGGTCGACGGCAACATCCATGCCGCCGAACTGACCGGCTGCACGGCAGTCTTGTACTGGCTGCACGTGCTGGCGACCGGCTACGGAAGCGATCCGCGGATCACGACGCTGCTCGACACGCGCTGCGTCTACCTGTGCCCGCGCCTGAACCCGGACGGCGCCGAACTGGCACTCGCCGACCGGCCGCGCCACATCCGTTCGTCGACGCGCCCGTACCCGTTCGACGAGCCGGTCGTCGACGGGCTGAGCGTCGAGGACGTCGACGGCGACGGCCGCATCCTGACGATGCGGATCGCCGATCCGCACGGCGGATGGAAGCCGCATCCGGAGCAGCCGCGGCTGCTCGTTCCGCGCGAGCCCGGCGACCTCGACGGCCCGTTCTACCGCGTGCTGCCCGAGGGCCGGCTGAGCCATTGGGACGGCGTCACGCTGCGAGTGAACCGGGACCGCGAAGGGCTGGACCTGAACCGGAACTTTCCGGCGAACTGGCGCCAGGAGTTCGAGCAGGTCGGCGCGGGGCCGTTTCCGACCAGCGAGCCGGAAGTGCGCGCGATGGTCCAGTTCGTCGTCGACCATCCGAACATCGGGGGCGCGCTGAGCTTCCACACGCACAGCGGCGTGATCCTGCGTCCGATGGGCGGGGAATCCGACGAGCAGATGATTCCCGAGGACCTCTGGCTGTTCAAGCGGCTGTCGAGGCTCGGCGAAAGGCTGACCGGCTACCCGGCGGTCAGCATCTACCACGACTTCAAGTACCACCCGAACGAGGTCATCAGCGGCACGCAGGACTGGTTCTACGAGCACCTCGGCGCGCTGTTCTGGACCGTCGAACTCTGGGCTCCGAATCGCGAGGCCGGGATCACCGACTACGACTGGATCGGCTGGTATCGCGAGCATCCGATCGAAGACGACCTGAAGCTGCTGGCCTGGAGCGACGAACACTGCGAAGGGCGCGCGCACGTCGACTGGTATCCGTACGAGCATCCGCAACTCGGGCCGGTCGAGATCGGCGGCTGGGACCGGATGAACTACTGGCGAAATCCGCCGCCGGCGCTGCGCGAACGCGAGGTCGCGCGTTTTCCGCAGTGGCTGACGACGCTGGCGCTGTCCCTGCCGAAGCTCGAACTGCTGTCGGCCGCGGCGGCGCGGGTCGAGGCATCGCCGGGCAGCGGCGCAGTGCAGGCAACGTCGGGGAGCGGCGCAGTGCAGGCATCGCCGGCCAGCGGCACGGGCAAGGCCGGAGCCGACGGCGACGATCGCGGCAGCGGCGATGCGATCTGGCGCGTGCGAATGGTCGTCGGCAACGCGGGCTACCTGCCGCAGTACGTGACGCGGCGCGCCCAGCAGCGCAAGACCGTGCGCGGCGTGATTTTCGCGATCGAGCTGCCCGATGACGCGCAGCTGCTGGTCGGCAAACCGCGCGAGGAGGCCGAGCAGCTCGACGGACACGCACCGGGCGGAACCTTGCAAGCCTTCCTCCCGAACCGGCAGGCGAGCGGCGACCGGACCTTCCGCGAGTGGCTGCTGCGCGCGCCGGCCGGCACGCGCGTCGCGTTGACGGCCGATGGCGGGCGTGCCGGCGTCGTGCGCGCCGAGCTCGAGCTGGGC
>JAAZBL010000199.1 GCA_012513825.1 Limnobacter sp. | reverse complement strand
GAGATGGGGCGATCGCACGTTTCCGGTGTCGAGCCGGCTCGACACCGAGTTCGAAAGCACGGTGTTCCGCCTCGTCGCCGGCTGGTCGTTCCTGCGCTCGCCGACCGCCGAGGCCGGGCTGTCGCTGGGGCTGCACACGACCGGATTCGAGGTGGCGCTGGATGGGCAGACAGCCGTCTCTTCGAGCGCGGTCCGCACGACCGACCGTCGAGACCAGCTCGTTCCGCTGCCCACCATCGGTTTCTACGGCAGCTGGGTCCTGTCTCCGACCTGGGTGCTGCGCGCCCGGCTCGACGGGCTGTCGCTCAGCTACAAGGAGTTCGACGGCTTGCTGACGAACGCGCGGGCCGGGGTGGACTGGCGCTTCGCCAGGCACTGGAGTCTCGGCATCGGCTACCGCTTCGTGCACTACTCGCTGGAGCTTTCGCGTCCGCGCTTCGACGGCGTGCTGAAGTACCGGTTCCACGGGCCGTCGGTCCATCTGTCCGCGACCTTCTGACCCGCAGCCCGCGGGGGCCGCCCGCGTCTCGGGGGAAGGAAGTCGCGGTGCCGGTATCGGCCGTACTTCCCTGCGTCGTTCAGATCGGCCCGTCGAGACCGGCCTGCACGAGCTCGGCTGCTCTCAGCACCGCGCGCGCCTTGTTCTCGGTTTCCTGCCATTCGCTCTCGGGCACCGAGTCGGCGACGATACCGGCGGCCGCCTGCACGTACAGCGTGCCGTCCTTGATCACACCGGTGCGGATCGCGATCGCCAGGTCGAGGTCGCCGAGGAACGAAATGTAGCCGCAGGCGCCGCCGTAGATGCCCCGCCTGACCGGCTCGAGCTCGTCGATGATCTCCATCGCGCGAATCTTCGGCGCACCGCTCAGCGTGCCGGCCGGGAAGGTCGCACGCAGTACGTCGATCGGACCCATGCCCGGCCTCAGCTTGCCCTCGACGTTCGAGACGATGTGCATCACGTGCGAGTACTTCTCGATGACGAGCTGGTCGGTGACCCTGACGGAGCCGGTCTCGGCGATCCGGCCGATGTCGTTGCGCGCCAGGTCGATCAGCATCACGTGCTCGGCGATCTCCTTCGGATCGGCGAGCAGCTCGCGCGCCAGCGCCTCGTCCTGGGCCGGGGTGCCGCCGCGCTTGCGCGTGCCGGCCAGCGGCCGGATCGTGACCTTGTCGCCGTCGGACTCGCGCTCCTGGCGCACGAGGATCTCGGGCGAAGCGCCGACGATGTGGAAGCCGCCGAGGTTGTAGAAGTACATGTACGGCGACGGATTGATCGAACGCAGCGCGCGGTACAGGGTGAGCGGCGAATCGCGGAACGGCTTCTCGATCTGCTGGCCGATCTGCACCTGCATCACGTCGCCGGCCATGATGTACTCCTTGGCCTTGTTCACCGCGGCCAGGTAATCCGCCTTCGCGAACTCGCGCTTGGTCTCGGTTTCGTAGCTCGGCTTGAACGAAGGCACGTCGACAGGCCGAGAAAGCTGCACGTAGAGTTCGCGCAAGCGCTTTCGTGCACGCTCGTAGGCTTCGGCCTCGGCGGGATCGGCGTAGACCATCAGGTAGATCTTGCCGGTCACGTTGTCGATGATCGCCAGTTCTTCGGTCAGCAACAGGAAGATGTCGGGAACGCCGACCGGGTCGGGCTTGCGCTTGCCGGCCAGCCTGGGCTCGATGTAGCGGACCGTGTCGTAGGCGAAATAGCCGGCCAGTCCGCCGCAGAAGCGCGGCAGGCCCGGGCGCACCGCGACCTTGAAGCGCTTCTGGTAGGCGTCGACGAAGTCGAGCGGATTGCCTTCGAAGCGCTCGACGACCTCGCCGCGGCGTACGACTTCGGCGCCGGTCCCGGTCGAGCGGATGATCGTGCTGGCCGGCAGGCCGATGAACGAATAGCGGCCGAATCGTTCGCCGCCGACCACCGATTCCAGCAGGAAGCTGTACGGCTTGTGCGCGAGCTTCAGGTACAGCGACAGCGGCGTGTCGAGATCGGCGAAGCATTCGAGCAGCAACGGAATGCGGTTGTAGCCCTGCGCTGCGATCGCCTTGAATTCGATTTCGGTCATGAGTCCCTCTGCGCATCAGGTTCGGCCAGCCAGTCGGAGACTTCGGCCAGCGAGGAGACGATGCCGTCGGCGTCGATGGACTCGGCCGGCCGCCCTTCGTTGTAGCCGTAGGGAACGACCAGCACCGGAATGCCGGCGGCGCGAGCGGCCGCAGCGTCGTTGACCGAGTCGCCGATCGCCAGCATCTGCCGGGGTGCGATGCCGAGCCGGTCGCAGGCATGCAGCATCGGCAGCGGATCGGGCTTGCGCCGCGGCAGCGCATCGCCGCCGACGACGATCTCGAACGAATCGGCGAGGCCGGTACGCTGCAGCAGCGCGTCGGAAAAAACCTGCGGCTTGTTGGTCACGCAGGCCAGTCGCAACCCGCGTTCGCGCATCGCCGCGAGCCCCTCGCGAACGCCGGGGTAGACGCGGGCCTGGCGGCCATTCTCCCGGGCGTAGTGCCGATAGAACACCTCGACGCCCTTCTCCGCCAGCGCCGGCTCGGCCCTGCCGTCGAGTCGCCCGGTCAGCGCACGATGAACGAGCACCTCGGTTCCCTTGCCGACATAGGCCGCGACGCGCTCGATCGACAGTTCGTCTCGACCGAACTCGTCGAGCATCGCATTGATGCCGGCGGCGAGGTCGGCCACCGTGTCGAGCAGCGTACCGTCGAGATCGATGATCGCGCCGAGTGCCGGGAACGGCGGCTTCACTCCCCGTTCTCCCTTCCCCCTTCTCCGATCGACTCCTGCAGCGCCGCACGAAACCGCGAGATCACGCCGCGATAGCCGCCGTCGGCGTCGGGCGCACCGAACACCGCCGAACCGGCGACGAAGGTGTCCGCGCCGGCGCGTGCGATCTGCGCGATGTTGTCGAGCTTGACGCCGCCATCGACCTCGAGCCAGATCGGCTGGCCGCCTGCGGCGACGTGCGCGTCGATGCGCTCGCGCACCGCCGCCAGTTTCGGCAAGGTCGATGCGATGAACGACTGGCCGCCGAAGCCGGGGTTCACCGACATCAGCAGGATCAGGTCGAGCCGGTCCATGACGTGGTCGAGGCAGTTCAGCGGCGTGGCCGGATTCAGCACCAGGCCGGCGCGACAACCGGCGTCGCGGATCAGCGACAAGCTGCGATCGACGTGCTCGGACGCCTCCGGATGGAAGCTGATCAGGTTCGCGCCGGCCTTCGCGAAGTCGGCGACCAGTCGGTCGACCGGCCGCACCATCAGGTGCACGTCGATCGGAAGCGAGACGTGCGGTCGCACTGCCGCACAGACCATCGGGCCGACCGTCAGGTTCGGCACGTAGTGGTTGTCCATCACGTCGAAATGCACGAGATCGGCGCCGGCGGCCTCGATCGCCCGGACCTCTTCGCCGAGGCGCGCGAAGTCGGCCGACAGGATGCTCGGCGCGATGCGGAACGCGGGCGCGGCACTCGGATTGCTTGACATGGAACGACGTCGTACTTGTCTACAATCGTCGGATTCTAACGAGTTGGAGACTCGAGCACCGTGCCAGCCAGCCGCTACCGCGTTCGCGTCGAAGTGCAGAGCCGCTACCTGCCCGAGCAGTCGGAGCCCGAAGCAGGTCGCTACACGTTCGCCTACACCGTCCGGATCACGAACACCGGCGACGTGCCCGCGCAACTGATCTCGCGCCATTGGCTGGTCAGCGACGAGTCCGGCCGGCTCGTCGAGGTGAAAGGGCTCGGCGTGATCGGCCAGCAGCCCCTGCTCAGGCCCGGCGAGAGCTTCGAATACACGAGCGGCAGCCAGATCGCCGCGCCGAACGGGTCGATGCGAGGCAGCTATTTCTTCGTGGCCGAAGACGGCCATCGCTTCGATGCCGAAATCGCGGAGTTCGAGCTGAACATGCCGCGCACGCTGCACTAGGAGGCTGTCGCCTCGTGTCGCTGCTCGTTGCGGCTGCTTCGGTTTCGCGCGGCGCCGATTCCGGCCGGCATCGCCGGGGCCGACTGGTGCTGGGTGCGATGTTGGTGACGCTTTCGGCGACCGGCTGCGGCGGCGTACACGTGCAGGCCCGTGGCGAACCGATCGGCGGCAATCCGATCCGCGCCGAAGCCGTCGCCGGCGACACGACCCCGGTCGACCGGCTACCGGGCTGGCACCGCGACGAGCTCGACGGGCTCGGCGATGCGCTGAGGCGACAGTGCGCGCTCAGGAAGCCGCCGGCGCCTTGGCCGGCGCTTTGCGAGGAGCTGGCTCCGATCGCGGCGAACGCCGGGAAGCTGCGCCACTGGATCGAAACCCGCTTCGTCGCCCGGCCGCTGACCGGCGTCGACGGCCGCCAGACCGGCCTGATCACCGGCTACCACGAGCCGCTGCTGACCGGAAGCCGGCGACGCGAATCGCCGTCGCAGGTACCGCTCTACCGGCGCCCCGCGGACCTGGCGGCAAGCGGCGACGCGCGTCACCGGGTCGTCGACGGCCGGCGGCTGCCCTACCCGACGCGCGCCGAGATCGAGGGCAGTCGGCTGCTCGCAGGCAGCGAGCTCGTCTGGCTCGACGACCCGGTCGAAGCCTTCTTCCTGCAGGTCCAGGGCTCGGGACGCGTCCGGCTGCGTGACGGCTCGACGCTGCGCGTGGGCTTCGCCGACCACAACGGCCATCGCTACCGGGCGATCGGCGCGGTCCTCGTCGAGCGCGGCGAGATCCCGCGCAGCGAGGTCGACGCCCCGCGGATCAAGGCCTGGCTGCGCGCCCATCCCGAACGTGCGCGCGAAGTCATGCACAGCAATCCGCGCTACATCTTCTTCCGCGAACTGCCCGACAGCGCCGATGCCGACGCCGGCCCGCCGGGTTCGCTCGGCGTGCCGTTGACGCCGATGCGCTCGGTCGCGACCGATCCGGCCTTCGTGCCGCCCGGCGCGCTGCTTTACCTGGAGACCCGCTATCCGGACGACCGCCGCATGCTGGCCCGCGCGGTACTGAGCCAGGATCGCGGCGCGGCGATCGTAGGTGGCGTGCGCGCCGACATCTTCTTCGGTGCCGGCGCCGAAGCCGAACGGCTGGCCGGCCTGATGCAGGAGCCGGGGCGGATCTGGCTGTTGGTGCCGCGAATCAACGGGCCGAGTACTCGGCCAGCATCTGGCTGAAACGCGCCGGCGGCACGTAGCCGACCAGTCGCCTGCCGTTGGGGAAGAAGACGACCGGCGTCCCGGTAATGCCCAGCTTGCGCGTCAGTTCGCGAACCGCCTCGATCGAGGTATCGCAGGTGCCGGCGTTGTCCGGCACCTTGCCGTGCACGAGGAGTTCGTTCCAGGCCTGCGCCTTGTCGGGTGCGCAGAGCGCCTTGCGCGCCTTCGACTCCGAGTCGGCCGCGAGGAATGCCATCGGGAACGTGTGGATCGTGACGTTGTCGAGCTTGAGCAGGTCGGCGCGCAGTCGCTTGCAGTAACCGCAGTTCGGGTCCTCGAAGACGGCGATCCGGCGCTCGCCCTTGCCGTTGACCTGCTCGAACGCAAGTTCGAGCGGCAGGTCGCCGAAATCGATCGCCATCAGGTCGTCGACGCGTTCCTGCGTGAGATTGCGCCGGCTCTGCAGATCGATCAGGTCGCCGTTCATGAAGATGTAGCGGCCCGTCTCGTCGATGTAGATCAGGTCGGTACCGATCCGCGCCTCGAGGATGCCGGGCAACGGCGTACGACGCAGCTCGTCGAGCGTGTGCCCGCCGCTGAGGCTGCCGAGCGCCTCGTTGACGGCGGCGACGCTCGCCGCCGGGATCGCCGGATCGCTGGCGGTCTTCGCCGGTTCTTCGGAGTCGGAACGCATCTGCGCGTGAGCCGGGCCTTGCGCGTGCGCGGCATCGGTCGACCAGGTGCCGATCGCTGCGCCGGCCAGCGCAGCCACCGACAGCGCCAGTGCCGACAGTGCCAGCATCCGGCGGCGTCGCTTCGCGGTTGCAGGCCGGGACTGCAGCGGACCGAGGGAATCGAGCTTGGACATCGAAAACATCCTGAAAAGCGGCCGGGCGGAATCGGACTTCGCGGTCGCCGGGCACGCAGGGCGCGCACGACTCCCCCTTTCGTCAGCGCACGGCCTGGGAAACGAGCAATCTCCTGATCGGGCCCAGGGCCGCGACGGCGCGCCAACCGAGGTCGCGTACTGCGCGCAGCGGCAGGCCGAGCGGTCCGCGCGAAAGCGTCGATCCCGGGTCGAACAACTGCTGCAGCCCGTCGGTCGCCAGGTGCATCGCGAGCACCGGCTCGGCGCGTGCCCGCTCGTAGCGGCGCAGCAGCATGTGCTCGCCGGGGTCGCGCGGCCCTTCGCGGCTGCGCAGCGTATCGGCCAGCGCCTGCACGTCGCCGAAGCCGAGGTTCATGCCCTGGCCCGCCAACGGATGCACGACGTGCGCCGCGTCTCCGACCAGCGCGACGCGAGCGGCGATCATCGAGTCGACGCGACCGAGGCGCAGCGGCCAGCCGGCCGCAGGCCCGATCGGCGTCATCGCGCCGAGCACGCGGCCGGACGTTTCCTCGACGCGCCGTGCCAGCGCCTGCGTATCGATCGCGAGCAGCTCGTCGGCGAGCGCGTGCGGGGCCGACCAGACGATGCTGCAGCGGCCGGCCGGATTCGTGCCCACGGCCGCCGGCGTGGCCGGCAAGGGCAGCATCGCGAGGACGCCGTGCTCGCCGAACCACTGGTAGGCGCAATCGCGATGCGGCAGCTCGGTATCGAAGTTGGCGACGACCGCGCGCTGCGGATAGTCGCTCAGCGTGGCCCCGATACCGGCCAGGTCGCGAACCCGCGAGTTCGCGCCGTCGGCGCCGACGACCAGCCGCGCGCTCAGGCTGCGGCCGTCGTCGAGCACCAGCCGCGCGAGCGCGGGATCGGTCGCGGTATCGAGCGAAGCCAACGTGGACTGGAAGCTCGCCAGGCCCGCGAAGCGGCAGGCCTGCGCCAGCGCCCGCCCGAGATTGCGGTTCTCGACGATCCAGGCGAGCGCGTCGATCCGCGCTTCCCAGGCGCTGAAATGCAGTTCGCCACCGCCGGCCGGCGCGCGAGGCCAGATCCGCATGTCGTGCACCGGCGCGATCCGTGCTGCGTCCATCGCCTGCCATACGCCGAGCGAATCGAGCAATCGCCGCGACGACGGCGACAGCGCGAAGACGCGATTGTCCCAGTCGTCACCGGCCAGCGGCGATGCGGCGGTGAAGCCGGCGGCGCCCTGCGTCGAAGTCTCGGTGCCCGGCGCGTCGGGCCCGATCATGGCCACGCGCAGGCCCAGTCGCGACAGCGCCAGGCCCGTTGCGAGCCCGATCGCAGCGCGACCGACGACGGCGACGTCGAACACCGAAACGTAAGGCGAACGGTCCATTGATCGATTATAGGTGGCGCGCGCGGCGGCTGCGCCGGCGCGCCGGGCCGGCGGCGGACGGATTCTGTTATCATGCGCGGCTCGCAAGCGGCCAAGTAGCTCAGTTGGTAGAGCAGAGGACTGAAAATCCTTGTGTCGGCGGTTCAATTCCGTCCTTGGCCACCAAAGAATTCAAGCCGTCGAGCCGGTCCGGGCGCCAAGCGGGACTGAGCGTCAAGCCGGTCGCCTGATCGTGAACCAGTACACCCAGGCGAGGATCGCGCCCTGCAGCGGCGCGCGCACGAGCAGGTAGACCGGTCCCCACGCGTGGCCACCCATCGGCACGCGTTCGATTGCTGCGTAGACGTTAGCCGGGAAGAAGAGCACCAGCACCGCCGCGGCGACCCAACCCGCCAGGCGACGCGTCCTCGGCACGAAGAAGCCGATCGCAATCGCGAATTCGAGCAGGCCGCTCAGGTAGATGAGCGGAACGCGCGCTGGCACCCACGGCGGCAGCATCCGTGCCATCGGCTCGGTCAGCGCGAAGTGCCCGATCCCGGTGAACACGAAGAGCAGGCCGAGCCCGATCGCCCCGGCGCTGCGAAGATCGATGCTGCGCCAACCGGCGTACGACGCGCTGCCGGCGATCAGCAGCGGCGCCATCATCGTGGCGAGCATGATGAGTGGCGTGGCCATCTTCGTTACCTGCCTATCCCGGACTGCAGACCCGACAGGCTAGGCCGCGCAGATCGCGCGCGGGTCTCCGCCCGGTAACGTTCGGGGCACGGAGTCACGGCCGGAGCGCACGTCATATCCCGGGCATCGAAATGCGAGCGCGTTCGACTCGCGATCCGATCCCGGCCGGAACGCGCTACTTCCGCCACCACCACAGCAGCAGCGAAACCAGCACCGAGATGACGATCGACGTCATCAGCGGAAAATGAAAGCTGAAGTTCTCGCGCTCGATCGAGATGTCGCCCGGCAGTCGGCCGAACGGCAGCTTCGCGAGCCAGGGCCACAGAAGCCCCGCGACCAGCAGCAGCAGCCCGAGGGCGATCAACAGACGTTGCATTGATTCGTGCGTGTTCAGCGTGATCCGCAGCGGCGGTCGAAACCCCCGGGGAAAGCGTACACCGACCCTCGGGCGACTTTCCCGGACGAGCGACGAGGCACCGCGATTTGCTCTTCACTTTCAGCCGCAATAGTTCCAGAATTCTTCGCTGGAGCCGACGGCAAGTCATGCGAGGAGGCACCGATGCGAACCCGGAACGCGCTCTCTGTACTGACCGCGTGCGCGCTGACCGCGTGCGCGCTGGCTGCTCCGCTCCCCTCGCCGGCCGCCGACGAAGTTTCCGCCGGGCAGGTCGTCGACGCCATCGAGGCCGTCTTCGGTGTCACGCCGGGCGAGCGCCGCAACCACACGAAGGGCACCTGTGCGCTCGGCGAGTTCGTCGGCACGCAGGAAGCCGCACGTTACTCGCGTTCGGCGCTGTTCTCGGGGGACCCGGTTCCGGTGATCGCACGCTTCTCGCTGTCCGGGGGCAATCCGAACGCGCCCGACACGGCCCGAAGCGCCCGCGGCATGGCGCTCGAGTTCAAGCTGCCGGACGGATCGGTTCACCACATGACGATGCTGAACGCGCCGATGTTCGGTGCGGCGCAGCCGCGCACCTTTCTCGACCTGATGGTGGCGTTGAAGCCGGATCCCGCGACAGGGAAACCCGACCCGGACAAGGTCAAGGCGTTCAGGGAGACCCACCCCGACGCTCGCGCGCTGGCCGAGTTCGTCGCCACGCACAATCCGCCGGTCAGTTTCGCCAACAGCGCCTACTTCGGCATTCATACGTTCCGGTTCGTCGACGGCTCGGATCGCGTCACGCCGGTGCGCTGGCAGTTCAGTCCGCAGGATGGCGAGAAGCGCCTCGGCGACGACGAGCTGAAGACGGCCGGCCCGAACTTCCTCGAACCGGCGCTGATCGAACGCACGGCCAGCGGACCGGTCCGCTGGGACATGCTCGTCTCGATCGGACAGCCCGGCGATCCCGAGAACGATCCGACGGTCCTGTGGCCGGCCGATCGCGAAACCTTCAAGGCGGGCACCTTGAGCATCACCGCGGCCAAGCCACAGAAGGGCGCCGAATGCGAACCGATCAATTTCGATCCGCTCGTGATGGCCGACGGCATCGCACCGACCGACGACCCGATCCTGCAGTTCCGCTCGCCGGCCTATGCGGTCTCTTTCTCCCGGCGGCTCGGCGACAAGTGATCGGCTACGTTTGATCGGCCGCCGGTAACGGCCTTCTGACGAGCCCTGCCGACAGGACATCGTCCGGCGTCGCTGCGCCGGACACGCAGCCGGCGAGCCGCGGGCCGAAGTTCCGCGGTCCACAAAACACTCTCGGCGACCCCCGAGCGCGTCGAAGGGGCCGGCGCGTTCTATATCATTTCCGCTACCATCCGCCGAAAGGTCTCCGCCAGAGCGCCTGCGACCGAAGAGTCAGAACAACGATGATCGACAAGCCCGCGCTGCCCGCCTCGGTTCGTTCACCGCTCGACGCGATCACGATCGAGAAGGCCGCCCGTCGTTTCGACATTCCCTGTGGCGAGGGCACGATGGTCTGGCGCTGCTGGGGCGACGGCGAACCGGTCGTGCTGCTGCACGGCGGCTCCGGCAGCTGGACGCACTGGGTGCGTAACATCGCCGCGCTGGTGACCGCGGGGCGCCAGGTCTGGATCCCCGACCTGCCCGGTTTCGGACAATCGGCGCGCCCGCCGGTCGGCGGCGACGCCGACGCGTTGCCGGAGCCGGTCGAATCGGCGATGCGCGAGCTGCTCGGCGATGCCGCGGTCGACCTCGTCGGTTTCTCGTTCGGCGGCATGGTCGCGAGCTTCATCGCCGCGCAATACCCGGCCCGCGTGCGGCGCCTGGTGCTCGTCGGTGCGCCGGCGCTGGGCGTGAACTCCGGATGGAAGCTGGTGCTGAAGCGCTGGAACCATCTCGAACCCGGCAAGGAGCGCGACGCCATCCACCGCGAAAACATCGGCCGGATGATGCTGGCGAGGCCCGAATCGATCGACGAACTGGCAATCGCCGTGCATTCGGGCAACCTGCCGCGCGACCGGATGAAGCTGCGCCGCCTCTCGCGCACCGACATCCTGCGGCGCACGCTGCCGAAAATCCGCTGCCAGGTCCACGGCATCTGGGGCAGCGAAGACGTTCTGTATCGCGGCGTGCAGGACCAGCTGGCACCGGCGCTGGCCTGCGCTCCGGACTTCCGAGGCCTAGTGCAGGTGCCCGGTTCCGGGCACTGGGTCCAGTTCGAGGACGCCGCCGCCTTCGACGAGGCGCTCGCGGCTGCTTTGCAATGCTCCACATGAACCGACAGGCGAGGATTCGAATGAACCGATATGCAACAGTACGCGCCGCGCTCGCGCCGATCCTGATCTCCGCGGCCGGGGCCGCTGCAGCGCACCCCGGCGTCGACGGCGGCCTGCATCACGGTTTCTGGGCCGGCCTCGCACATCCGCTCACAGGCCTCGACCACCTGATCGCCATCCTCGCGGCCGGATTCCTGGGCGCCGCGCTCGGTCGCCGCGGCTGGCTGATCGCCGCGGCCTTCCCGCTCGCGATGCTGGCCGGCGCACTGCTCGCCGTCGGCGGCTTCGCGGTGCCGACGATCGAACCGATGATCGCGGTCTCGCTGTTGGCGATCGGCCTGCTGATCGCGACACGGACGGCGATCGCCGGGCCGGCCGCAGCCGCGCTGGTCGCCGTTTTCGCGCTGTTCCACGGCGCGGCGCACGGACAGGAACTCGCCGGCGCCACGGCCGCGCTGCTCGGGATGCTGGCCGGGACGACGTTGCTGCTCGCGCTGGGCGCGGCCTTCGGGCGGGGGGTCCGCGCGCGCGGGGCATGGTGGCCGCGCGCCACCGGCGTTGCCGTTTCGCTGTTCGGCGTGGCGCTGCTGGTGCCGCTTCTGGCGCGCTGACGCAGGCGCCGCCGCGGCGCTACTGCACGAGTTCCGCGCGGATCTCGCGCAGCACCTTCTGCAGCCTGGCCGCATTGTCCGGCCCGACGCGGATCATCAGCTTGCGTCCGGCCGACAGCCGCTGCAGCCTCGGGTCGGCGAACTCGTAGTGCACCCGCGGCTGCACCAGCACGATCGGGCCGTCGGGCTTCGGCGCGGACAGCATGTCGTCGATCGCCTCGACCACGCGATCGTTGAAGTGCCCCTTCGGAAAGCCCATGGCCCGGTACTCCTGCTGCAGCAGCGGGTAGAAGCGCAGATAAAGGGAAACCATCGTTTTCGCGCCGAGCTGTTCGACGAAGCCGGTGAACGCGTCGTAACGCGCGTAGTTCGCCGCCGACAGCGTCATGCGGCCGTTCTCGTCGTCGATCGCCAGCGGGCCCGGGATCCGCTGAACTGCACTGTACTGGGCCGGCACCAGTTCGCGCGGCAGGTTGTCGACGGTCACGACGAATCTTCGGGTGAAGTCGCCGATGTTGCCGTAGCGACCGAGTTCGGCCCGATCGACGACGCTGCTGAGCGCCTCGAGGATCGGTTCGTCGCTGGTCGCCAGCGGCGGCAGGCTCGGGTCGCCTTCGAGCGCGACGCCGGCAGGCAACGGATATTTCGGCGCGTCGCTCGCCTCGGCAAGGTCCGTGGCCTCGGAGGAATCCTGCCGGTCCGGTCGATCGGCGAGATCGGGCGCCTCGCCCTCGGCCCGCTGCGCCGCCTCTTCCTGCCCGTCGAATCCGGCCTCGCGGCCGACCGACGCGCCGCCACCGGCCGCATCGTGCGCGCCACTGCCAGTCTCGGGCATGTCTTCCGGTCCGGTCTCGGGCACCGGCCGGCCGACCTGGAAGATCGGATCGATGCTTTCGCGCTGCCACCAGTACAAGCCGCCGGCAATCAGGGCAACAAGCAGGAGGATCAGCCACCAGCGGGTGCCATGGCTGCGTACATGAGGCTTGCTCGGAGGCATCGTTGGATCCGTTCGTCACTGTAAAGATTACAGGCTTGGACCGGACTCGTCCAAACGGGCTAAGCTTGCACGCGCGACGCGATACCGGAGCGATGCACTACGACACCGTGATCATCGGCGGCGGCGCCGGCGGCCTCGAGTTGGCCGCCCAACTGGGGCGCAAGCTCGGCCGCGCAGAGGGACGCGAACGGATCCTGCTGGCCGACCGTTCCAGCTTCCACATCTGGAAACCGACCCTGCACGAAGTCGCAGCCGGCACGCTCGACCCGCAGCAGGAGGGGCTGTCGTACACGTTCCTGGCCCGGCGCAACCATTTCAGTTTCGTGCTCGGCGATCTCGTCGAGCTCGACCCGACGGCGCACGAATTGAGCCTCGGCGAGATCCGCGACGAGACCGGCACCGTGCTGGTACCGCGCCGGACGATCGGCTTCGATCGACTGGTTCTCGCACTCGGAAGCGGCTCGAATTCGTTCGGGACGCCGGGATTCGAACACGCGTACGTGCTCGAGCAGGCAAGCGACGCGCAGCGTTTTCATGTTCGACTGCTCAACGCGTTCCTGCGATGTGCGTTCGCGCCCGGGCAATCGCTGCGCATCGCGATCGTCGGCGCGGGTGCGACCGGGGTCGAACTTTCGGCCGAACTCATCGAGGCGCACAGCGAACTGACCGACACCCTGCGCGCCGATCAACGATTCGAGCTCGAGATCACGCTGGTCGAGGCTGCCGATCGCATCCTCGGCGGCCTGCCCGAGCGGATCGCCGCTCAGGCGCAGCGCGCGCTCGAACAGAAGGGGGTGCGCGTGCTGACCGGCACCAAGGTGCTCGCGATCGATGCCGGCGGGCTGTCGACGAGCGCCGGCGAGCTGCGCACCGACCTGACCGTCTGGGCCGCAGGGATCAAGGCGGCGGATGCCAATCGCGAATTCGGCCTGGAAACGAACCGGCTGAACCAGTTCGTCGTCGACCGACGGCTGGCGACTTCGGCCGCGGGCATTTATGCGATCGGCGACTGCGCGGCCTGCCCATGGCGCGACGGGAAGCCGGTGCCGGCACGCGCCCAGGCGGCGCACCAGCAGGCCGCCTGGCTTGCGCAGGCCTTGATCGACGGCGAGAACGGCCGCCCGGCCCGCGAAGCGTTCGTCTATCGGGACTTCGGCTCGCTCGTTTCGCTCGGCGACAACGAAGGTGTCGGCAACCTGATGGGCGGACTCTCAGGACGCAATTTCTTCGTCGAGGGCCTGATCGCGAAATGGATGTACATGTCGCTGCACCTGATGCATCACCGCGTGATCCTCGGCCTCGGGAAAACCGCGGTGCTCGCCCTTGCGCGCCTGCTTCAGCACCGCGTATCAGGCCGCGTGAAGCTGCATTGACGCGCCAGGCTGTCGGAGTACGGGACGGGGTCGCGTGCTCCGACAGCCTCCCAGGCGAACGGGCGGCGCAGTCAGGGGCTCGTGCAGGTGTAGCTCGCCGCCAGCGCCGGGTCACCGCTGCCGTTGTACCTCGGGTACATCGGGTAGACGCACAGCGGTCTCGTCAACACCGGCGTGCCGGCGGACAGTTTCGACGCCGCCAGCGTACCCGGTGCATCGCCGTCGGTCACCCAGGCATCGAGCGACTCGAGTAGATCGACCTGGTCTGCGCCCGGCCCTCCGGAGCAGTGCAGCACGCCCGGCGCGATGTAGTAACGCATGAACTGGTCGGCGGTGGCCTGTCCGCCGGCAGCAGCGACCGCCTCGTTGTAGTAACGCGTCGTACCGTCGACGCTGATCGCCGGATCGCTCGCGCCGTGCCAGAGGATCAGCTTGCCGCCGCGTGCGCGGAACTGCGTCAGGTTCGGGTTCGACGAGTCGAGCACCGCACTCAACGCGAGCACCGCACCCGGATTCGCGTCGGGCGAGTAGCTCAGCGTGTCGAGGGCGGGATCCTTGTTCAGCATGTACTTGACCAGCCCCTCCTGGAACGAGAACTGCGCCGGAACGACCGGCGGACTCGCTGTCGGATCCCCGGTCACCCAGGCACGCCAGCCGGCGGGTTCGGCCTCGTTCCCGGTCAACGGCCAGCCGGTATTCAGGTGCTGGCCGGTGCCGAGCGCCATGTCCGAGGTCCAGCTGTCCACGACGGCAAGCTGCGCATCAGACAGGCACTGGTCGCCGGCGTCGCCGCCATTCGGGCAGCGCAGGGAGCTCGCGTCGAAGGTGCAGGCCTGGAGGTTCGAGACGATCCCGTCCTCGACTCCGTCGAGCCCGTCGCAGGCAGCAAGCACTGCGCTCGCCAGCGTCGCCACCTTGCCTTCGGTGAACGCGCCCCCCGGCGCCGCCAAGGCCTTTGCGGTCCGGTTGAAGCCCAGCAGCAGACCGGTGAAACGGTAGGCCGGCGCGCGCGCGATGATCCCGTCGAACACTTCGGGGAAACGCTGGGCATTCATCAGCGCCTCCCTGCCGCCGTTCGAGCAGCCCTCGAAATAGGTTCTGGACGGCTCGCTGCCGTAGCGCTCGCGGACGATTTCGCGCGTCGCTGCCGTGACCGTCGGGATGGACAGGTAGGCGAAGTTCGTCAGCGCCTCCTGGTCGTCGAGCGCCCAGCTGCCGTCGCGGCCGTTCGCCTGGTGCCCGGAGTCCGAACTGACCTGCGCGAAGCCCTTGCTCAGTGCATTCGCGTTGGCCGCCGGGATCGACCCGTTGAAACCGCCGCCACCGCCGTAATGAAGCTTGCCATTCCAATCGGAGGGCAGCCGGACCTCGAAATTGAGCTTCGGATCGATTCTCGCGCTCAGCAGGCAGTACTCCGGAACCGTCCCCGACGCGGGGACCAGGCTCGCTGCGTTGACGGTGGCGCCTGCGATCATGCGGCCCGACAGGGCGTCGCAGGCTTCCTGCGCGCTGAGCTCGAGTGGTGCCGGATCGTCGTCGTCATCGTCGCTACAAGCCGTCAGCGCGAACGCGCATGCGACGGAAAGCAAAAGGATTCTGCTGCCCGACTCCGGTGACTTCATGACAGACCCTCCTCGCTGAAACTCCCCCGCCGCGGAAATGTCGCGCGGCGGCGAAGCCGCGTCAAGAGAGCTGGTCGACGACCCCGCGCACTTCGGCGCTGCCGGCTTCGCCTCGGGGTTCGCCTCCGGGTTCGTCTCGGGGTTCGCCTCCGGTGTCGTCATCGTGCTCGTCGCCGGCGATCGACCGCTCGATCGTTGCAGCCGGCAACGACTTCGACGGCTTGACGCCGAGTTCGCGCAGGCGCTCGGCCTGCCTGACCAGGTTGCCGCGTCCGGTCGCCAGCCTCGAATAGGCCGAATCCCAGCTTTCGCGCGCCTGCCGGAGCCGGTCGCCGATTCTCTCGACATCGCCGACGAACGCCGTGAAGCGGTCGTAAAGCTCGGCACCGCGCTCGGCGATGTCGCGCGCATTGCGATCCTGGCGCGACTGCCGCCAGAGCTGCGCGACGGTTCGCACGACGAACAGCAGCGAGGCCGGACCGACGATCAGCACGTTGCGCTGCCAGGCCTCCTGCCACAGCGTCTGGTCGTGCGCGACCGCCGCCGAGAACGCCGATTCGATCGGCACGAACATGACGACGAAATCGGGCGATCGCGCGCCGTGCAAGCGTTCGTAGCCGCGTTCGGCGAGCCCGCGCAGGTGGGCGCGCATCGAGTCGAGGTGGCGCCGCAAGGCCTGACCGCGCTGCGCGTCGTCTTCGGCGTTCACGTGGCCGTCCCAGGCGAGCAGCGACACCTTGGCATCGACGACAAGCACCCGATCGTCGGGCATCCGGATGACGGCGTCGGGCTGCAGTCGTCGTCCGCCTTCGGCGGTGAACGAGAGCTGCATCTCGAACTCCTCGCCGCGGCGCAGCCCGGCGGCTTCGAGCACGCGTTCGAGCACGAGCTCGCCCCAGGCGCCCTGCATCTTCGACTGACCCTTCAAGGCGCGTGCAAGGTCGCCAGCCTCGCGCGACAGCCGGTCGTTCAGCGTCATCAACTGTCGCACCTGCTCGGCCAGCGCGGCGCGATCCTTGCCTTCGCGTTCGTAGACCTCGTCGACGCGCCCGCGGAATTCGGCCAGCCGCTGCT
>JAAZBL010000198.1 GCA_012513825.1 Limnobacter sp. | reverse complement strand
GCGCTTGCCGCGATGCTCCTGTTCGCCACCGAAAAGCTGCGAATGGATGCCGTGGCGCTGCTGGTCCTGGCCAGCCTCGCGCTGACCGGGCTGGTCGACACGCAGCAGGCACTCAGCGGGTTCAGCAATTCGGCCACGGTCACGGTGGCGGCCATGTTCGTGCTGGCGGCAGGACTTCAGAACAGCGGTGCGCTCGCGGGGATCGGCAACCTGCTCGGACGCGCGAAGTCGCCGCTTCAGTTCCTGCTCATCCTCTTCGCCGTGCTCGCGGTCATCGCGCCGTTCGTCAACAACACGGCCGTCGTGGCGGTTCTGATGCCGATCGTGATCACGGCGACGGCCGGCATCGGCATGTCGCCGTCCAAGGCCCTGATTCCGTTGTCGTACGTTTCGCAGATGGCCGGTGTCTGCACGCTCGTGGGCACTTCGACGAACCTGCTGGTCAACGGCATGGCCAGGGACCTCGGGCATCGCGGATTCGGCATGTTCGAGTTCACGAACCTGGGCGTGATCTGCTTCGTCGCGGGTTGCGTCTATCTGCTCACGGTCGGACGCTGGCTGCTGCCGGAGTCGCGACGTGTCGAGCTCGTCGAGCACTACGAACTCGGCAAGTACATCACCGAACTGCGGGTCATGCCCGAATCCTCGCTGATCGGCAAGACGGTCGGCGAAGCGAAGCTCGCCGAAGAGTTCGGCGTCTACGTACTGGAGTTGTTGCGAGGAGACAGGAAGGTCTGGTCGCCCCGGTCGCAGACGATAAAGGAAGGCGATGTGCTGCTGGCGCGAGGCGACTGGTCGAAACTCGACGAACTGCGCAAGCGGGCCGGGCTCGAGGTCAATGCCGAATTCAAGCTCAAGCAGCGCTCGTTCGAAGACGTCGACCAGGTCCTGACCGAGGTGATGATTGCCCCCCGCTCGCGCGTGATCGGCAGCACGCTCGGAATGCTCGATCCCGGCTGGGACCACAACACGACGGCGCTCGGCATTCACCGGCGCGGCCAGGTGCTGCGCGACGAGTTGCGCAACGTGCGCCTGCAGGTCGGCGACATCCTGCTGATGCTGATTCCGGAATCCGGGATGGCCGCGCTGCGCAAGGATCCGAACGTGATCGTGCTGTCCGAGCGCGAACCCGAGAAACCCCGCGGCTGGCGGGCCCCGTTCGCGCTGGCGACGATGGCTGCAGTCATCGGCGTGTCCGCCTTCGGCTGGGCGCCGATCGCGATCACGTCGCTGGCCGGCGCGGTCGCGCTGACCGTGGCGGGCTGCCTCGATGCGGAGGACGTCTACGATGCGATCGACTGGCGGATCATCATCCTGATCGCCGGATTGCTGCCACTGGGCGTGGCGGTGAGCGAGAGCGGAGCGGCCGCGTTCATCGTCGAGAACACCGTTGGACGCGCGAGCCCGTACGGACCGGTGGTGGTGCTGGCGGTGCTCTACCTGCTGGCGAACCTGCTGTCGGAGTTCATGAGCAATGCGGCGGCAGCGGTGCTGCTCACGCCCATCGGCATGTCCACGGCCAGGATGATGGACGTGGATCCCACCCCGTTCCTGATCGCCGTGACGTTCGCTGCTTCGACCAGCTTCGCCACGCCGATGGGCTATCAGACCAACACGATGGCGTACGGGGCGGGGGGCTACAAGTTCGTCGACTTCGTCAAGGTCGGGCTGCCGCTGAACCTGATCTTCTGGGCCCTGGGCGTGATCTTCATCCCGGTGTTCTGGCCGTTCTGATCCGGCCGCGTTCAGGCCGCCGGCGTCGACCCGAGCGCCGCCGAGATCTCGGCCAGCGTGGCCTTTTCCCTGTCGCTCACGGCGACGCCGCCGAAGCCGAGGAAACCGCCCTCCTTCGACGCTTCGGCCGCTTCGCGGCCGATCTGCTCGAGCCAGGCCTTGAACGCCGGCGCGTCTTGCGGCGCCTTTCGGTCGACCAGCATCGCGACCTCGCGCAGGCCGTCGATCGCGCCCGCCTTGATCGCAGGCGCCTGGCTGTCGGAGAAGCGCGTCTTCAGGGCGCCCTGGACCCGTTCGCGTCCGTCGGGTGTTTCGAGCTCGGCGACCACCTCGGCGATCAGCGCATTCGGGTCCGTGCGGGCGGCGCGCAACGCGCCGGCGGTTGCCATGCTTTCGCGCAACATCCCCCACAGCCCGCTCGGTTCGGCGGCCGTCACGGCAATGCCGGCGAGCATCGCGCTCTCCAGCAGCAGCCCCCATTCGTCGGCACTGAAGTCGGTCTTCCTGGCCATGCGTCTCTCCCGTCCGCCCGTTGTTCGATTGCCGTCGATGCTACTCGCTTCTCATTGCGCGAGCGGCAATTCGACCAGCGCGGCCTGCCGGAAATCCCCGTCTGCGGCCGCATAGTCCCAGCGTTCGAGCAGGCACGCTCGCCGCTCGCCCGCGCGGGTGCTCGCGCGTTCGTAGCGCAGCAGGTTCACCGAGTTAGGCACGCTGCGCCGGATCCGCGAGGAGACGGCGGTGCCGGCTTGCACCGCCCAGACCGGTCGCGGCAAGCCGGACTCCCGTTCGTGCAACGGCACGGCGAAGGGCAGGTGGATGTGTCCGCCGAGGATCAGGTCGGCGCCGGCTTCGGCCCAGCATCGCAGCGCGTGCTCTCGGCCGCGCAGCAGGTTGCGCCGGTCGTCTTCGAGCGTGACGGCGACGGGCTGGTGCGTGACGACGACCCGCAACTGGTCGGCCGACGCGCGCGCGAGCCGCGCGGCGACGCGTTCGACCTGCTCGGGAGAGACCTCGCCGTGCTTGTGACGATACCTGCGCGTCGTGTTCAGCGTCAGGACGAGCAGGCGATCGGACTCGAACGCGGGTTCGAGCTCGGCTCCGAACTCGCGGCGGTGGTTTCCGTAAGGAGCGAACAGGCGCGCGGCGAGGTTGAACAGCGGAATGTCGTGATTGCCCGGGATCGCGAGCACGTCGGCGATTCCCAGACGGTCGACGAAGCGGCGCGCGCTGCGAAACTGAGCGCGCCGCGCCCGCTGCGTGATGTCGCCGGAGAGAATCAGCAAGCGTGGCCGTCGGGCGGCCGACAGTCGCACCAGCGCTTCGACGACTTGCGGCCGTTCGGTTCCGAAGTGCGGGTCGGACAGGTGCAGGATGGTCATGCCGGATCGGGCAGCATCACCTGCAGCGGCTCGGGCGCGACCGTGAACCGCAGCGGCGCATCGAGCCGGAACACTTCGCCGTCTACGGCGACGTCGAAGCGCCGCCGCCCCCGGCGCGACGGCGAGATGTTCAGGCTGCGGAACCCGAAGGTTTCGACCTGGTCCGCGTCGCCGAGCGTTCCGAAGGCGCCGCGCACGGCGAGCCAGAGCAGCGCCCAGCTTCCGACCGGACGCGGCATGACCGCTACCAGCGCGCCGCTGTCGACGAGCGCCGCCTCGTCGATGCCGACCTGTTCGAGCTGCAGCCGGTTGTTGCCGACGAACACCGTCGGCGTGCGCCGCGATCGCGTGCGCCCGTCGTGCTCGATCTGCAGGCGCAGTTGCAGGTGTCCGCGCAGCAGCGTTGCGAGCGCCGCACCGATCGCGACGAATCGCTTGCGTCCGTAGCGCTGTTTCCATGCTTCGCGGTCGGCCAGCAATTGCGGATACAGGCCGACGCTCGCGTTGACGAGGAAGATGCGGCCGTTGACGAGTCCGACCTGGACCGGATGCGCATCCGTTTCGAGCAGCATCCGCGTCGCTTCGGTCGCATCCAGCGGAATGCCGTGAGCGCGGCTGAAGAAGTTGAAGGTGCCGCGCGGGATCACCCCGAACGCGCAAGCCTGCCCGAGCGCGGCCTGGGCGACGGCGTTGATCGTGCCGTCGCCGCCGGCGGCCACGACGATGCCGTCGCTTGCAGCGGCATCGGAGACCGCGCGCTGGGCAACGGCGCGCAGGCGGCCCGCGTCGGCGACGGCATCGATCCTGAAATCGCGACGCGCGTTGCTCAGAACCGCATCGATCGCCGAACAGCCGTCGTCGACCTCCTTGCTTCCCGAGCCGGCGTTCGCGACCACAATGATCGGTCCCGACGGCCGCCGGGGCAGGCGGGCCGCAGGCTCAGCCATCGTCGGCGTTCGCCGTGCGCGGCCGCAACGGACGCTGCGCCGCTGCGCCCGTCTGCAGGTGGGCGACGCGCAGTCCGATGCGCGACAGCCGCTTGACCAGGCGGTCCATCGCCTGCGCCGCCTCGTCGAACAGCGGGCCTTCGGCCGAGGCCATCGCCGTTTCGAGCCGCTCGCCGAGCGCTTCCAGCGGCTTCAGCGCGATGACGAGCAGCGGCAGCGCCTCTTCGCAGCCGGCGATCGCGTCCGCGTATTCGCCGGCATCGCCGCGATCGGCGCGCATGCCCGGTGCGAATTCGCGTGCCGAGGTTCCGGCGTCGGCCACCGATGGCATCTCGAGCTGCTGCTCGACGACCTGCGCACTGACGTTGTCGCCGATCTCGCGCAGTCGTCGCGCGACCGCATCGTGGCAGCGGCTGATCGCGATCTCGCCGTCGGCGAGCGCCTCGTGCAGCGCGGCCACGCTGGCGATCGGTTCGGCGACCGTTTTCGGCGTCTCGCGCCGCGCACGGTGCCAGGCCTCGCGCCGCCACTGGCGCATCAGCGCGGCATGGCGCAGCTCCTCGCCTGCCATCCGCTCGGCCTCGACCCTCACGCGCTCGCTGGTCGCGTGGGCCGCCAGGTAGGTGTACAGCGAGAACGCGCGCTGCTCGTTGACGACCGCGATCGAAAACGCCCGGTACGGCGTGAGCAGCGCGCTACCGGCCGCCTCGTCCCAGGAGCTCGCGAGCTCCGGCGGCAGCCGCCATTGAAATTCCTGCGGCGACGGCACGGGCTCGTCCAGCGACGCGGCCCAGTGATCGACCGCATCGACGTGCCTGCGTTCCTCGTCGCACATCGCCCGGAAGGCCGCGGCCGTTGCGATCTCGCCGCGCGCTTCCATCGCGTCGGCCAGCATCGCGTAGCGGCGTACCGATTCGTGCTCGATCGCGGCCGCCATGCCGACGAGCGTACGCATGTCGACCGGGCCGAACGCGGGGTCTTCGAGCAGCAGCGCATCACGCAGGGATTCGCGCATCTCTCCGTTCCTTCCTATACTGGCTCCGTCTACGGCGCCGTGCCGATCCGCAACCGGCATGCCGCGCGACGCAGCGTGATCCGACAAGGGGAACAGCTTGACACAACGGCCTCGCATCGTGGCGTTTGTACTGCTGGCACTCTTCCTGGCGCTCCTGGTGCCCGGACCGTTCGTGCCCAGGGCCTTCGCGCAGTCGGGCGAGCCGGGGCTCGCGGATTTCCTGCCGAAGGTGCCGGCCGGCGAGCTGATCCCCGGTGCCGACCGCTTCGGCCCCGTCACCGCGGCCCCTGTCGTGGTGGCGCCCGCGTACTCCGGCGACAAGGTGGTCGGCTATGCGTTCCTGAACTCGCAGTTCGTCAATGCCGACGGCTATTCGAGCAAGCCGATCCACATCGTCGTCGGGCTCGACACCGAGGGCACGATCGTCGGGCTGAAGCTCGTAGCCCACAGCGAGCCGATCGTGCTGATCGGGATATCCGAGCAGCGCGTCATCGACTACATGGCGCCCTTCATCGGCTACAACCCGCTGCAGGCGATCGCGGCGGGCCAGGGCATGCCGGCCACCGACATCGTCAGCGGTGCGACGGTCACCGTGCTCGTCATGGGCGAGAGCGTCGTGCGCTCCACGATCCGGGTCGCGCGCGCATTGCAGCTCGGCACAGCTGCGGCGGCGGGTGCGGTGCCGGGCGCCGCCGCCGCGCCGGCGGGGCCGGCACGTGTCGTCGATCCCGACGCCGGTTCCGTCAGCGACTGGAACACGCTGCTCGACGAAGGGGCGGTCGCCCACATGCGGCTGACCATCGGCGAGGTCAACGAAGCGTTCGAGAAGTCGGGCAACGCGCAGGCCGCTGCCCGGCCCGAGCCGGGCGAGCCCGACGAAGTCTTCATCGACCTGTGGACGGCGCTGGTATCGCAGCCGGCGATCGGCCGCAGCCTGCTCGGCGAAGCCGAGTACGCGACGCTCGAGGGGATGCTGTCGCCCGGCCAGCACGCGATCCTGATCGCCGGCGAAGGCATCTATTCGTTCAAGGGCTCCGGCTACGTGCGCGGCGGCATCTTCGACCGGATCGAACTGCTGCAGGCAACCGAGGCGATCCGTTTCCGCGATCGCCTGCATCGTCGGATCGGCGACATGATGGCCGAGGGCGCGCCGGACCCCAAGGAGATCGGCATCTTCATGGTGCCCGAGGGCGTCGAGTTCGATCCGGCCGCGCCCTGGCGCCTGCAGTTGCTGGTTCAGCGGCAGATCGGCGCGCTCGACAAGGCCTTCGTTTCCTTCGAGCTCGAATATCGGTTGCCCGAAAGCTATACGAAGGAGGCGCCGGGGGCTGCACCCGGCCCGGCGCCGGCGGCCCCGGCAGGCGCACCGTCGCCGGGTGCCCCGGTTGCTGGTTCGCCGGCTGCGGGGGTGCCCGCCGCCGGGGCGCCGGCGGCCGAAGCGCCGGCCGCTGGAGCACCGGCTGCCAGTACCCCGGCCGCCGCTGCGTCGGACCTCGACGAAGCCGCGCTGTTCAAGGAAAAACCGCTGTGGCAGCGGATCTGGGAAAGCAAGATCGGCCCGATCGTCATGCTCGCGCTGATGCTCGGTGCATTGACGCTGATCTTCTTCTTCCAGGAGCTGCTGATGCCGTACGAGCAGCTCTTCGACCGGATCCGGCTGCTCTACCTCGCGCTGACGCTGATCTGGCTCGGCTGGGTCGCCCAGGCGCAATTGTCGGTCGTCAACGTGCTGACCTTCACGACCTCGCTGCGCGAAGGCTTCCGGTGGGAGGCCTTCCTGATCGACCCGCTGGTCTTCATCCTCTGGTGCTCGGTCGCCGCCGCGCTGCTGTTCTGGGGCCGCGGGCCGTTCTGCGGCTGGCTGTGTCCCTTCGGCGCATTGCAGGAGCTGTCGAACCGGCTCGCGAAGGCTTTGAAGGTGCCCCAGATCAAGGTTCCCTGGGCCATCCACGAACGTGCGATCACGCTGAAGTACATAATCTTCCTCGGGCTGTTCGGCGTGTCGCTCGGTTCGCTCGCGATGGCCGAGATGCTGTCCGAAGTTGAGCCGTTCAAGACGGCGATCATCCTCCGGTTCGTGCGCGAATGGTGGTTCGTGGCGTTCGCATTGCTGCTGGTCGGAGCGGGGCTCTTCATCGAGCGCTTCTTCTGCCGCTACATGTGTCCGCTCGGTGCAGCGCTCGCCATCCCCGGTCGCCTGCGGATCTTCGAATGGCTCAAGCGCTATCGGGAATGCGGCAATCCCTGCATGCGCTGCTTCAACGAATGCCCGGTCGAAGCGATCCATCCGGAGGGGCACATCAATCCGAACGAGTGCATCGGATGCCTGCACTGCCAGATGCTTTACCACAACGACCGGAAGTGCCCGGTGATGATCCAGCGCCGGGTCAAACGCGAGAAACGCGAGGCGGTCACGCAGACGGCGACCCGCAGCGCCCCGGCTTCCAAGGGCGCGACGGTTGCTCCTCGACCCGCCGAGCGTATGTGACGGGTGCCGCGGCGCCTGAATTCCAGAAAGGAGAGTGAGATGGGCGACGACAACAAGAAGGTTCGGGATCCGGCGCGGCGCGCCGTGCTGGGCGGCGCTGCGGTGGCCGGTGCGGGAGCGGCCGGCCTGGCCGGCGGCATGCTGATCGGGCGCGACAGCGGCGGCCTGATGCCGCAGGCGCATGCGCAGGCGAAGCCGGCACGCAAGGGGCTCGATCCGCACGTCGGCCCGGGCGATCTCGACGAGTACTACGTGTTCTTCTCGAGCGGGCAGAGCGGCGAGATGCGGATCATGGGCCTGCCGTCGATGCGCGAGCTGATGCGCGTGCCGGTGTTCAACCGCTGCAGCGCGACCGGCTGGGGGCAGACGAACGAGAGCCGGAAGATCCTCACCGAGGGCCTGACGCCCGAAACGAAGAAGTACCTGGAAAGCCGCGGCGGCATCTACCTCAACGGCGACCTGCACCACCCGCACATGTCGTTTACCGACGGCACCTACGACGGGCGCTACCTCTTCATGAACGACAAGGCGAACACGCGCGTGGCGCGCGTGCGCTGCGACGTGATGAAGTGCGACAAGATCATCGAGCTGCCGAACCAGCACACGGTGCACGGGCTGCGCGTGCAGAAGTATCCTAAGACCGGCTACGTGTTCTGCAACGGCGAGTTCGCGGTACCGGTGCCCAACGACGGTTCGATCACCGCCGATCACAAGCAGTACCAGTGCATCTTCACCGCGGTCGACGGCGAGACGATGAAGGTCGCCTGGCAGGTCATCGTCGACGGCAACCTCGACAACGTCGACGCCGACTACCAGGGCAAGTACGCATTCTCGACCTGCTACAACTCGGAGGAGGGCGTCACGCTCGGCGAGATGACCGCAGCCGAGCAGGACTGGATCACGATCTTCAACATCAAGCGTATCGAGCAGGCGGTCGCATCGGGCGAAGCCCAGATGATCGGCGGCGTGCCGGTGCTCGACGGCCGCAAGAAGGACGGCAAGGATTCGCCGTTCACCCGCTACGTGCCGGTGCCGAACAGCCCGCACGGGATCAACACCGCGCCCGACGGCATCCACGTGATCGCCAACGGCAAGCTGTCGCCGACCTGCACGGTGTTCGACGTTCGCAAGTTCGACGATCTGTTCGACGACAAGATCGCCCCGCGCGACACCGTCGTCGCCGAACCCGAGCTTGGCCTGGGTCCGCTGCACACGGCCTTCGACGGCCGGGGCAACGCCTACACGACGCTGTTCATCGACAGCCAGATCTGCAAGTGGTCGATCGAGAAGGCGATCCAGAAGTACCAGGGCAAGGACGTCGACCCGATCATCCAGAAGCTCGACGTGCACTACCAGCCCGGCCACAACCACTCGTCGATGGGCCAGACGAAGAACGCCGACGGCAAGTGGCTGCTGTCGCTGAACAAGTTCTCGAAGGACCG
>JAAZBL010000197.1 GCA_012513825.1 Limnobacter sp. | reverse complement strand
CATCAGCTTGCGATGCGTGTCGCTGCGCGCCGCCAGCTTCTCGATCTCGGCATCCTGGCGCTGCAGCACCGGCGCGAGCAGCGGGAGTGCCGATCCCTGCAGGTCCTGGCGCAGCAGGCTGCCCCGTTTGCTGAACGCCTTGCGCTGCCTGCCGAAGAACAGGTAGACCAGCAGGCCGGCCCGTCAGCCGCCCAGCGCGAGCCCCTGTTCGAGCTGGTCCGCCAGCACCGACAGGAAACGCATGCACTGCTGCAACTGTTCGATCTCGACGTATTCGTCGGGCTGGTGCGCGACGGCGATGCGGCCGGGGCCGCAGACGACGGTCGGCACGCCGATCTGCTGCAGGATGCCGGCTTCGGTGCCGAAGCTGACCCGTCCCGGCGTGAAGTGCCCGCACAGCGGCATGATCGCCTGCGCCAGGTAGGTGTTGCCGCGCTCGTCGAGCGCCGGCGTATCGAAGATCTCTTCGATCGTGATGTCGCAGTCGGGCGAGATGCGCTTCATCGCCGGCAGCAGCGAGTCGCAGTACTGGCGCACGCGGGCCAGGATCTCGCCGGCGTGCTGGCCGGGCAGCGCGCGGATCTCGAACAGGATCTCGCAGTCCTTCGCCGTGATGTTGTGGGCGGTGCCGCCCTGGATGCGGCCACAGTGCACGCTCGTGTGCGGGAACTCGAATCCGTCGTGCCGGGCCGCCTCGCGCAGCTCGCGCTGCAGCGCGTTCGTGAAGGACACGATTTCGGCGGCCACCTCGACCGCCGACACGCCGTCGTCGCGCAGCGACGAATGCACCGAATGCCCGCGCACGCGGATCCAGTAGCCGGCTGCGCCCTTGTTCGCGACGACGACCTGCATCGACGTCGGCTCGCCGATCAGGCAGGCCGCCGGCTTGACCGGGGCCGCCGCGAAATGAGCGGCGAGCTGGCGCATGCCGTGCATGTTCGTTTCCTCGTTGTACGACAGCGCGACGTGCAGCGGCATCTTCAGCCGGGCCGCCGCGAAGCGCGGCGCCGAATCGAGCACGCAGGCGATGAAGCCCTTCATGTCGGCCGACCCGCGCCCGAACAGATCGTCGCCGCGCCGGGTCAGCGCGAACGGATCGGAACTCCAGTTCTGGCCAGCCACCGGCACCACGTCGGAGTGCCCCGACAGCATCAGCCCCGGCACGTCCTGCGGACCGATCGTCGCGAACAGGTTCGCCTTGCCCGGCTCGGGCGCATGCTGGACCAGCACCTTCGCCCCCACCGCCTCGAGCCGCTCCGCGGCCCAGTCGATCAGCGCGGCGTTGCTGTTCGAGCTGATCGTGTCGAAGGCGACCAGGCGTTCGAGGGTGGCGATCGGTGCAGCGAACGAATCGGGCATGGCTCGGTTCCGTCGAGTCTTGGGTCAGATGCGATGCAGTGTAGCGCGGCGGTAGAGAACGAATTCCGGCCTCGCCGGGAAGCAAGAACCGATCTCGCGCGTCGCGCCCTGCGTCCAGGGCCGGCGGCGGGCACGCGCCTGCGCGGCGCGTAGGCAAGCCGAGCGCTACCGAAAGAGATTTCGCGGGACCCGCTCGTTGGCGCGAAGCGCCTTACGAGGCGGGTGCGAAATCTCGAGGTAGGCGAGGGCAGCCCCGCGAAGCGGGGCCGCAGCCTCCGCGCCGCGCAGGCGCGTGCCCGCCGTCGGCCCGGGTAAAGCGCAGCGACCCCGCCAGCGGGTCAGTTCAGCTG
>JAAZBL010000196.1 GCA_012513825.1 Limnobacter sp. | reverse complement strand
ATCAGCGTATGCGTACCGATGCGCCCTGCCAGTTGCGGCGACACCGGGCCCGGTCCGAACCAGCCGCAGCGCACGAGCCGCTCGCTGGGCACGACGTCGAACGCGAACCCGAGCGCGCTGCGCGCTGTCGCCTCGAAAGCGCCTTCGCGGCCGGCTCGAGCGTGGCAATACGCAACGCGCGGCTCGCCGCTCAGCGGTCGATCGAGCAGCGCAGCCAGCTCGGGAAAGTCCTCGAGCCTCAACTGGCTGTCGACCGGCACGTCGATGAAGCCGTGGTCCGCCGTGGCCAACAGCAAGGCGCCGCTCGCGCGCAGGCGCATGGCCAGCGTCTCGAACAGCAGGTCGAAACCGCGACCGATCGCGCGTGCTTCGTCGCTCTGCCAGCCGCAGGCGTGGCTGATCGAGTCGAAGTGCGGCAGGTAGAGCCAGACGAAAGCGCCCGCAGGCGATTCGCGCAACGCGCCGACGACCAGCTCCGGCAATTCTTCGACACCGCGGTAGCCGACACGTGCAGCGGCCGCCCAGGCATGACGCGAAAACGTGGAATCGGCGATGCCTTCCGGCTGGATCGCGAACACCGGCGCATCGAAGCGCAGGCTCGGCGATTGCCAGCCCCAGAGATCGGCCGCCCTCACGCTGCTGCCCGGCACGGCGCGCAGGTCCATCACGAGCGTGCGCACGACCGCTTCGAGCACTTCGCTCCAGCAGAACCAGCCGGTGTTCGCGTGGCTCGCAGGATGAAGTGCCGTGGCGAACGAGGTGATGGCCGGACCGGTGCTCGACGGGAACACCGAGCGCAGCCTCATCCAGCGCGCAGCATCGAGCGCACCGCCGGGCGCCAGGTCGCGCGACTGGCGTTCGCCGAAGCCGTCGAACAGCAGCAGGACCACGTGGCGGACATCGGCCAGCGCCGCCGCCAGACGAGGATCGACCTTCGCCTCGAGCGGCCGGGCGCCGAAACGTCCGGCGATCGCCCCAGCGAGGTCGACGATGCTCGAGCCGCCGGGGTCGCCATCCCACGGCGGCGCGAACGCGGTGTGGTCCGGTCTGTCGTTCAACGGTGGCGGTGGTGGCGCCCGGGCTTGTGATGGTGGCCGTGACCCCGGTGGATATGCCGGTGCCCGTGCCCGCGCCCTTTCCAGTGGCCGCGCCTGTCGTACTCGATGATGATCGGCGCCGGTCGATAGACGACCGGGGGCGCGACCCGGTAGACGGGCATCGGCGGACGATAATAGGTGGCCGGCGGATAGTAGACGGCGCCCGGCGCGCCGTAGGCCGCTGCCGGCGGCGGATAGACGACGGCCGGCGGTGCAGGGTACGGCCGCGAATGATAGACCCGCACCGGATGGCCGTGACGATGCCCCTGTGCGGCGGCGGCGCCGGCGGCCGCCCCGATCGCGCCCCCGACGACCGCACCGTCGCGCCCGCCCAGCGATTGTCCGATCAGCGCGCCGGCACCGCCGCCGATGACGGCGCCCAGCACCGCATCCGAAGCCTGTGCCGCGCCTGCGACGAGCAGGCTGCCCGTCAATGCCGTGGCCGTCAGGGCCTTGCGAATCGCGTTCATCTGTCGCTCCTTGCCGGGCGAAAACCGGTTCGCCACGATGCTCGTTCGATGTTCGACCCAAGCCTAGCCCAGCTTTCTCATCTTGCGTGTCCCTGGCTGCAACAGCGGTAACAGCATGTAAGGTACGACTGGTTTAGTCTGGTGGACCCCTGGCCTCCTCCAAGGAGCCGGCAGCATAGGCGCCGGATCATGCGTGCCCGAAGAATCGTCCTGACCGTCGCCATCCTGGCCGGCCTCGCGCTGCTCGCGCTGCTCGTGTTCGTCGCGACCTTCGACGCGAACCGCTACAAGCCGCAGCTGATCGAGCTGGTCGAGGAACAGACCGGCCGGCGGCTGGCCTTGCCGGGCGAGCTGTCGCTGTCGCTGTGGCCACGCCTGGCGCTGGCCAGCGGTCCGGCTTCGCTGTCCGGCCCGCAGGGCGAGGGCGAGGCGATGCGCTTCGATTCGGGACGCGTGGCCATCGCGTTGCGGCCGCTGCTGTCGCGCCAGCTTGCCGTCGAAGGCGTCGTCCTGTCCGGCGTTCGCGTCGACACGGTCGGCGACGGCACCGGATGGCGGCTCGAACAGGGCGCGCTCGCCGCAGACCGGATCGCGTCCGGCAAGGCCGGCCGGCTCGAACTCGACGGACGCCTGCGCTCGGCCGACGGCGACACCGACATGGCGTTGGACCTGACTGCGCGCTACGTACCCGACTTCGGCGCGCGCCGCGTGCAGTTCGAGGAGATCGACGCGCGGCTCGACGGCGCCGCAGCCGGCATCCACGGCGTCAACGCCCGCATCCTCGCGCGGCTGCTCGCCGACTTCGCCGGGGGTGCCTACGACGCGAGCGCGCTGACGATCAATGCCACGCCTCCGGCCGGGCCCGAGCTCAAGCTGACCGGCACCGCCCGCTTCGACGCCCGCGCATCGAATGCCGACCTTGCGCTCGACGGGACGCTCGACGACTCGAGGCTTCGCCTGTCGGCCACGGCGAAGCGGCTGGATCCGCTGCAGCTCGAATACGAGCTCGCCGCCGTCGAGTTCGACTTCGATCGGCTGCGCGAGAAACTGGACGCGGCCCGGTCCGCGCGCGCGCCTTCCGGTACGGTCGCGGCCGCAGGCGGAGGCGTCGGCGGACCGGCGCCGGTTGCGAGCGAGGCGCGGCCGCCTGCCGCCCTCGCTGCACCGGTATCCGGCGACGCCGCTGCCCCCGACGCGATCGCCGCGATCGCCGCGATCGATACGCTCGGCACGGTGAAGGTCGATACGCTGCGCGTCTCCGGGCTGACGATCGCCGGTTTCGACGCCCGTGTGCTGACCGGCGACTCGCGCATCGTCGCCGACCCGTTGACCGGCCGCCTGAACGACGGCGAACTGCAGGCCAGGCTCGGCCTTTCCGGGGCCGTCCACGAGTTGAGCGCAAAACTGAAAAATGTCGACGCAGGCGGGCTGATCCGCGACGCGACCGGGCGCGAAGTGCTCGACGGACGCGGCGAGTTCAACGCCGACCTCACGGCCGCCGGCCTCGACACCGAGGCGCTGCTGGGCTCGCTGTCGGGCACCGCTGCGCTCAGGCTCGTCGAAGGCGCCGTCAAGGGCATCGACCTCGACCAGGTGATCCGGCAGGT
>JAAZBL010000195.1 GCA_012513825.1 Limnobacter sp. | reverse complement strand
GCAGGTGCAGGTGCAAGCGCAGATGCAGGCGAGCGTGAACCGAGTGGTCGATGACTGCGACCGCGCGGGGAGCTCCGGCTCGCCGCGCATCGACGTCATCGCCCCGTCCGGGGCGGTGTTGTCGCAGCAGGTCTTCGAGGCGGCGCTGGCGCGATTGCGTGCGCAGGGCTGCGTCGTGCGCAGCCGGCTGCGTTCGAACTCGTGGCTGCGCTTTTCGGACACCGACGAGGGGCGGCTCGCGCAGATCCACGATGCAGCTCGTGCCGGCGACGTCGATCTGGTGATGATCGCGCGCGGAGGCTACGGCCTGTCGCGCCTGCTCGATCGGATCGACTGGCCGCTGGTTGCCGCGTCGGTGCGCCGCGGGGTGCGCTGGGTCGGCTTCAGCGATTTCACCGCCTTCCAGTTGGCGCTGCTGGCGGCGACGGGAGCGGCGAGCTGGGCCGGTCCGGCCGTCTACGGCGACTTCGGCGAAAGCGAACCCGACCCGTATACCCTGGCGCAGTTCAGGCGGCTGCTCGAGGGCCATGCGCCGGTCGTCGAATGGCGGGACCGGACGCGAGCCGATGCCGCAGACCCGGGAACGGTCGACGGGACGCTCTGGGGAGGCAATCTGGCGATGATCGCCAGCCTTGCCGGTACCCGCTGGATGCCCGACATCGACGGCGGTTTGCTGTTCGTCGAGGACGTCGCCGAGCATCCGTACCGGATCGAGCGCATGTTGCTGCAACTGCTGCACGCGGGAGTGCTGGCGCGCCAGCGGGCGATCCTGTTCGGCAGTTTCACCGACTGGAAACCGTCGCCGCACGACAACGGCTTCGACCTCGCTACCGTCGCACGCCATCTCGAGGACCGGATCGGTATCCCGGTGATCGACGGCCTGCCGTTCGGACACATCCGGCGACGGGCGGTGCTCGGCGTCGGACGGGACTACCGGCTCGAGCGCCGCCGGCGCGGCGCCGAGGACGGAAACGAATCGGCCCGATGGCGGCTGGACCCGATCGAGCCTGCAGTGACGGCGCCGCGCTGATCGCAGCGCCCCGCCTCAGATCCTGCCTTCCTCGACCGCGTGGCAGGCTGTCCGGCCGCCGCTCGGCGCATGCTTCAGAACGGGTTGCTCGATGCGGCAGCGTTCGTTCGCATGCGGGCAGCGAGGATGGAAGGTGCAGCCCGAAGGCGGATTGAGCGGGTTCGGCACTTCGCCGGCGACCGGGGTCCGGGGCCGGCCGGTCATGCGGACGTCCGGGATCGCGTCGAGCAGCATCCGGGTGTACGGGTGCTGCGGAGTCGCGAACAGCGTCCGCTTCGGTGCCAGTTCGACGATGCGGCCCAGGTACATGACGCCGACGCGGTCCGCGACATGGTGGACGACCGCGAGGTTGTGCGAGATGAACAGGTAGGTCAGCCGGCCCTGCTTCTGCAGTTCGCGCATCAGGTTCAGCACCTGAGCCTGCACCGAGACGTCGAGCGCCGAAGTCGGTTCGTCGCAGACGAGGAACTCGGCTTGCGAGGCCAGCGCTCGGGCGATCGAGATTCGCTGCCGCTGCCCGCCCGAGAACTGGTGCGGAAATCGCGCGGCATCGACCGGCGCGAGGCCGACGTGCCGCAACAGCTCGCCGACGCGCTCGCGGATCGCCGCTTCACCGGCGAGCAGGCGATGGACGCGGATCGGCTCGGCGATGATGTCGGCGACCTTCCAGCGCGGGTTCAGGCTCGCATACGGATCCTGGAAGATCATCTGGATCCGTCGACGCAGCGCCTGGCCGGCCGGTCCGGACAGCTCGGCCAGGTCGTGGCCGTCGATGCTGACGCGCCCGCGCGTGGGACGGTAGAGCCCGACCAGCATCCTCGCAACCGTCGACTTGCCGCAGCCCGATTCGCCGACCAGCGCCAGCGTCTCGCCGCGCTCGATCGCGAACGACACGCCGTCGACCGCGTGCAGCAGCAGCCTCGGCTTGCGCTCGAGCACGCGGTTCAGCCAGGGCGCGGACACGTCGAAGATCTTCGCGATGCCGTCGACTTCGACCAGCGGGCGATTGCCGACCGCCTCCAGGACCGACGGCGAGCCGGCTGGCGTCACGACCGCGCTCACTGCGGCCTCCCCGAGGCGGTCGCGTGCTCGGCGGGCTTCGCGGGCTCGCGCAGGACGGCCGCGTCGTCTTCCACGGCCGCCGCCCGTGCCGCTGCCGTGCCGGCCACGCTCGCGTCGTGCAGCCAGCAGGCGGCCCGCGAGCTGCCGGTGTCGATCAGCTCCGGCCGTCGTTCGCGGCATACCGGCATCACTTGCGGACAGCGCGGGTTGAACGCGCAGCCCGATGGGATCGCGTTCAGGCGCGGCATCGCGCCGTCGATCTGGGTCAGCCGTTCGCGTTCGTCGACCACCGAAGGAATCGATCCCATCAGGCCGATCGTGTAGGGGTGCTTCGGCCGATGGATCAGTTCGGCGACCGGTCCGATCTCGGCGATGCGACCGGCGTACATGACGGCGACACGGTCGGCGGTCTCGGCGATCACGCCCATGTCGTGCGTGATCAGCATGACCGCGGTGCCCTGCTCGCGGCACAGCGTCTTCAGCAGCGTGATGATCTGCGCCTGGATCGAGACGTCGAGCGCCGTCGTCGGTTCGTCTGCGACGACGAGCTTCGGGTCGGCCGCCAGCGCCAGCGCGATGACGACGCGCTGGCGCATGCCGCCGGAAAACTGGTGCGGATAGTGGTCGATCCGCGTTTCGGCCGCCGGGATCCCGGTCGCGTTCAGCAGCTCGATCGCGCGTTCGCGGGCCTGCGCTCCGCTCAGCGGCAGGTGTTCGCGGATCGTCTCGACCAGTTGCCGGCCGACCGTGTAGAGCGGGTTCAGCGAGGTCAGCGGATCCTGGAAGATCGCGCCGATCTCGCGACCCCGGATCTTGCGCATCGCCGACGCGGGCAGATCGTCGAGCCGGCGTCCGGACAGGCGGATCTCGCCGCCGGCGATGCGCCCCGGCGGTTCGAGCAGCCCGATGATCGCGGCGCCGGTCAGCGATTTGCCGGCGCCCGATTCGCCGACGACGCCGAGCACTTCCCCGGGCCCGATCGTGAACGAGACATCGTCGAGCGCGAGCAGCGTGCCGTGCCGGGTCGGGAACTCGACGCGCAGCCCTTCGACCGACAGCAGCGGCGGGCTCGCCTCGTTCGCGGCGGCGTTTCCCGCAGCCGACCGATCGGATGGAGAAGGGCGGGCGGCGGGGATGGACATGGGCGGGATCCGGCTCATCCGATGAACGAACGCGCTAGCGCAGCTTCGGATTCAGCGCATCGCGCAGCCAGTCGCCGAGCAGGTTCACCGACATGCACAGCAGCACCAGCGCCAGCCCGGGGAACACGACCAGCCACCACTCGCCCGAGAACAGGAAGTTGTTGCCGCTGTTGATCATCGTACCGAGCGAGGGCGAGGTCGGCGGCACGCCGACGCCGAGGAAGGACAGCGTCGCTTCGGTGATGATCGCCTGCGCGACGTTGATCGTGGCGATCACCAGCACCGGTCCGAGGACGTTCGGCAGCACGTGGCGACGCATGATCTGCCAGGGGCGCACGCCGATCACGCGGGCTGCCTGCACGTATTCGCGGTTCTTTTCGACCATCGTCGAGCCGCGGACCGTTCGCGCGTACTGGACCCAGTTGGCGAGCCCGATCGAGCCGACCAGCACGGCGATCGCCAGCCATTCGCTGTGCGCACCGGGCAGCATCGCGCGCGCCGTGCCGTCGATCAGCAGCGCGATCAGGATCGCCGGGAACGACAGCTGGACGTCGGCCACGCGCATGATGAACGCGTCGATCCGGCCGCCGAGGTAGCCCGACAGCAGGCCGAGCCCGACACCGATCGTCATCGCCAGCAGCACCGAGGCGACGCCGACCAGCAGCGAGATCCGCGAGCCGTAGAGGATCGTCGACAGGACGTCGCGGCCCTGGTCGTCGGTGCCGAGCGGGTAGGTCCACTGGCCTTCGGCCATCCAGGCCGGCGGCAGCAGCGAGTCCATCAGCGACAGCGACGCGAGGTCGAAAGGCCGGTGGGGCGCGACCCAGTGCGCGAAGAGCGCGCCGAAGATCATCACGAAAGCGACGAGCGCCGCGCCGATCGCGACCGGGTTCGTGCGAAAGCCGAACCACAGGTCGCTGTCGAGGAAGCGGCGCAGCGCCCCCGGGGCCGCCTGCGTCACTGCCGCCGCGGGGGCTGCGTGTCGATCAGTCACCGGACAGGACGACCCACTTGAACGGGTTGAAGTTGTCGGGCAACTGAACCAGCGACACGTTCTTGCGCGTGCCCCAGGCGAGCGCCTGCTGGTGCAGCGGCAGGTGGCCGACTTCGTCCTGGTGGATCTTGAAGGCTTCGTGGATCATCGCGTTGCGCTTGGCCTCGTCGGTCTCGGACTGAACGAGCCGGGCGAGCTCGTCGACGCGCTTGTTGCTGTAGCTGCCCAGGTTGAACTGGCCGCGGCCCGACGGATCGGGCGTGCCGAGGATCGCGTTCAGCACGTTGTGCGAGTCGTAGGTGCCGGGCGTCCAGCCAAGCATGTAGAACGAGGTGTTGCGCGACAGGATCTTCGGGAAGTAGGTGCCCTTGGTCTCGGCCTCCAGGTTCACCTTGACCCCGATCCGGGCGAGCATCCCGGAGATCGCCTGGCAGATCTCGCCGTCGTTCACGTAACGGTCGTTCGGGCAGTTCATCTTCACTTCGAAGCCGTCCGGATAGCCGGCCTCGGCCAGCAGCTTCTTCGAGGCTTCCGGATCGTGGGGCAGCCGCTTGTTCAGCGCCGGGTCGAAGCCCTTGATGCCGGGGGCGACCATCAGCGCGGTCGGCGTGGCGGCACCGCGCATGATCCGCGACTTGATGGCCTCGATGTCGATCGCCTGGTAGAAGGCCTGGCGCACGCGAACGTCCTTGAACGGGTTCTTGCCCTTGATGTTCGAGAACAGCAGTTCGTCGCGCGCCTGGTCCATGCCGAGGAAGATCGTGCGCAGTTCGGGACCCTGCAGCACGTTGACGCCGGTGCTCTTTTGGAGCCGCGCGATGTCCTGCACGGGCACCGGCTGCATCATGTCGATCTCGCCGGAGATCAGCGCGGCGACGCGCGTGGCGTCGTTGCCGATCGGCGTGAAGACCACCTCGTCGACGTTCGACTCGATCTCGTCCCAGTAGGTGCCGTTGCGGACGAGCACGGTGCGCACGCCCGGGTCGCGCGACTTCAGCCGGAACGGGCCGGTGCCGTTCGCCTTGAACGACGCGGTGTTCTCGACGCCCTTGCGCTTGTCGACCGGCCGTTCCGCCTTGTTCTCGACCGACCATTTCTCGCTCATGATGTAGACGAGCGAGATGACGTCGGGGAGGATCGGGAACGGCGCCTTGGTCACGATCTCGACCGTGTGATCGTCGATCTTCCGGACCTCGGCGACTTCGTTGACGTAGGACTTCATGTCCGAACCTTCGCCGGCCACGCGGGCGAAGGTGAACAGGACGTCGTCGGCGGTGAAAGGGGTGCCGTCGTGGAACTGGACGCCCTTGCGCAGCTCGAAGCGCCATGTCGTCGGGTTGGTCTGCTCCCACTTCGTGGCGAGGCCGGGGACCAGGCCGAGCTTCTTGTCGCGCGCGACGAGCGGCTCGTAGATGTTGCCGGTGAACGAGAGTTGCAGCGATTCGTTCAGCGAGTGCGGGTCCATCGACAGCGCGTCGCCCTGGTCGGCGACGCGGAAGGTCTTGGCGCCTGCCGCGCCGGCCAGTGCCAGCGTCAGGGCAAGGGCCAGCGCCCCTCTGCGCAGTGTCGATCGTGTGGTGAGGCTCATGTCTCGGCTCCGGTCGTTGGTGGTCTGGTTGTTTGGCGCAGCTTACCCGCGCGCGGCCGCGTCGGCTGAAGATGCCCGAGCGGGCCTTTCAGCGACCGGCCGCGAGCGGCATCGAGCGCTCGGCCAGCCGCACGAACAGTGCGGCGCCCAGCGGCAGGATCTCGTCGTTGAAATCGTAGCGGGTATTGTGCAGCAGGCGGCCGGCTTCGGCGCCGCCCTGGCCGATGCGGAAGTAGGCGCCGCGCCGGACGCGCAGCATGAACGAGAAGTCCTCGGCGCCCATGCTCGGCTCGAGGTCGGCGACCAGGTTCTCGGGGCCGACCAGTTCGGCCGCGACCTGCTGGCCGAACAGCGCCTCGTCGCGACTGTTGATCGTGGCCGGATAGATCCGCTCGTAGTTCAGCCGCGCCTGCGCGCCGAAGCCGCCGGCCACCGAAGCGGCCAGCGCCGACAGCCGCGTCTCGATCATGTCCTGCGTCTCGGGCTTGAACGTGCGGACCGTGCCCACGATCCTGGCTTCGCGCGGCACGACGCTCATGGCGCCGAGGTTGCCGGCCTCGATCGCGCACAGGCTGACGACGGCGGCATCGAGCGGGTGCACGTTGCGCGAGACGATCGACTGAGCCGCCGTGATGATGTGCGCGGCGACGAGCACCGGGTCGATGTTCTGGTAAGGGTGCGCGCCGTGGCCGCCGCGCCCTTCGACGGTGATCGTGATCCGGTCGGCGGCGGCCATCATCGGGCCTGGCCGCACGGCGATCTTGCCCGGCGGCAGCGCAGGCCAGTTGTGCATCGCGTAAACCGCGTCGCAGGGAAAGCGCTCGAACAGGCCGTCGTCGATC
>JAAZBL010000194.1 GCA_012513825.1 Limnobacter sp. | reverse complement strand
GGGCGGATCCACCGCGGCGGTTCGCCGGAGTCGCGGCGCCAGTACAGCACCGCCTGCTCCGGGTCGCCGTCGGGAACCGGCGGGAGCTCGACTTCGATCGTTTCGCAGAAGCTGCGCAGGACCTCGACGGCTTCGGAGCCGACGGCGACCACCGTCTGCACGGTCCGCAGCGCCTGCGGGGCCATCATCTCGGGATGCACGGTCACGTAGATCGTGGCCGACAGCTCGACGGGCAGCGCGGCCGTCGCCACGTCCGAGGCGGCCGGCAGCATGTGGTGCGCCTCGTCGATCAGCAGCCAGTGAGGCCGCGCGAGCTCGCCACGCAGGTCGGCGATCTGGCCGATCAACTGACGGAAGAATGCAGGCCGGTCGGCGACGTCGTATCCGAGCATGTTGACGACCAGCGGCGGACTTGCCGGGTCCGTACGCAGGAAGTCCATCACCTCGTGCGCGGCCGGTTGGCGTTCGGCGTCGCCCAGCACGACAGCGCCTTCGAGTTCGTCGTAATCGCCTTCGGGGTCGAGCACGCAGACCTGGAAGGTCTGCTCGAGCGCCTTCTCGACGATTGCCGTTGCCATCGTCGACTTGCCGACACCCGAGGAGCCGGCGATCAGCACGGCGCCGCCATCGACGGTCAGGCCGGCCTCGTCGTCGGGGCCCAGAACGATGCGCCGGCGCCGTGCTGCCAGCGCCGTCGGCAGCGACTCGTCCGACAGCAGCGCATCGATCGCCTCGACGACTCCGGTTCCGTGGTCGGCGCGGGTCACGAGGTCGGCCGTCTGCTTGACCGCGTCGAGCGCATTGGCCACCGCGACCGCGCAACCGCTGGCCTTCAGGAACGCGTTGTCGTTCTCGGCGTCTCCGATCGCGACGACGTTCAGCGGCGAAAGCCCGAGTTCGTCGAGTGCGGCCGCCAGTCCGGTCGCCTTGTTGACGCCCGGCGGCAGCACCATCACGGCGCCCTTGTTAAAGATGATCTGCCATTCGAGCCCGAGCTCGCGAATGCACTCGAGCACCGTGGTTTCGTGCGGTTCCCAGGTGGCGACGATGCCGCGGCCGACCGAAAGCGGGGACACGCCGCGCGCTTCGAGCGCGGCGACGAGCTCGGCCGGGGGTTCGGCGGCCAGCGGCCGCTCCTCCTGGGATTGCGGGAAATAGAGCAGGGCGCCGTTTTCGGCGACGACGACGTCGAACAGGTCGAGGCGGTCGAAGACCCGCTGCAGGTCGGGCAGCTCCCTGCCGGTGACCATCAGCAGTTTGCGACCGCTCTCGCGCAGCCGTTCGAGGCCCGCGAGCGTCGGTTCGTCGACCGCGCCGTGGTGTGCGAGCGTTCCGTCGTAGTCGGTGGCGAAGGCGATCAGGTACATGGTCGGGCGTTGCTGCGGCGGCCTTCCGGTGGCGGCCCGCCGATTAGGAGCGAGTGCAATCGCGCGAGCAGTTCTGGTACCCGGCAGCGAAGGGCCTAGCACCCGGCAGCGAAGGCCCCTGTGCCCTGCGGGCGGGCCGGCCGCGATCCCCGCGACCGACCGGTGGCGTCGCGCTCGCGATGCGCGTTCACGCCGGACGCTGCGCGCCGCAATTCCAGCACTGCTCGAACGGCCCGTCGACGTGTTCCAGGCAGTTCCGGCAGACCCAATGTCGCCACGGCGGATTGCGCAGCTCGTGCAGCAGGCGCAGCGCGGCGTCGTAGCGCTCGTCGTCGAGGATCCAGACTTCCGGCAGCGCCTGGTCCGGCGGAATCTCGCCGCTGATGCTGCCGGCCCATCGGCGCTGGACGCTCGCGTCGATCCCTGCGGCGTTGAGCTGATCGGCCCACAGGGTAGCCAGCGCGAGGTTCGGTGCGGAAACGAGGCGCTTCACTTCAGATGTCCCCGCCGACCTCGAGCAGGCGGATTCGCGCATTTTCCAGATGACCGCGCATTGCCCGTCGTGCCGCCTCCTGGTCCCGGTCGACGATGTGCCGGTAGATCGCCCGGTGCTCGTCGAGCGCCGCCTGGAGGTCGTGCGCTGGCTTCACGCGGGCCAGATGGCGCCACAGGCTCACGGCGTGGCTCAAGTCGTATTCGAGCGATTCGAGCGTGTGTGCCATCCGCGGGTTTCCGGTCGCGTCGGCGATCGCCTGGTGAAACCCGAAGTCGAAGTGATGGGCCACGTCGCCGCGCTGCGAAGCCCGTTCGAAGCCTTCGAGCATCTCGCGCATGACCTGGAGATGTTCGGGCTTGCGGCGCAGCGCCGCCAGATATGCGCATTCGGGTTCGATCACCAGCCGCAGTTCGAGCCCGTGCAGGAAGTGGCTCATCGCGGCAGCGCTGCGCGCCAGCGGCACGACCGGCATCGGCGGGGGATCGGCGCAAACGAAGGTGCCGGAACCGCGAATCGACTCGACCAGATGCTCGCGGCGCAGGCGGTCGAGCGCCTGGCGTACGACCGGCCTCGAAACGCCGAACATCGCAGCCAGCTCGATTTCGGGTGGCAGCCTGGCTCCCGGCCCGAGCTTTCCGGACATGATCGAATGGAACAGGCCATCGTAGACCTGTTCGGAGAAGCGTTCGTGTCGTACCGGCGCGGAGGCGATGCCCAGCCGTCGTTCCGCGATACGCTTGCCTTCGGCACCGGGCATGCCGACCGGCGGTCCGGTCCTGCGGCGTCCCGGGTGCGAAGTGGCTGTCTGCGATTTGCTCATGTCGTGGTCGCGCGTCGGGCAAGTAGGGGGTGCCGGTCTCCTGAAGCTGCGGCAGGTTAGCAAACTTCACCTGCTCGGCGGCATCGTGCCGTTCCGCGCAGTCGAAGCGACTGCGGGTGGCGCCGCCATTCCCGGCGGGTCGATTTTTTCCCGGCGCGGATCGGCAGGTAAACAAATTTGACAACTTGCCCGCCAGCCGCCTAAAGTCTGCGCCTTCATTGTGCGCAAAGGCTCGGCGCGAGTACCGGTTTTTCGATGAAGACCCTGAACGTGATCGGCTGCGGACGCGTCGGCCAGACGCTGGCTGCGTTGCTGCACCGGGGACGCCTGTGCGAAGTGCAGGACCTGTATGCACGCACGCCGGGCAGCGCACAGCAGGCCGGCGAATTCATCGGAGCCGGGCGTCCAGTGGCGCGCCTCTCGCAGATCCGTCCGGCCGACGTCTGGCTGATCGGGGTTCCCGATACGCAGATTTCGCTGGCGGCCGAGGCGCTCGAACTGGTCCTCGACGCTGCGCCGGAGCCCGAGGGTCCTGCCGTTGCGTTCCACTGCAGCGGCTTCTTTCCCGCCGACGCGCTCGGAGCCTTGCGTCGGCGCGGACTGCGGCTTGCCAGCGCACACCCGTCGCTGAACTTCGCGTCGCCGCAGACCGGTGTCAGCCAGTTCGCAGGAACGCCTTGCGGGCTGGAAGGCGACCCGGACGCAGTCGCGGTCGTGCGTGAACTGCTGACGGGCATCGGCGGCCTGTGCTTCGATGTCGCGACCGAATCGAAGTCGCTTTACCACGCCGCCGCGGTCTTCTGCAGCAACTTCACCGTGGTCCTGCAGGGAATCGCCCGCGAGGCCTGGCGCGAGGCCGGGGTCCCCGACGAATTGATCCCCCGGCTGAACGAGGCGCTGTTGCGCCATACGGTCGACAACGCGCTGGCGCTCGGGCCGGCCGCGTCGCTGACCGGCCCCGCTGCGCGCGGCGACCTCGAGGTCGTGCGCAAGCAGGGCGAAGTCGTCGCGAGCTGGCATCCATTGGCCGGCGACGTCTACCGGGCGATGAGCGTCCTGGCCGCCAACCTGGCGCGCAACGGATGCACCGCGCCGAAACGGGTCGAATGAACACCGGCGGATCCCGGGCCGCGATCGCCGCCCTGTCGATCGGCGACCTGCGCCGCCTTGCCAGGCGGCGCCTGCCGCGCTCGGTGTTCGAATTCATCGACGGCGGCGCCGAAGACGAGCTGACGCTGGCCGACAACCGTGCCGCGTTCGAGCGCCGACGGATCGTGCCGCGGGTGCTCGTCGACGTTTCAAAGCCCGATCTGCATACCGACATCCTCGGGCGGACCGCGTCCGCTCCGTTCGTGATCGCGCCGATGGGTTCGTGCGTGCTCGCATGGCCGCAGGCCGATCTCGCGCTGGCCAGGGCGGCGGCGGCCTGCGGAATCCCGTACACCTTGTCGACGATGGCTACCACCAGCCTCGAGCGGATGGCCGAACTGGTGCAGGGCAGGCTGTGGTTCCAGCTCTACGTGTTGCGCGACCAGCGGCTGACCGACCAGCTCGTCGACCGCGCCCGCGAGGCGGACTACGAAGCGCTGGTCGTGACGGTCGACCTGCCGGCCGGGGGAAAGCGGGAACGCGACCTGCGCAACGGCATCTCGATCCCGCTGCGGATGAGCGCTCGCCAGCTCGTCGACGTGCTCGCTCATCCCGGATGGACGCTGCGGATGATCCGCGGCGGCCTTCCGCGCTTCGAGAACGTGCGGGGAATGCTCGGCGACGAGAGTGCCGGCCTGACCATCGCGGCGCGGGTCGGACAGAACCTGAACGCGGCCTACGGCTGGGACGACCTGGCGCGGCTGCGCGAACGCTGGCCCAGGAAGTTGCTGGTCAAGGGGGTCGAGCATCCGGCCGACGCAGCGCGCCTGGTCGGACTCGGCGTCGACGGCATCTGGGTCTCGAATCACGGCGGGCGGCAGCTCGACGGTGCGATCGCGTCGGCCGACGCCTTGCCGGCGATCGCCGAAGCCGTCGCCGGCCGGGTGCCGCTGCTGATCGATTCCGGCGTGCGCCGCGGCGTCGATGCGCTGAAGGCGCTCGCGCTCGGCGCGCAGGCGGTCGCGATCGGCCGCGCGGCCCTGTTCGGTGCCGCGGTGGCCGGCGAAAGCGGCGTACGCCGCGCATTGCAGATCCTGACCGACGAACTCGCCCTGTCGATGAAGCTTGCCGGTGTTCCGGCAGTGCAGGGCGTCGATGCGTCGATCCTGAAGTCCCATTGAAACCGAAAAAGGAGACGGAACGATGAGCAAGAAATTGACTGGCATCCGGATCGCCGCCATCGCGGCGGTCGTCGCAACGATCGGCTCGGGCGCCGCGCTGGCGCAGGACAAGAAGGTGCGGCTGCAGATGGCGAGCTCCTACGGCGCGTCGCTGCCGCTGCTCGGCGAATCGGGCGTCGAATACACGAAGAAGGTCGCGCGCGCCTCGGGCGGCACGATCAACATCAAGTTCAACGAGCCGAACGCGCTGGTGCCGGTACTGCAGTCCTTCGATGCAGTCTCGCAGGGTTCGGTCGACATGGCCTGGACGGCGTCGGCGTTCTGGTCGGGCAAGGACAGCGCGTTCAACTTCTTCGCCAGCGTCCCCTTCGGTCCGTCGAGCGCCGAGTACCTGGCCTGGCTGACCTACGGCGGCGGCAAGGAGCTGATGGCCGAGATGTACGAGCCCCACGGGATCCATGCGATGACCTGCGCGATGGTTCCGCCCGAAGGCGCGGGCTGGTTTCGCAAGGAGATCGAATCGCTCGACGACCTGAAGGGCATGAAGATGCGCTTCCTGGGCCTGGGCGCCAAGGTCATGGAGAAGCTCGGCGTCGCCACGCAACTGATCGCCCCGGGCGAGATCTACCAGGCGCTGCAGCTCGGTACGCTCGATGCGGCCGAGTTCTCGACGCCGCAGATGGACCTGAAGCTCGGCTTCTACCAGGTCGCCAAGTACTACTACCTGCCGGGCTGGCATCAGCAGTCCACGGCGATCGACCTGCTGGTGAACAAGAAGAAGTGGGATGCGCTGTCCGATACGCAGAAGGCCGTCCTGGAGCAGGCTTGCGGCGACTCGATCCGCGACACGATCGCGAACGGCGAGGCGAGCCAGTTCGTTGCGCTGAAGGAGATGAAGGCCAAGGGCGCCGAGCTGCGCACCTGGAGCCCGGAGTTCATCGCCGCTTTCGAGAAAGCCTGGCATGAAGTCGCGCAGGAAGAGGCCGAGAAGAACCCGAACTTCAAGAAGGTCTTCGAGTCCTACTCGAACTTCCGCAAGGAATACGCGATCTGGCGCGAGAACGGCATGCTGAAGTAATCCGTGAGGTTGCTGCTCGCATACGCGCGGCTCGTCGAGCGCGTGCTGGTCCGGATCGGAATGGCCGCGGGTTGGCTGTTCGTACTGAACACGCTCGTCATTTGTACCGACGTCGTCACCCGCAAGTTCGGTTTCCAGATTCCGGGGGTGGGTTCGACGCGCCTGCAGGAACTCGAGTGGCACCTGCACATGGCGCTGTTCATGCTGTGGATCGGTGCGGCCTACGTGCGCAACGCGCACGTCCGCATCGACCTGGCGGTGTCGCGCTGCACGCCCAGGACGCGCGCCTGGGTCGAACTCGTCTGCCTGCTGGTGTTCGCCGTGCCGTATTGCCTGGTGCTGCTGAACTACGGCGCCGACTTCGCGTGGAAGTCCTTCGTCGGCGGCGAAGGTTCGGAGTCGGCCACCGGCCTGCCGTGGCGCTGGATTCCCAAGACGCTGATGGAATTCGGCCTGCTGCTGTTGCTGGCGGCGGTCACCGCCGTGCTCGCGCGGCTGATCGTCTTCCTGTTCGGCCCGCGCGAACTGGCCGACGCCGCGCGGCCGCCGCACGCCGGTCCGTGAGAACGGGTTCATGGACTGGCTGATCGATCATCTGGGCGTCGTGATGTTCGTCGTCATGGCGGCGCTGCTGTTCACCGGTTTTCCGGTGGCGCTCATCCTGGGCGGCGTTTCGCTCGCCTTCGGTGCGATCGGATGGGCGCTCGACGTCTTCAACCCGCTGCAGTTCTACAACCTGCTGATCCGGATCTGGGGCGGCGTGGCGGCCAGCCAGGTGCTCGTCGCGATTCCGATGTTCATCTTCATGGGCGTCGTGCTCGAGCGCAGCGGGATCGCGACCGAGTTGCTGAAGACCCTTCAGATCCTGACTCGGCGGATCCCTGGCGGATTGGCCATGTCGGTCACGCTGATGGGCACGATCATGGCTGCGACGACCGGGATCGTCGGCGCCTCGGTGGTCATGCTCACGTTGATCGCCCTGCCGGCGATGCTCGAGCGGCGCTACGACGCGCGCCTCGCCGTAGGGACCATCGCCGCCTCGGGCACGCTCGGCATCCTGATTCCGCCGTCGATCATGCTGGTGATCATGGGCGACCTGATGGCGGTCCCGGTCGGCACGCTGTTCGCCGGCGCACTGGTTCCGGGGCTGCTGCTGTCCGTCCTCTACCTGCTCTACATCGGCATCGCCTGTGCGCTGAAGCCCGGGCTCGCGCCGCCGATGCCGGCCCAACTGGGCCCCGGGAGTGCGGGGGCGCTGTGGGGCCTGGTCTTCCGGTCCTTCCTGCCGCCGGTGCTGCTCGTCGCGCTGGTCCTGGGTTCGATCTTCATGGGCTGGGCGACGCCGACCGAGGCCGCCGGCGTCGGCAGTGCCGGTGCGCTGTTGCTCGCCTGGTGGAAGAAGGCGCTGGGTCGCGATTCGATGAGACAGCTGATCGAGTCGGCGGCGCTGACCAATGCGATGGTGTTCTTCATCACGATGGGCGCCTCGGTCTTCGCCTACATGTTCCGCGCGCTGGGTGGCGACGAGGTCATCGTCGACCTGCTCGCACAGGTCGGCATCCAGTCGGCCTGGGAAGTCATGATCTTCGTCATGGTGCTGGTCTTCGTGCTCGGATTCTTCTTCGACTGGCTCGAGATCTGCCTGATCGTGCTGCCGGTGTTCGGTCCCTTGTTGGCGCAGCTCGACTTCGGTTCGCACGTGAACGGCGCCACGGCCTTCCTGCCGTGGCTGCTCGTCGTGATGGCCGTGAACCTTCAGACCTCGTTCATCACGCCGCCGTTCGGCTTCGCGCTGTTCTTCATGAAGGGCGCGGTGCCGCCGTCGGTCACGATGGGACAGCTGTATCGCGGCGCCGTGCCCTTCGTCTTCCTGCAGATGATCGCGCTGGCGATCTGCATCGCGTTCCCGGAACTCGTGCTGTGGATGCCGCGGCGGGCGGGGCTGCTCGACTGAGTCAGGCCACCTGCACGAGCCGCTTGCCGATCGCCTCGCCCTTCAGCATCCCGATCAGCGCCGCCGGCGCGCGTTCGATGCCATGAACGATGTCTTCGTGGAAGTGGATCTCGCCGTCGCGAATCCACGGTGCGACGCGCGCCTGGTAGGCCGCCAGCTTGTGCAGGTGGTCGGAGACGATGAAACCCGTCATTTCGATCCGCTTCCACAGCAACTGCTGCAGTCCCTTGATTCCGGGATCTTCGGTCGCGTTGTAGGTGGAGATCATCCCGCAGACCGGAAAGCGCGCCGCGACGTTCGCGTGTCGCAGCGCCGCTTCGAGCGTGGCGCCGCCGACGTTGTCCAGGTAGACGTCGATGCCGTCGGGGCAGGTTTCGTGCAAGGCGTCGTCGATGTCGCGAGTCTTGTAGTTGAACGCGGCATCGTAGGCACAGTGTTCCAGCACGTAGGCGACCTTGTCGTCGCTTCCCGCCGAGCCGACGACTCGCGCCCCGGCGCGCTTCGCGAACTGTCCGGCGAGCTGACCGATGGTGCCGGCGGCCGACGAGATGTAGACGGTGTCGCCGGGTCGGGGCCTGCCGAGTTCGATGGCGCCGGTCCAGGCCGTGAGCCCCGGCATGCCGAGCGCCGAGATCGCCAGGCTGGGTCGGCCGAGCGCCGGGTCGATCAGGTTCAAGCCTTCGCCGCGCGGCGCCACGCTGCGCAGCGCCCAGTCCATGAATCCCCAGACGTGGTCGCCTTCGGCGAAGCGTTCGTTGCGCGATTCGATGACGCGGCCCACCACGCGCGAGACGACCGGACGGTCCAGCGCGAAACCGGGCGCGTACGAGGAACCCTCGTTCATGCGTCCGCGAAGATAAGGGTCGAGCGACAGCCACAGCGCCTGCACGAGCACGTCGCCGGGACCGCAGGCCGGCTCGTCGCAGGATTCGATCCGGAAGCACGATTCGTCGACCCAGCCGACCGGCCGCCTGACGAAGAGGACTCGGATGTTCATTGCTTTCTCCTGCGATCTTCGTGTGTCGCCGGCACTTCTACCACGGGAGCGAGGCCGATTTCGGGATCGGCCGTTCAAGGCGTTCCGATGGCAGCGGCTCTTGTATGCTGTCCCCGACTTCGCGAGCAGAGGAGAAAGAGGAGATGTCGAAGACGGTCGTGTTCGGCCCGGGGAACTATCGCTACATTCCCGCCGTGTTCCAGTATTCGAGCGGCGTGGCTGCCGAAGACGGCTACGAGATCGAGCGTGCGCGCTTCGCGAAGCCGCTGCCGATGGCCGAGGCATTCGCCGCGGTCGAGGCGCACCTCGAATCGATCGGGCGGCCGACCACCGCGTTCGCGCAGTGCGAACTGCGCTCGCCCGAGCCGTTCACCGACCAGGGCTTCCTCGAGTTCAACAAGCACTACGTGGGAACGCTCGAACGCTGGGGCATCTACCGCGACGGCGTGAATCCGGTCGCGCGGACCAACGTCTGCCCGATCTACGACAAGCCGCCGGTGCCGTCGATGTTCGCGTTCTCGTATACGGTTCCTGCCCAGGGATCGAAGCGACGCAGCTTCACGCTCGCCGGGGGCGGAGACGCGGCCGACGGACCCGGGCCGTTCGCCGAACGGATCGTCCGCTACAACGACACCTCGCCCGAAGGCTTGCGGGAGAAGGTGCGGTTCGTGATCGCGGAGATGGAATCGCGGCTCGAGGCGCTCGGCTTCGGCTGGCAGGATGCCGTCACGACGCAGGCCTATACGGTCCAGAACATCGGCCACCTGGTCGGCGAGGAGTTGGCGAGTCGCGGCACGATGAGCGGTGGGCTGGTCTGGTACTACGTGCGTCCGCCGGTCGTCGGGCTCGAGTACGAGATGGACGTGCGCGGAGCGGTCAGGGAACTGCTGCTCTGAGCCCGGTCGTCCAGATCGGCCCGTTCGCCTGGCCGGCCCAGTTGCTCCTCGCGTTCGGCGCGATCGGCCTGGGCATCGCGGTCGGCCGGCGCAGCGGCCTGCGTTCGGGCGTCGACGCAACGACCTGGCTCTGGCGGACCGTGCTCGTCGGCCTCGTGGCGGCGCGGCTGGCCTATGTCTGGCAGTGGCACGACGCCTACCTGCGCGATCCGCTCGGCATTCTCGACGTTCGCGACGGCGGTTGGGACGTCGCGATCGGCGCCGCCGCCGCGTTCGTCTACGCGTCGACGCTCGTGCGGCGGCGTCCGCAGGCGAAGCGGCCGCTGCTGGCTGCCGGCATCGTGACCGCGACGATCGGCGTGATCGGCACGATCGTGCTGGCTTTCTGGCCGGGCAGCCAGCAGGCGCCTCGGATCCCGGCGCTCGAACTGCGGGCGCTCGACGGCCGCAGCGTCGCACTGCAGCAGTTTACGGACAGGCCGCTGGTCCTGAACCTGTGGGCCACCTGGTGCGGTCCATGCCGGCGCGAGATGCCCGTGCTCCAGCAGGCGCAGGCCAGCCATCCCGATGTGCGTTTCGTGTTCCTGAACCAGGGCGAAACCGCCGCGCAGGTCGAGCGATTCCTGCACGCGGAGAATCTCGTGCTCGACAACGTGCTGCTGGATCCCTGGCAGGAAGCCGGAAAGTCGTTCGGACGGGTGGCGCTGCCGACGACGTTGTTCTTCGATTCGAACGGCCGCCTCGTGTCTTCGCGGGTCGGCGAGTTGTCGGAAGCCACGCTCGAGCAGCGCCTCCGGCATCAGGCGGCGGCCGAAGCGCGCATTCGCGCGCAGCGGTGACCGTCGCCGGTGGGTTGCGCAGGAACGGCATTTGCTCGATTCGGCCAACGGCCTCGTCAAGGCGCTTGGCGACCCGCAACAGGATGGGGCCGCTTTCGGAGAACGACGATGAAAGCGAACCAGACTTGCCGAACCGCGCCGCCCTTGCCCCGGCTGCGGGTAATGAAGCTCTGCGGCCTGACGATCGCATTGGCGATCGCGTTCACCGGCCTTGCGGCCGCCGATCAGGCGCGAGCCGCCAGCGCCGACGTCCGCACCGAGGCACAAGCGAGCCGTCTGTCGACCGCGACGGTCCGGATGGTCCAGCACTCGCTGATTCAGGGTGGATATGCGGTCGACGCGGCCGACGGAATCTGGGGCCCGAAAACCGCCGCCGCCTTGCGCGAATTCCAGCGCGCCAAGGGGCTCGAGGCGACGGGCCGGCCCGATTCGAAGACGCTGGCTGCGCTCGGCGTGCCGCTCGACGGCACTTCCGCATCGATGCAGCGCGACGACACGGCGGCGCCACCGGTTTCGACGCGCTCGCCGAGCGACCTGAACGCCGCGACGATCCGCTCGATCCAGCAGGCCCTGGACGACCGCGGCCTGCAGACCGGTCCGGTCGACGGCGTCTGGGGCGAGCGCACGACCGAAGCCATCGCGAACCTGCAGCGCGCGCACGGCATGCCGGCTTCAGGCGAGCTCGACGCGTACACGCTGTCGCTGCTGGGGCTGTTGCCGAACGGCGGAAAGCCCGTCGAACCATGGCGGACGAGCCGCGCGCCCGGTCCGTCCGACCTCGATCCCGCCGCCATCCGGCTGATCCAGCGCTCGCTCGGCGAACAGGGCCACTCCACCGGCGCTGTCGACGGAATCTGGGGCAAACGGACCGAGGAGGCATTACGCGACTTCCAGCGCCGGCAAGGCCTCGAGCCACGCGGCCAGCCCGACGTCTACACGCTGGCCGAGCTGGGCTTGTTGCCTGGCAGTCGGTGAGGCGACGGCAGCTCGAAACGCCGTCTTCGAACGGGCGCGCGATGCGCGCCCGGCGTGATCGTTGCTTCCGCTCAGCGTGCCGCCACCAGCTCGCGTGCCTGTGTCAGTGACGGCCGCACCGGCTGGGCGTCGGCTGTCTGTTCGACGAGTTTCTTCGCGTAGGTGCGCGCCGTCGCCTCGTCGCCCGCCTGCCGTGCGGCCAGCATCGCGCCGGCAAAGGCGCGGTACCGGTTCGGCTCCTTGACGAGCACCGCCTCGTACTCGGCGAGTGCCTCGCGCGGCTGGTTCGCGTCGAGCAGCGTGTCGGCCAGCAGCTCGCGGGCGGGCAAGATCGGCCCCGGCGTGACGACGTGTTTCTCGCTTGCGTCCTCGCGCGCCGCGACGCTTCGCAGTGCGTCGATGCATTCCGGCCGTTTCCCGTCGGCACACAAGGCGAGGGCGCCGACCACTGCGGCCTGGATGTCGATCTGATCCGACCAGTACGGCACCTTGCTGGCGTCGCGCAGCGCCACGAGCCTCGTCTGCTGCTGCCGGGCCGCGGCCGCGTCGCCGCTGCGCGCCGAGCCGACCCCGCGCGCGAACGCGTTCAGGGCTTCGGCCTGCGGATACTTGTTCCACGGATAGGCGTCTGCAGCGGGTTCCAGCGGAATCCTCGCCGCCTCGGCCCATTCGCCTCGCTCCAGCGCGAGGCGGGCCGGCATCGCTGCATAGGCGTACGCCGCGGCGAAGTTGTCGATCGGTTTCATTGCGATCGACTGCCGCATCGCTTTGCGGGCGGCATCGTCCTCGGCGAGCTGCAGGTGCGCATAGACCATGTAGTCGAACGCGTGGTGCGCATTGAAGGTCGTGTCGCCGGCCGCCTGTGCCGAGGCCCGGTTCGACGCGATCGAGTCCTGCCAGTGCCCGACGCGCGTGAAGATGTGCGAGGGCATGTGCAGCGCGTGCGGTGCGTCCGGGGCGATCTCGGCGTAACGCCTTGCCGCCGGCAGGCCTTCGCTGGCAATCGCCGGATAGTCGTAGGTATGGATCAGGTAGTGCGCGAGTCCGGGGTGCTGCGGGTTCTCGGCGAACAGCGGCTCGAGGATCCTCGCCGCGCGCTTCTGGTTGGCGTAGGTCTTGTCCTTCGGATCGAAGTTCGCCGAGGTCACCAAGGCGTGCAGGATCGCGGCTTCCTTGTCCTGCGGGTACTGGCGTGCCACTTCGCCCAGGGCCTCTTCGAAGGCTTTCACGCGCGCCGGGTGGTCGCGCGTGTCGCGGTCGCGCACGAAGGCCTCGGTCGCCTCGACATAGGCCTGTTCGCGTTCGCTCTTCAGGCCGGCGGAGCGGGCCTGCTGGAGCGTCGCGGCAACCTTATCGAGCACGGCGGGCGGGAGATTGCTGGGCCAGACGAACGGGTTGTCGAGCAGAGTCATGGCGCGTCCCCAATGCGCCATGCCGCAAGCGGGATCGGCTGCGGCGATTGCGTCGAATGCCGTCATCGCCTCCGGCCACACGAACGAGTGGTAGAGGGCCATTGCGCGGTTGAATTGCGTTCGCGCCGCCTCGTTGCACTCGACCGCGAATTCGACGGTGCCGAGTCGCGTCAACTGATGATCGTGCTGCGCTTGCGCATTCCCCCAGCCGGCGACTGCCAGCAACGGGGCGAGCCAGAGCTTTCGGCTCGAGAGATCCCAGGACATGGCGAATCTCCCATTCTGCGTGCCCTCGGCTGGAGCGCCGGGGGATCCCGCGGCGGGCGGGCTCTGCAGCGAGCCGACGCTGAGGATCCGGAAATTCTACGCCTGCGGAAGGGCCTTGGAGTGGCTCGCGCCCTTGCTCACCATGCCGCCACTGCGCCGTCCGTACGCGGCTCCGTCCCGCCGACCAGCACGTCGCCGTCGCGCCAGATGATCTGGCCGCGGCCGAACGCGAGCGGGTTGCTCGAACGGGCGATCTGGTGACCGCGTTCGGCGAGGCCGCGAACCAGGTGCTCCGGCATCGTATGTTCGACGTTGAACGCCTTGCCCGCCGTCCATTCCCAGCGCGGCGCATCGAGCGCCGCCTGCGGGTTCAGCCCGAAATCCAGCGTGTTCATCACGACCTGGACGTGGCCCTGCGGCTGCATGAACGCGCCCATCACGCCGAAGGGGCCGACCGGCTCGCCGTCCTTCGTCAGGAAGCCGGGGATGATCGTATGGTACGGCCGCTTGCCGGGCGCCACGCAGTTCGGGTGCGACGGGTCGAGCGAGAAGTTGTGACCGCGGTTCTGCAGCGCGATGCCGGTGCCCGGCACGACGAGCCCGGAGCCGAAGCCCAGGTAGTTGCTCTGGATGAACGACACCATGTTGCCTTCGTCGTCGGCCGTGCACAGGAACACGGTGCCTCCGGCAGGCGGACTGCCGGGCGCCGGCTCGGACGCCTGCTCGCCGATCAGCCGGCGGCGCTCTTCGGCATAGGCGCTCGACAGCAGGTCTTCGACCCGCACGCGCATCTGCGAGCGTTCCGCGACCTGCGCGATGCCGTCGGCGAACGCGAGCTTCATCGCCTCGAACTGCAGGTGGTGCGTGCGGACCGTGTCGCGGTGCTCGAATTCGTAGCCCTCGAGGATCTTCAGTGCCATCAGCGCGACGATGCCCTGGCCGTTCGGCGGAATCTCCCAGACCTGGTGCCCGCGGTAATCGACGCCGATCGGCTCGACCCATTCGGGTCGGAAGTCGGCCATGTCCGAAGCGTCGAGCACGCCGCCGGCCGATCTCACGAAGCCCGCGATCCGCTCGGCGAGGGCACCGCGGTAGAAACCTTCGGCGCCGTCGTCGGCGATCGATTCGAGCGTCGCCGCATGATCGGGGGCGCGCCAGACTTCGCCTGCGCGCGGCGCGCGGCCGTCCGGGCCGAAGGTGTCGAACCAGGCGGCGAAGTGCTCGCCGTGCAGCTCTCGCCGGAACAGCTCGTAGGCGGTCTTCCAGGCGAGCGCGATCGTCGCCGTCACGGCATGGCCGTCGCGCGCGTACTCGATGGCCGGCGCGAGCACCTTCGCGAGCGGGAGCCGTCCGAAGCGTTTCGAGAGTGCCGCCCACGAGCCCGGTGCGCCGGGCACGTTGACCGGCATCGGGCCGTACAGCGGCATCTTCGTCGCGCCGGACGCCCGCAGCGCATCGAGCGAGATCGCGCGCGGCGCAGGGCCGCTCGCGTTCAGGCCGTGCAGCTTGCCTCGAGACCAGACTAGCGCGAACGCATCGCCGCCGATCCCGTTGCCGGTCGGCTCGAGCACGGTCAATGCAGCGGCGGTGGCGATCGCCGCGTCGATCGCGTTTCCGCCTGATTGCAGGATCCGCAGCCCGACCTGCGCGGCCAGCGGTTGCGATGTGGCCACCATGCCTCGACGCGCATGGACGACGTTGCGGCGCGATGCGTACGGGTAGGACTGGCTGTCGAATGCGGGCATGGCGATCTCCGGAAGCGCTGACGGATTATGGCAAGGCCTGCGTCGGGCCGCGCTAAAGTGTGTCGATGACCGAAATTCCTGGCTGGTTCCATCCGGCGGTGCGCGCCTGGTTCGCGTCGGCCTTCGTTTCGCCGACCCCGGCGCAGCTCGAAGCCTGGCACGCGCTGCAAGCCGGCCGCCACACGCTCGTCGCCGCGCCGACGGGCTCGGGCAAGACGCTCGCCGCCTTCCTCGCGGCGATCGACGCACTGGTGCGCGAAGCCGTCGAATCGCCGTCGGGCCTGCCCGACGAGACGCGGATCGTCTACGTGTCGCCGCTGAAGGCGCTGTCGAACGATATCCACCGAAACCTGGAGCTGCCGCTCGCCGGCATCGGCGCCGAACTCGAACGGATGGGGCTGCCCGATGCCGGCATCCGGACCGCCGTGCGCACCGGCGACACGCCGCAGGCCCAGCGCGACGCGATGCGAAAGCGCGCGCCGCACATCGTCGTGACGACGCCCGAGTCGCTGTACATCCTGCTGACCAGCAAGTCCGGGCGCGCGATGCTCGCGACGACCCGCAGCGTGATCGTCGACGAGATCCACGCGCTGGCGCCCGACAAGCGCGGTGCGCATCTGGCGCTGTCGCTCGAACGGCTCGCCGCCCTGACCGGCGGCGAACCGACGCGAATCGGGCTGTCCGCGACGCAGAAGCCGATCGAAACCGTCGCGCGTTTCCTGGTCGGCCAGCGCAGCAACGACACGGGTGCGCCGCTGTGCACGGTCGTCGATACCGGCCACGTGCGGGCGCGCGACCTGGCGATCGAACTGCCGCCGAGCCCGCTCGAAGCGGTCATGTCGAGCGAGGTCTGGCAGCAGGTCTACGACCGGCTTGCCGAACTCGTGCACGAACACCGGACGACGCTGGTCTTCGTGAACACGCGGCGGCTGGCCGAGCGCGTCGCGCGCCAGCTTTCGGAGCGGATCGGCAGCGAACTGGTGACCGCACACCATGGCAGCCTTTCGCGCGAGCACCGGCTCGACGCCGAGCAACGGCTCAAGCGCGGCGAGCTGCGCGCGCTGGTGGCGACGGCCTCGCTGGAACTGGGCATCGACATCGGCGACGTCGACCTCGTCTGCCAGATAGGAACCACGCGCTCGATCGCGGCCTTGCTGCAAAGGGTCGGCCGCTCGGGCCACGCGGTCGGCGGCGTGCCGAAAGGGCGCCTGTTCCCGCTGTCGCGCGACGAGCTATGCGACTGTGCGGCGCTGCTCGACGCCGTCGCTCGCGGGGAGCTCGACCGGATCGAAGTGCCCGGGAAGCCGCTCGACGTGCTGGCCCAGCAGATCGTCGCCGAAGTCTCGTTGCAGGAATGGGACGAAGACGCGCTGCTCGCACTGTATCGGCGCGCCGCGCCCTACGCCGGGCTGCAGCCCGACGAGTTCGTCGAAGTGCTGCGGATGCTGGCCGAGGGTTACGACACGCGGCGTGGCCGTCGCGCCGCGCTGCTGCATCGCGACGCCGTCAACGGCCGGCTGCGCGGCCAGCGCGGATCGGCACTCGCCGCCGTGACGTCCGGCGGCACGATTCCCGACAACGCCGACTACACGGTCGTGCTCGAGCCGCAGTCGCAGGTGGTCGGTACCGTCAACGAGGATTTCGCCGTCGAGAGCCTCGCCGGCGACGTATTCCAGCTCGGCAACGTGTCGTACCGGATCCTTCGCGTCGAACGCGGCAAGGTCCGCGTCGAGGACGCCAAAGGCCTGCCGCCGGGCATGCCGTTCTGGCTCGGCGAGGCGCCGGGACGCAGCACCGAGTTGTCGGCGGCCGTGTCGCGGCTGCGCGAAGCGGTGGCCGAGCGCCTCGATGCCGGTGCGTCGCTCGAAGGCAGGCCTCAGGCGAAAGCCGGGCCGACGGCGAGTGCCGGGAGTCCCGAAGGCGACGGCATCGCCGAATCGGACGCCGTCTGGCGACGCGCCCGCGCGTCGACGGCCGGCTGGCTCCAGGCGATGCCCGGGCTGAGTGCGTCGGCCGCCGAGCAGATCGTCGATTACCTGGCCGCCGCGAAGGCTGCGCTCGGCCGCCTGCCGACGCTGGATACCGTCGTTCTCGAGCGCTTCTTCGACGAGTCGGGCGGCATGCAGCTCGTCGTGCACGCGCCGTTCGGCAGCCGGATCAATCGTGCCTGGGGTCTTGCGCTGCGCAAGCGCTTCTGCCGCAAGTTCGACTTCGAGCTGCAGGCGGCCGCGACCGAAGATGCGATCGTGCTGTCGCTTTCGGCCTCGCACAGCTTTCCGCTGGCCGAGGTCGCCCGCTACCTGTCGTCGGCGACGGTGCGGCCGCTGCTGGTGCAGGCGCTGCTCGACGCGCCGATGTTCGGCGTGCGCTGGCGCTGGAACGCGACGATCGCGCTCGCGCTGCTGCGAATGCGCGGAGGTCGCAAGGTGGCGCCGCAGGTCCAGCGAATGGCGGCCGAGGACCTGCTCGGCGCGATCTTTCCCGACCAGCTCGCCTGCTTCGAGAACCTCCCCGGCGAACGCGAGATACCCGACCATCCGCTGGTGCGCCAGACGATCGGCGATTGCCTGCACGCGGCGATGGACATCGAAGGCCTCGAGGGCGTGCTCCGGCGGATCGAGCGCGGCGAGGTCGAGATCGTTGCATGCGACCTGACCGAACCGTCGCCGCTGGCGCACGAGATCCTGTCGGCTCGACCGTATGCATTCCTCGACGACGCACCGCTCGAGGAGCGGCGTACGCAGGCGGTGATGACGCGCCGCTGGATCGATCCCGAGACGGCGGCCGATCTCGGCAAGCTCGACGCCGACGCGATCGCCCGCGTCCGCGAGGAGGCCTGGCCGCAGGCGCGCAATGCCGACGAACTGCACGACGCGCTGATGGCCAGCGGTTTCTTCTCCGAAGCGGAAGTCGGCGCGCAGGCGACGTGGCCCGGCTTCGCCGACCTGTTGACCGGTGAGAGGCGGGCGACGCGGCTCGCGCTCGGGCCCTCGTCGGCGGTGCTGGTCGCGGCAGAGCGACTGCCGGAGTTCGCTGCGGTCTTTCCCTCGGCGCAGCGTTCCGCTCGCTCGGTCGAGGCGCCGCCCGAATACCAGAGGGACTGGGATCCCGACGCTGCGCTCGTCGAGATCCTGCGCGACCGCCTGCAGGCGCTCGGCCCGGTCGAGGCCGAGCGGCTCGGTGCTCCGCTCGGCCTGACGGCCGCGCAGGTCGAGCCTGCGCTGCTGCGGCTCGAAGCCGAGGGCAGCCTGATCCGCGGGCGGTTCACCGGCGATGCCGGCGAAGAGTGGTGCGACCGGCGCCTGCTCGCGCGCATCCATCGCTACACGGTCAACCGGCTGCGACGCGAGATCGAGCCGGTCGAGCAGCGCGACTTCCTGCGTTTCCTGTTCGAATGGCAGCGGGTCGCACCCGAGGCACGCGTCGAGGGTACCGACGCGGTCGCCGGCATCGTCGCGCAGCTCGAAGGCTTCGAAGCGCCGGCGGCGGCCTGGGAGACCGAGATCCTGCCGGCGCGCGTCAACGAATACGATCCGGCCTCGCTCGACGAGCTCAGCCGCGCGGGGCGCGTGGTCTGGACGCGGATCGCGCCGCTGCAGGCATCCGGGGGCAGGGCGCCGGCGCCGGTCCGGACGACGCCGATCGTGCTCGCCCAGCGCCGCAATCTCGCGGCGTGGAACGCGCTGGCGGCGGAGCGCGACAACGTTCAGCTCGGCTCGGGCGCGCGCAAGGTCTTCGCGTACCTCGACGCGCACGGCGCCTCGTTCTTCGACGACATCGTCGAAGGCTGCGGCCTGCTGCGCGCGCAGCTCGAAGAGGCGCTCGCCGAACTCGTGGCGAACGGCCTCGCCGTCGCCGACAGCTTCGCCGGGCTGCGCGCGCTGCTCGTACCGTCGGAGCGCCGCAGGCCGGCAGCGGGCCGCAGGCGGCCGCGCCGTACGGCGCTGTTCGGCATCGAGGATGCGGGGCGCTGGTCGCTGACGCGCCGGCGCCCGACGATGCCTCAGGGCGAGCCTGTGCAAGCCGCGACTTCGGAGCGATCCCCGACACGGTCTCCGGGTGCGCCTGCGCCGGCGCAGCGCGCGACACCGGACGTCGTCGAACACGTCGCACGTGGCTTGCTTCGCCGCTATGGCGTCGTCTTCTGGCATCTGGTCGCACGCGAGGCGCGCTGGTTGCCGCCGTGGCGCGAACTGCTGCGCTGCTATCGACGGCTCGAAGCGCGCGGCGAGATTCGCGGCGGTCGCTTCGTGGCCGGCTTGTCGGGCGAACAGTTCGCCGCGCCCGAAGCGATCGGCTCGCTGCGCGAGATTCGTCGCCGCGAACGCGACGGCATGCTGATCGGCCTGAGCGGCGCCGACCCGCTGAACCTGGTCGGTGTGCTGAGCCCCGGTGCGCGAGTGCCTTCGTTGACCGGCAATCGCGTGCTCTATCGCGACGGCATCCCGATCGCCGTGCTCATCGCGGGCGAGGTGCGCTACCTCGAACCGCTGTCCGGGCCCGATCAATGGGCGGCCCGGGACGCACTGCTCAGGCGGCATGTACCAGCCTCGCTGCAGTTGCTCGGTTGACGGCGATGAACGAGACGCGCGACGAGGCCAGGCCGGTCCGCATCGCCATCGATGACGAAAGCAGCGTTTCCGGCCTGCTGCACTCGCCGCCCGATGCACGCGCCTGCCTGGTGCTCGCGCACGGTGCCGGCGCCGGCATGAACCATCCGTTCATGGCTACGGTCGCCGAAGGTCTGGCCGCGCGAGGCATCGCCACGCTGCGCTACCAGTTCGCGTACATGGAGCAGGGCGGGCGCAGGCCCGACCCTCCCGCGCTCGCGCAGCGCATCGTGCGGGCGGTCGTCGCGCGCGCGGCGGAGCGACTCCCCGGGCTGCCCAGGTTCGCCGGCGGCAAGTCCTTCGGTGGGCGGATGACTTCGCTGGCGCAGGCCGCGTCGCCGCTGCCCGGCGTCGGGGGCCTCGTGTTTCTCGGCTTTCCATTGCATGCGGCGCGTCGTCCTTCGGACGCCAGGGGCGCGCATCTTTCGGAAGTCGCGATTCCGATGCTGTTCGTGCAGGGCGAGCGCGACGCGCTGGCCGACCCCGAGCTGCTCCGCCCGCTCGTCGAGCGGCTCGGCGAGCGGGCCACGCTCGAATCGATCGCGTACGCGGATCATTCGTTCCATGTGCCGAAGCGCAGCGGACGAAGCGATGC
>JAAZBL010000193.1 GCA_012513825.1 Limnobacter sp. | reverse complement strand
GATTTTCGTCTACTGGATCTTCTGCTACGCGATGTCGCGCTACAGCCAGTGGCTCGAGCGCGACCTGGCCCGCGGCCAGCGGCGATAAGGCGGAAGCCCGCGAAACTCGACCCACATACCGACTTCCCTCCGATGCCTGCAAGCGCGAACCGCCCCCAGCCCGACGGCGATACGCCGGCGATCCTGATCGAGAACCTGAGCAAGTGGTTCGGCGACTTCCAGGTGCTGAAGAACATCGACCTGCGCGTGGCGCGCGGCGAACGAATCGTCGTCTGCGGCCCTTCGGGGTCCGGCAAGTCGACGCTGATTCGCTGCATCAACCGGCTCGAACCGCATCAGCAGGGGCGCATCGTCGTCAACGGCACCGAGCTGACCGACAACCTGAAGAACATCGACCAGGTCCGCTCCGACGTCGGCATGGTGTTCCAGCACTTCAACCTGTTCCCGCACCTGACCGTGCTCGAGAACTGCACGCTGGCGCCGATCTGGGTTCGCAAGCAATCGCGCGCGAAAGCCGAGGCCACGGCGATGCAGTTCCTCGAACGGGTCCGCATCGCAGACCAGGCGAAGAAATACCCGGGCCAGCTCTCCGGCGGGCAGCAACAGCGCGTGGCGATCGCGCGTGCGCTCTGCATGACGCCGTCGATCATGCTGTTCGACGAGCCGACGTCGGCGCTCGACCCCGAGATGGTCAAGGAAGTCCTCGACACGATGGTCATGCTGGCACGCGAAGGCATGACGATGCTCTGCGTGACGCACGAGATGGGCTTCGCGCGTGCGGTCGCCGACCGCGTGATCTTCATGGACCAGGGCGAGATCGTCGAGCAGGCTGCGCCGGCGCAGTTCTTCGATTCGCCGAAGAACGAGCGGACGAAGAAGTTCCTCGGGCAGATCCTGCACCGCTGAGCCGAGGACCCCGCGTTCGCTCGGACGTCCGCGGCGCTCGGAACGTGGCGCTCGGAACGTGGCGCTCGGAACGCGGCGCTCGGAACGCGGCGCTCGGACCTTCGCGACGCCCGGATGCGCGCGACGCCCGGACCGGCGCAATGCTCAGATGTGAGCGACGATCTTGTCCAGCGCGTGCCGCATGTGCAGCGTAAGCCCGAGCGCGGCCTGGTCGTTGCTGCTCAGGATCCTGGCCGACAGCGGCAACCAGACGCTTTCCTCGAAGCGCGCGTGCTCCGTGTACTCGGCTGCCAGGCGCTCGACCGCCGCGAGATCGAGATCGGCAGGCTTGCCGCGCGCGAGCTGCTTCATCGCCGGTTCGAGCTTTGCCCACTGCGCTTCGAGCGAGCGGTGTTCGCGAGTCAGCCGGGAGGCCAGCGACCGGACCAGTTCCTTCTCGTCGCCAGGAGCCGCGCTGCGCAGCACGGCGGGAAACAGCGCCTCCTCCTCTTCGGCATGGTGCTCGAAGACCGCATGCCGAAAGAAGCGCAGCATCTCGTCGGCGAACTTGCGCGCGGCACCGGCGCGGGCCGGGTCGGCGAGCATCTGCGGCAGCTCGCGCAGCCGCTCGAAGCGCGCCAGGATTCCGGCGTGGGCGTCGGAGAAATCGGCGATCGGACCCGGTTCGCTGGCTGTCATGACCGACCTGCGAAGCTGTCGATGCTTGCGGTACCGGGGTCGAGCCGGAAGATCTTGCCCGGGTTCAGGATGTTGTCGGGGTCGAGCGCACGCTTGATGCGACGCATCAGGTCGAGCGCGTCGTCCCCGGCTTCTTCTTCCAGGAAGTCGACCTTGTGCAGCCCGATCCCGTGCTCGCCGGTGCAGGTGCCGTCGACCGACAGCGCAAGGCGCACGATCTCGCGGTTCAGCCGCTCGGCTTCCTCGACCTCGGCCGGATCCTGCGGGTCGATCAGCAGCACGGCGTGGAAGTTGCCGTCGCCGACGTGACCGAGCAGCATCGTCGGGAACTTCG
>JAAZBL010000192.1 GCA_012513825.1 Limnobacter sp. | reverse complement strand
GCGGCGGCAGCCGGCGCGGCGAGGAGGTTGACAGGGCGTTTGCTCATGGGTCGTGGGCTCGCAGTGGTGCAGGGAACAGGCTTCGAAGCTTAGTGTAATCGATACTTGTTCGCAATTCCGTTGACCGTATCGTGCAGATGAGTATGATTCTCATTCCCGGAAGGCGCCGCATTCGGGTGCCTGGACGCCATCCTCACCGAACACGGAATCGACTCGATGAATGCGCTGCTCGTTGGTGCCGACCGCCTCGGCAACATCCCCGATCTTCTGGCCGAATACGGAATCCGCATCGCAAGACACGTGACCGGACGCGACCCCTCGGCCCAGCGCGCCGAGCGCGCGATCGGCGGTGGCATCGACATCATGATCCTGTTCACCGACTTCGTCGGTCACAACGTAATGCGCGGCTACCGCGACGCGGCACGGCGCCGGGGCACCCGCTTCGTCGCCTGCCGCCGTTCGGTATGCAGCCTGCGTTCGGCGCTCGACGCCAGCACCGAAGCGTGTGCCGCCTGCAAGGCGAGGCCCGGCGCGTCGGCGCCGGGTCGACGCGCCGCGCGCCAGTAGCGTCATCGCCGATCCCATCGGCCGGGCCGGCATCGAACGCCGGATCGAACGGGCTTGTTCCTGCGCAAGCGGCCTGCGGTTTCCGGCCGTAGAATGCGCGAATCATGCCGGCGCCGAGCGTCGGCGAGGTCCGGCGCCGCAACGGCGACGAGCGGGCCCGGATTGGAGAGGAGTCAGGCACGATGGGCGCAACGAACGCGGATATGTCCTACGAAGCCTTCCACCGCTGGTCGATCGACGACCCGGCGGGCTTCTGGGGCGAACAGGCACGGCTGATCGACTGGCACCGCCCGTTCGAACGCGTGCTCGACGATTCGCGGCTGCCGTTCACGCGCTGGTTCGTCGGCGGGCTGACCAATCTGTGCCACAACGCCGTCGATCGCCACCTCGCAGAGCGCGGCGACTCGCCGGCGCTGATCTGGGTATCGACCGAAACCGGACAGGAGCGCGTCTACAGCTTCCGCGAGCTGCATCGCGAGATCAACCGGATGGCGGCCGCGATGCTCGAACTCGGCGCGGCGCGTGGCGAGCGCGTGCTGATCTACATGCCGATGATCCCCGAGGCGGTCGTCGCGATGCTCGCCTGTGCGCGGATCGGCGCGATCCATTCGGTCGTGTTCGGCGGCTTCGCATCGCACAGCCTGGCCAGCCGCATCGAGGACGCCGAGCCGGTGCTCGTGATCAGCGCCGACGCCGGTTCCCGAAACGGCAAGGCGATTCCGTACAAGCCGCTGCTCGACGAAGCGATCGTCGCGTCGGCCCACAAGCCGCCGGCGGTGCTGCTCGTCGATCGCGGCCTCGCGCCGATGCAGAAGGTCGAGGGGCGCGATCACGACTGGGCCAGCTTGCGCGAGCGCCATCTCGACGCCGAAGTGCCGGTCACCTGGCTCGAGTCGAACGAAGTCAGCTACACGCTGTACACGTCCGGCACGACCGGCCGTCCGAAGG
>JAAZBL010000191.1 GCA_012513825.1 Limnobacter sp. | reverse complement strand
TCGCCGGTCACCAGCATCTCGAACGCCTGCTTGCGACCGAGGTTGCGCGACAGCGCGACCGACGGCGTCGAGCAGAACAGCCCCAGGTTCACGCCGGAGACGGCGAAACGCGCGCCCTCCGCGGCCACGGCCAGATCGCACATCGCGACGAGCTGGCAGCCGGCGGCGGTGGCGATGCCGTGCACGCGCGCGATGACCGGCTGCGGCATCCGCTGGATCACCATCATCATCCGCGAGCACTGCGCGAACAGCTCGCGATAGAAATCCAGCCCGGGGGTCGCGCGCATCTCGCGCAGGTCGTGCCCGGCGCAGAAGGCCTTGCCCGCGGCGGCCAGCACGACGACCCGCACCTCGGGATCGGCCGCCGCCGATTCGAGCGCCGACTGCAGTGCGCTCATCATCTCCGCCGACAGCGCGTTGAACTGTGCCGGCCGGTTCATCGTCAGCGTCAGCACACCGCCGTCGCGCTCGGCGAGCACCGGCGGGGCGTCGGGCGTGGCTGCCGCGGCAGCCGTCGTCGGGCCGATCGTGGACGCCGGCTGCGCGGCCGGGGATGCGGGAATCGCGGACATCTGGGTTCTCCTGGGTCTCCGGACGGCGCTGCCGCCCATGCTGTCGTCTCGACTCGCCCGGTGCCGCTCGCACCGGCCATCGAACCGATTATCGGCGCGCCGGCCTTGCACGCCAAACCGCAGGGTTTTCGGCACGCGCTGCCGGAGCGCCGCGGTTTAGACTCGAAGGCCGCCTCGTCGTGGCCTGAGCCGTGGCCCGCGAGCCGCGCACCGCTCCCGAACAGGAACCCACCGGAATGCTCGAGCAGATCCAGGCCGTCGCCGCGCAGGTGGGGTCGATCGTCGTCGGCAAGCAGCCGCAGATCCGGCTCGCGCTGACCTGCCTGCTGGCACGCGGCCACCTGCTGATCGAAGACCTGCCCGGCGTCGGCAAGACGACACTCGCGCATGCGCTGTCGATCTCGCTCGGCTTGCAATTCAAGCGCGTGCAGTTCACGAACGACCTGCTGCCGGCCGACATCGTCGGCGTGACCGTCTTCGACCGCGACCGGACCGCCTTCGTTTTCCACCCGGGGCCCGTGTTCTCGCAGGTGCTGCTGGCCGACGAGATCAACCGCGCGTCTCCGAAGACCCAATCGGCGCTGCTCGAAGCGATGGAGGAGCGCCAGATCTCGGTCGAGGGCTCGCCGCACCGGCTGCCCGAGCCGTTCTTCGTCATCGCCACGCAGAACCCGCAGGACCAGATCGGCACCTTCCCGCTGCCCGAGTCGCAGCTCGACCGTTTCCTGATGTGCATCGAGCTCGGTTATCCGGACCCGAAGTCCGAGCGCGCGATCCTCGAAGGCAACGACCGGCGCGAACTGCTGGCGGCGCTCGAAGCGTCGATGGATCCGGACAGCCTGCTGGCCGCGCAGAATCTCGTGCGCGAAATCCGCTGCTCGGCGCCGGTGATCGACTACGTGCAGAACCTGCTGACGCACAGCCGCCGCAGCAGCGCGCTGGCCGAAGGGCTGAGCCCGCGCGCCGGGCTTGCGCTGGTCCAGGCCGCGCGCGCCTGGGCGCTTCTCGACGGGCGCAACCACGTGCTGCCCGACGACGTCCAGGCCGTGCTGACCGCGGTCGCCGGCCACCGCCTGCGGCCGGCACGCGGCGTCGCGACCTCGCACCGGGCACGCGCCGAACTCGTCGCCGGCCTGCTCGAGGCCGTCCCCGTGCCGTGACCTTCGCGCAGCGACGCCGTCCGGCGGCTGGCGACCAGCGGCTCGGCAGTCGCAACGTGTTCGTGCTGCCGACGCGTCCCGGCCTGCTGTACGCGACCGTCGTGCTGACGATGCTGATCGCGTCGATCAACTACCGGCTGTCGCTCGGATATGCGCTCAGTTTCCTCGTGGCCGCCGTCGCCCTGGTCGCGATGCTCCAGACCTGGCGCAACCTCAGTTCGCTGGTGCTGCGATCCGGACGCGCCGAGCCGGTCTTCGCCGGCGAGATCGCCGAGTTGAAGCTCGTCGTGCGCAACCCCGGCCCGATCGAGCGATTCGCGCTGTCCTTCCTCGCACCGGGCATGTCGCAACCCGAGCATTTCGACGCGCCGGCGGGGGCGGAGCAGAGCGTGTCGATCGCGGTGCCGGCCGTACGCCGCGGCTGGCAGCCGGCGCCACGGCTGCGGATCGAAACGCGCTTCCCGCTCGGCATCTGGCGCGCGTGGAGCTGGTGGCAGCCGGCACTGCGCCTGCTCGTCTATCCGCAGCCCGAGCCGCCCGGCGCCCCGCTGCCGGCCCGCCAGGCGAGTGCCGGCGAAGGCCAGGCACACGGGCGCGGCGAACAGGACCTGGCCGCCTTGCGACCCTGGCAGGAAGGCGATTCGCCGCGCCGCGTCGCCTGGAAGGCGATGGCGCG
>JAAZBL010000018.1 GCA_012513825.1 Limnobacter sp. | reverse complement strand
GCCGAACGTCTCGAAGCCGAACGTCTCGAAGCCGAACGTCTCGAAGCCGAACGTCTCGAAGCCGAACGTCTCGAAGCCGAACGTCTCGAAGCCGAACGTCTCGAAGCCGAACGTCTCGAAGCCGAGCGCCTCGAAGCCGAGCGGCTCGAAGCCGAACGGCTCGAAGCCGAACGGCTCGAAGCGGAGCGTCTGGAAGCCGAACGCCTCGAAGCCGAGCGCGCCGAAGCCGCGCGTCTCGACGCCCAGCGCATGGAGGCCCAGCGCCTCGAAGCCGAATCCGAGGCGCAGGCGCAGAACACGGCCGCCGACACCGCGGTTGCGGCCCTGCTTGCCCGGGTGCTCGCCAACGAGGATCCGGACGAAGCGCTCGACACCTCGCGCCTGGATGAGGAACTGCTGGACATCTTCGTCGAGGAAGCCGGCGACCTGCTCGACCACTCCGACGGCCTGCTCGCGCAGCTGCGCCAGGCGCCGGACGCGCGCGAGCCCGTGATCGGCCTGCAGCGCGATCTGCACACCATCAAGGGCGGCGCGCGCATGGCCGGCGCGTTCACCATCGGTGAGCTTGGCCACGCCATGGAGTCGCTGCTGGAGGCGGTGGTCGAACAGCGCTGCGAACTCGATCGCACCGGCATCGGCCTGCTCGAGGGCGGTTTCGACCGCCTGCACGCGATGGTGACGCGGGTCGGCGAACGCCGCGCCGTGGCCATGCCGCAGGCCCTGGTCGACGCCTTCAACGCGCTGGCGCACGGCCGGGCCCTGGTTTCCGGGGAAGAGGTCGAGTCCGCGCCTGCACCGGCCAGGGCGGAGCTGGCGCCGCTCTCGGGTCCGCTTGCCGACCTCGGCATCGACGACGACGCCACCATCCGCGCGCCGCAGGAGCAGGTGCGCATCCGCGCCGACCTGCTCGACCGCCTGGTCAACTACGCCGGCGAGGTGGCGATCTACCGCGCCCGCCTGGAGCAGCAGCTGGGTGCGTTCCGCGCCGCGATGAACGAGATGGAGCAGACCAACGCGCGCCTGCGCGACCAGCTGCGCCGCCTCGACATCGAGACCGAAGCCCAGATCATCGCCCGCTTCCAGCGCGAGGGCGATGCCGGCGATGTCACCTTCGACCCGCTCGAACTCGACCGCTTCTCCACCCTGCAGCAGCTCTCGCGCGGCCTCGGCGAGTCCGCGGCCGACATGACCAGCCTGCAGCAGACGCTGGACGACCTGACCCGCCAGTACGAAACCCTGCTGCTGCAGCAGTCGCGGGTGAGCTCGGAGCTGCAGGAAGGCCTCATGCGCACGCGCATGGTGCCGTTCGACGCGCTGGTGCCGCGCCTGCGCCGGGTGCTGCGCCAGGCAGCGCAGGAAACCGGCAAACAGGTCCAGCTCAAGCTGGACGGCAGCCAGGGCGAGCTCGACCGCAACGTGCTCGAACGCATGACCGCGCCGCTGGAACACATGCTGCGCAACGCGGTCGCGCACGGCGTCGAAACCCCGGAGCAGCGACGCAGGTCGAACAAGCGCGAGGAAGGCACGGTCCGCATCGCGGTACGCCGCGAGGGTTCGGAAGTGGTGCTGGAGGTCGGCGACGATGGCTCGGGCCTGGACCGCGGCGCGATCCGGCGGCGCGCCGTGCAGCGCGGCCTGCTGCGCGAGGGCGCGGTCCTCAGCGACAGCGACCTCGATGCGCTCATCTTCGAGCCGGGCTTCTCCACCGCCGACGAAGTCAGCCGCCTGGCCGGCCGCGGCGTGGGCATGGACGTGGTCGCCAGCGAGGTGCGCCAGCTCGGCGGCTC
>JAAZBL010000017.1 GCA_012513825.1 Limnobacter sp. | reverse complement strand
GGCGACCGGACCGGTGGCCGCGAAGACGAAACCGATCAGGCCGTTGGCCGCGTAGACGGCACCGAGGTCGCGCCACAACCGCTGCAGGCTGGTTCGCGGCGCGACCGGCCGTTCGAGAAGGGATTCGCTCATCGGGTCGCGCAGGCTCCGCTGCTCGCTGCCCGGTACGCAGGTGCAGAGGGTCGGGCCGGTGTTCCGGGCACGCCGCCGCTCATCCGAACGGCCGCACGCCGATCAGCGGTCCGTGCAGGTACAGCGCGAACACGAACCAGGCGGCGACGCCGACGACGATCGTCGTCAGGTCGTTGATCAGCGCTCCGGCACCGCGCGCCGTGCCTGCCACCCGGTCGCGACGATGCGCCGACGCGAACCCGGCGAGCGCCCAGACGAGGAACGCGCCGAACAGCACGAGATCGGCAAGGCGCCCGTTCGACAGCAGATGCCCGAGCGCCCACAGTGCGACGCCGAGCATCATCGGATGGCCGACCAGCGCGCGGATCCGGCTGCGCGGCACGTAGGCCGCAACGATCAGCACGAAGCCGGCCAGCGTCAGCAGCGACGCGATGTGCCGCATCGCGAGCGGCGGCTGCCAGAGGTCGACCGGATTCGTGCGAGTGAGCCCGTAGCCCCAGACGATGACCACCAGGCCCACGATCGAGACCAGCGAGTAGAGCCCCTTCCAGGCGTTCAGGCCCATGCGGGCGATCTGCGCGCTGCGCCAGTCGTCGGCGACGATGCGTACCGAGTGGACACCGAGGAACAGGGCCAGGCCGACGATCAGTGCCCACATCTGCAAGGTCTCCGGATCAAAGTTGCACGCCGCGGGTCAGCGCCCCGTCGACGACGAGATTCGTGCCCGAGACGCGGCTGGCCGCGGGGCTCGCAAGAAAGGCCACGGCATTGGCGACCTCCTGCGGCGTGCCCATGCGGCCGCTCGGGTTCAGCGCGAGCGCTTCGGCGTACAGCTTCGGATTGCCCTGCTCGATCTGATGCCAGACGCCGCCGGGGAAGTAGGTGTTGCCGGGCGACACCGTGTTGGCCCGGATTCCCCTGGAGGCGAGCTGGAAGGCCAGGCCCTGCATGTAGTGGACGAGAGCTCCCTTGAAAGTGCCGTACGGTCCGGCGGCGAAATCGATCTCGCGGCCCGAGACGCTCGAGATCGCGATGATCGACGCCGACTTGCTGGCGCCGAGCCAGGGCATCGCCGCGTCGACGAGGCGCACGGTGCCCATCATGTCGACCTCGAACTCGCGGCGCCAGCAGTCTTCGTCCTGCCCGATCGCAATCGCGCTGACGTTCGCGATCGCGATGTCCAGGCCGCCGAAGCGGTTCGCCGACGCCTCGACCCAGGCCTTGAGGGCCGCGGCATCGCCGACATCGAGCGCACTGCCGAACGCGTCGACACCGCGCGCGCGCAACGCCTCGACGAGCTGGCCGACTTCGGCTTCGTTGCGCGCACAGATCGACACGTTGGCGCCTTCGGCGGCCAGGGTTTCCGCGACCGCCCGGCCGATGCCGCGCGTGCCGCCGGTGACCAGCGCGTTCAGTCCCTTCAGTCCGAGATCCATGCTCCCCTCCTGTTCGTGTTCGCCTAGCTTATCGAACCGGCGTCGATCGGGTACTCGGGTCGACGGCCCGCCCATCCCGATCTGTCGCACCGGTTGTGATACATAACATCAACCATTCCGTCGGGAGAACCACCGTGCGCGCCCTTCCGGACCTCTTCCGCAACAACGCCGAGTGGGCCGATCGCATCAGCGAGCAGGATCCCGACTTCTTTCCGCGTCTGTCGCGCCAGCAGTCGCCGCACTACCTGTGGATCGGGTGTTCGGACAGCCGGGTACCGGCCAACGAGATCATCGGGCTGCCGCCCGGCGAAGTCTTCGTGCACCGGAACGTCGCGAACCTCGTCGTCTACTCGGACCTGAACTGCCTGTCGGCAATGCAGTTCGCCGTCGACGTGCTCAAGGTCGAGCACATCATGGTCGTCGGACACTACGGCTGCAGCGGTGTTCGCGCGGCGCTGCGCGGCGACCGGATCGGCCTGTCCGACAACTGGATCCGACACGTGCGCGACGTGGCCGAGCGGCATCCGGCCCGCATCCGCCCCCTCTATCACGAATCGCACCGCGTCGACCGGTTGTGCGAGCTGAACGTGATCGAGCAGGTACGCAACGTCTGCCTGACCACCGTCGTGCGCGACGCCTGGGATCGCGGGCAGACCCTGACCGTCCATGGCTGGATCTACGGGCTGAACGACGGCAGGCTGCGCGACCTCGGCGTGACGGCGGCCAGCCAGAAGGAACACAGCGAGACCTACGAGTCGGCACTCGCATCGCTCGGCTGAGCTTGACGCTTATCAAACGATAAGCGTTCTCATTTTCATATATTCGTTCCCTATGGATCGTCCTAGGGAACGTGATGAGCTTGCGCCTGTCCCCGGCGGTCGCCGCGCTGGTGGCGATCGCAGCCCTGCCCTGCGCAGTTGCCCAGTCGTCGCTCGACGAGGTCGTCGTCACGGCCACCGGCCGGCGGGCCGACGCCCATGAGACGCCGCAGGCCATCGAAGTGCTCCGGCCGGGCCAGGCCGGTACCGGGCAGGCCGCCGGATCCGCACCGGTCGGCGCGCTGTTCCGAAGCGGACCGGGGCTCGCCGTGCAGTCCGACGGCGCCTGGGGCCAGAACCCGGTACTGCGCGGTTTGAAGAAGGAAAGCATCGTCGTCCTCGTCGACGGCGTGCGCGTGAATTCGGCGCAACCGCAGGGTGCGATCGCCTCGTTCCTCGACCTCGGGTTGCTCGACCGCGCCGAGGTCGTCAAGGGACCGGCATCGGTCCTCTACGGCAGCGGCGCGCTGGGCGGCGTCGTCAACCTGATCACGCCGGCGCCGCGGTACAGCGACGCGCGCCAGTCGGACGCGCGCCTCGGCGCGAGCTGGGGAAGCGTCGACAGCGGACTGGCCGGCGCGATGCTGCTGCGCCATTCGACGACCGACTACGGGCTCGTGGTCGGGCTCGCCGGTCGCAACGTCGACGATTACGAGAGCCCCCGCGGCACCGAGCCGCGCACCGGGTATCGCTCGCATTCGGCGCTGGCCCGCTACAAGCAGCGGCTCTCGGACGGCGTCGACCTGCGCCTGAACCTGCAGCGGCATACCGATCGCGACGTCTGGTATCCGGGCTCGGCGCGCACCGGCGGCGAGCCCGGCGGCGCCGGCATTCCGCCGCCGCTGGGCACCGTCACGATCCGCTCGCCCGAGCAGCGCCGCGAGCTCTACGGGATCGGCGTCGACGCGCGGCTCGGCAGCGGCGAACTCGCTGCCGAACTGTACCGGCACGAAGTCTTCCGCCAGATTCGCGCCTGGTCCGACCGGCTCGGGCGCGACTACGTGCGCAACGACGTGAGCTTCGTGACGAACGGTGCGCGCGCCCGGTACACGTTTCCGCTCGGAGAGTGGCATCTGCTCACGGTGGGCGCCGAAACCTGGCGCATGAAGGCCGACCCGGAGCGCTACATCGACAACAATCCACCGCGCTTCGACAACGACCTGCGCAACGACCCGTTCGACCGGGGCAGCATCGACGCGACCGGCCTTTTCGTGCAGGACGAGTTCGAGCTGGGGCGCACCCGCTTCGTCGCCGGCGCGCGCTTCGATCGCGTCGAGGGCGACGCCAGCCGGAAGGGCGTCGGCCCCGCCGCGCAGACCAGCGGCCTGTCGCACTCGGACACCGATCTGTCGTGGTCGATCGGTGCGATCCACCCGCTCGGCGACTCGTTGAATCTCTACGCGAACCTCGGCCGCGCCTATCGGGCTGCCGACATGCGCGAACGCTTCGAGGACTCGGCACGCGGCGACGGCTTCTACCACGTCGGCAATCCGCAGTTGCAGCCCGAACGCTCGACCAGCGTCGAGATCGGCGTCAAGGGCCGCAGCCGGAAGGTCGACTACCGCGCGGCGGTCTTCCATACACGCATCGACGATTACATCGCCGGACGCGTCACCGGCGAAGTCAACGCGGCCAACGGGCTGCCGATCAAGCGCACCGGCAACCTCGACGAAGTCGTGATCCGGGGCGTCGAAGGTGCACTCAGCATGCCGGTCGGCCCTTTCGTCGCCGATGCCGCGTTCACCTGGCTGCGCGGCGAAAACCGGCAGGACGACGAACCGCTGTACCAGATGCCGCCGGCCGAACTGAGGCTGGGGATCGGCCAGCCGGCCGCCCAAGGCTTCTACTGGCGCACGCAACTGCGCGCGGTGGCACGCCAGGACCGCGTCGCCACGCGCTTCTCCGGCGGCACCGAGAACGAGACTGCGGGCTTCGCCACCGCCGACGCCCGGTTCGGATGGCGCTTCGGTCGCGTCGGCGGACTGAGCGCTGCATCGATCGACCTGCGATTCCTGAACCTTTTCGACCGGCAGTACCATGAACACCTGACCGACGGCATCTCGGGACGCGAACTGCCCGCGCCCGGCCGCGGCGTGCTGATCGGCTTCAGCGCGGAATTGTGAGATGCGCATCGCCCTGACCCGCTACCTGCTCCCGCTGCTGCTGGCCCTGCTCGCGTCCCAGGCGGCGGCGCAGAAACTCCCGCGCCTGGTGCTCGCAGGCCCGCCGGCCGCCGTATCGAACCCGCTGATCCACATGGCCGCATCGGGCGCGCTGTCGGAGCTGGCCGACGAAGTCGAATTCGTGGCCTGGCGCGACCCCGACCAGCTTCGCGCGATGGCGCTGGGCGGCAAGGCCGACGTGCTCGCGATGCCGACCAACGTGGCCGCGAACCTGTACAACCGCGGCGCGAAGCTGCGGCTGTTGAACGTGTCGACCTGGGGCGTCCTGTGGATCGTCTCGCGCGACGAGGCGGCGTCCTCGCTCGCCGACCTTCGCGGCAAGGAGATCGCGATGCCGTATCGCGGCGACATGCCCGACGTGCTGTTCGGCTTGATCGCCCGGCAGCGCGGACTCGACCCGCGAAAGGACTTCGAGCTGCGCTACGTCGCCAGTCCGATCGACGCGATGCAGCTCCTGCTGATGCGGCGCGTCGACCAGGCGCTGCTCGCCGAGCCCGCGGCGTCGATGGCGCTGCGCAAGAGCGGCTCGTTCCCGGTCGGCCTGATCGCGCCCGACCTGCATCGCAGCGTCGACATCCAGCAGGAATGGGGCAAGGCCTTCGGGCGCCCGGCCCGGATCCCGCAGGCCGGCATCGTCGTGACCGGCGAGCTGCGCGAACGATCCGGGCTCGTCGAACGGATCGCCGGCGCCTATGCCGAATCGCTGGACTGGTGCAACGCGCACGCCGTCGAATGCGGGCGTCTCGTCGCGAAGCACATCGACATGCTGTCGCCCGAGGCGGTCGCCGATTCGATCGCCGCGGCACCGTTGCAGGCCGTGCCGGCGCCGAAGGCGCGGGCCGAGCTCGAGTTCCTGTTCGGCCGGCTGCTCGACAGCAACCCGGCGCTGATCGGAGGCCGGATGCCGCCCGACGACTTCTATGCCGGCGTCGCGGTTCCTGCCGCAGCGGCCGCGAACCCGGCCGCCGCGGCAGTCGGGCAGGAGGCCGGCACGGGACGATGAAACTGCTGCGCGCCTGGCTCGCCGGTCTGCCGGCCTACCTGTGGAGCGGCTGGGGGGCCGTGGCCAGCCTGCTGCTGCTGGTCGCCGCCTGGGAGGCCGTCGCCGCGTTGTACGGCCCGCTGGTGCTGCCCGATCCGCGTTCGGCCTTCGATACGCTGCAGCGCCTGATCGCCGACGGCGTCGCGTGGCCCGAACTGGCGGTCACGAGCCGACGCGCGCTGATCGGATTCGCGCTCGCCACGGCCGTCGGCACCGTGCTCGGCCTGGCCGCCGGCGTCTCGATGACGGCCTCGATGATGTCGCGCCCGCTGGTCACCGTGCTGATGGGCACGCCGCCGATCGCCTGGCTGGTGCTCGCGATGCTCTGGTTCGGTGCCAGCGACGGCACGCCGGTCTTCACCGTCTTCGTCGCCGGCTTCCCGGTCGTGTTCGTCGGCGCGCTGCAGGGCACGCGCACGCTCGACAACCAGTTGCGCACGATGGCCGAGGCCTTCCGGCTGCCGCCGCGGATGATGCTGTTCGACGTCTACCTGCCGCACGTCGTTTCCTACCTGTTCCCCGCGTGGATCGCCGCGCTCGGCATGTCGTGGAAGGTCGTCGTGATGGCGGAGCTGCTTTCCACGTCCGACGGCGTCGGCGCGGCGCTGGCCGTCTCGCGCTCGCACCTCGACACGGCCGCGACGATGGCGTGGATCGTCGCCGTCGTCGGCCTGCTGCTCGCCGTCGAGTACCTGCTGCTCGAGCCGATCAAGCGCGAGGTCGAGCGCTGGCGCGTCGGCGACCCGTCGGGCGAGCGCGCATCGTGAACCGGCCGCTCGCGGCCGCCGCTGTCGGCGCGCCAGCGTCCCGGCGCACGGGCGCCGGATTGAGCGTGCGTGGCCTGTCGCATGCCTTCGGCCCCGACGAGGTGCTGGTCGGCATCGACCTCGACGTCGACGCCGGCCAGGTCGTCGCGCTGGTCGGGCCGTCGGGCTGCGGCAAGACCACGCTGCTGCACCTGTGCGCCGGCCTCCTACGGAACCAGGAAGGCCGCGTCGACAATGGCTTCGAGAGCCAGGCCTGCGTGTTTCAGCAGCCGCGGCTGCTGCCGTGGAAGACGACGCTGGACAACGTCGCGCTCGGCCTGGCCGCGGCCGGCGTCGCGCGGTCCGAGCGCGAACGTCGGGCGCGCGAACTGGCGCTGCGCATGGGGCTGGCCGACGCCGACCTCGACAAGTTCCCGCACCAGTTGTCGGGCGGCATGCAGAGCCGGGTCGCACTGGCGCGCGCACTGGTGCTCGATCCGCAGCTGCTGCTGCTCGACGAGCCGTTCTCGGCGCTCGACGTGGGACTGAAGGAAGAGCTCTACGAACTGCTGCTCGCGCACCTGGCCGAGCGCAGCATGGCCGTACTGATGATCACGCACGACCTGATGGAGGCGGTGCGGCTGTCCGATACGATTCTCGTGATGGCGCCGGAGCCCGGCCACATCGTCGCGCGCTTCGAACTGCCGCGTCCGCTCGCGCTGCGCGACGACGGCTGGTCGCATCGAAGCACGGCACGGCTGCTGCAACATCCGGCCGTGCGCAGCAGCTTCGGCCTGCGACCGCGCAACGCGCGCGCCGACGCCCGGAGCAGCACCGCTCCCGCCCTCGTGCGGCTCGCCGGGCACGCGCTCGGCCACGACGACGTCGACTCGCCGACCGCGGGCGACGACGCCCCGGTGTTCGTTCCGGTCGAGCCCAGGCAACGCGGCGGCCCGACGCGATGCTGAGACCGAGCCCGACTCCGGGCGGCGGCGCTGCCGGTTCCGGCTGGTGGCTGCTGGACCGTGTGTCGGCGCTGCCGGTCTTCGTCTGCAGTTTCCGGCCGCTGTTCTTCGCCACGGCGCTGTACGGCTTGCTCGGCCTTGCGGTGTGGGCTGCGTTCCTGCAATTCGGCGTGCTGGTGCCGTCGGTCCCCGGCGGTTTCCTGGTCTGGCACGGCCACGAGATGGTGTACGGCTTCGGCATGGCCGCGGTCGCCGGATTCGTGCTGACCGCGGTGCCCGAATTCACCGCGACGCCGGCCTTCGGCGCCCGCGTCGCGGTCGCCGCGACGGCCGCCTGGCTCGCCGCACGCATCGCGTTCTGGCTGTCCGGCACGATCGGCGTGCTGCCGGCCGCGATCGCGAACCTCGGCTTCACGCTGCTCCCGGCCGCGCTCGTCGCCGGCCGCCTGCTGGGCGATCCCGACCGGCGCCACCTCGGCTTCCTGTTCGGACTGCTTGCGCTGGCGGCGAGCAGCGCCGGCTTCTACTTCGATGCGCTGCGCGGCCAGGATCCGATGCGCTGGGTCCACCTGGCGATCGGCGTGCTGATGGCGCTGATCGTCGTGGCGATGAGCCGGATCTCGATGCGCATCGTCAACGATGCGCTGACCGAGGCGCGAGATGCCGACGACCCCGACGCCCCGGTCTACCGGGCGCGGCCCCCGCGCCGGAACCTGGCGATCACGGCGATCGTTCTCTACGCGCTGGCCGAGTTCTTCATCCCTCGATCGCCGATCGGCGGCTGGCTGGCGCTGGCCGCGGCCGCCTCGCTGCTGAACCTGCTGAACGACTGGCATGTCGGCCGCCCGCTGCTCGGGCGCTGGCCGCTGCTGCTCTACGCCACCTACTGGCTGATGGCGCTCGGCTACGCCGCGATCGGCGTGGCGCTGCTGTTCGACGGGCCCACCGTCAGCCCCGGCCGGCACCTGCTGGCCGTCGGCGCGATGGGCCTGTCGATCTTCGCGGTCATGTGCATCGCCGGGCGCATCCACAGCGGTCATCCGCTCGACACGCGACTCTGGGTTCCGGCCGCAGCGCTGCTGATCGTGCTCGCCGCGCTGCTGCGCGCGGGCTCGGGCCTGCCCGGCCTGCCTGCGCACCCGCTTCGGATGGCGTCGGCGTTCTGCTGGATCGCCGCCTTCGGGCTCTACCTGCTGCAGATGGGTCCGATCCTTCTGCGCGAACGCGTCGACGGCGGACACGGCTGCGAAGAAATGCGCACCGTCGCGCCGGCCGGCGACCGGTCCGCCACGATCCGATAGACGAGGTCATCCCGCTTCCCCCATGCACGTGATCATCGTCGGCGCCGGTGTGATCGGCGTGACATCGGCCTGGTACCTGAGCGAACGCGGCTTCGAGGTGACCGTCGTCGAGCGGCGGGCCGAACCAGCCGCCGAGACGAGCTTCGCCAACGGCGGACAGGTCTCGACCAGCCACGCCGAGCCCTGGGCCAACCCCGGCGCGCCGCTGAAGCTGCTGCGATGGCTCGTGCGCGCCGATTCGCCGCTACTGTTCCGGCCTCGCGCGGATTGGCGCCAGTGGCTCTGGCTGGCCGGGTTCCTGCGCGAATGCACGCCGCAGCGCACGAAGCACAACCTCGCGCAGCTGGTCCGTCTCGGGCTCTACAGTCGCGCCGAGCTCCAGTCGCTGCGGCGCGATACCGGGATCCGCTACGACGAAACGACGCGCGGCATCCTGCACTTCTATACCGACCCCGCCGAATTCGCCGCCGCGCGCGAGCCGGCGCGACTGATGACCGAACTCGGCTGCGAACGCCGGCTGCTCGACGCCGACGAGGCGATCGCCGTCGAACCCGCGCTCGCCGCGATCCGAGGGCGGCTGGCCGGCGCCACCTACACGGCCGGCGACGAGTCCGGCGACGCCTGCGCCTTCACGCGTGCGCTCGCCGAGCGTTGTCGGCAACGCGGCGTGCGCTTCCTGACCGGACACCGGGTCACGGCGCTGCGCGCGCACGGCCTGCACATCGATCACGCCGAACTCGTCGACGCCGACGGCGCCTATCGTCAGCTTCGCGCCGACCGCTACCTGCTCGCGGCCGGAAGCTGGAGCCCGCTGCTGGCGGAACCGCTCGGCCTGCGGCTGCGGGTCTACCCGGCCAAGGGCTATTCGCTGACGATGCCGGTCGCCGACGACCGCAAGGCCTGGCGCGTTTCGCTGACCGACGACGAAGGCAAGCTGGTCTTCTCGCGCCTCGGCGAACGCCTGCGCGTCGCCGGCACTGCCGAGCTGTCGGGTTGGAACCAGGCGTTGAACCCGGCTCGCTGCGAAGCGATCCTGCGGCGCACGCAGCAACTGTTTCCCGGCGCCGGCGATGCCTCGCGTGTTCAGTACTGGAGCGGCCTGCGCCCCGCCACTCCGTCGAACCTGCCCTGCCTCGGAGCCACGCGCTACCCGCAGTTGTGGCTGAATACCGGCCACGGCACGCTGGGCTGGACGCTCGCCTGCGGCTCGGGGCGCGCGATCGCCGACCTGATGTCCGGCCGACGGCCGGAGCTCGACTTCGCGTTCAGCCGCTGAGATCAGGCCGTGGGCGTGCCGCTGGCGTCGAACATCCCCTCGAACAGGACCGAGCTCAGGTAGCGCTCGCCCGAGTCGGGCAGGACGACGACGATCGTCTTGCCGGAGAACTGCGGGTCGTGCGCGATGCGCAGCGCCGCCGCGACGGCCGCACCGCTCGAGATCCCCGACAGGATCCCCTCTTCGCTGGCGAGCCGGCGCGCGTAGCGGATGGCCTCGTCGTTGTCGACCGTCACGACCTGGTCGATCAGCGACAGGTCGAGGACCTCGGGGATGAAGCCCGCGCCGATCCCCTGGATCTTGTGCGGCGACGGCGACAGCGGCTGGCCGGCCAGCTTCTGTGTGATCACCGGGCTCGCGACCGGCTCGACCGCAACCGTGACCAGCGGCTTGCCCAGCGTCCGCTTGATGTAGCGCGACACGCCGGTCAGCGTGCCGCCGGTGCCCACGCCCGAAACAAGCACGTCGACGGCACCGTCGGTGTCGGTCCAGATCTCCGGGCCGGTCGTCGCTTCGTGGATCGCCGGGTTCGCCGGGTTCGTGAACTGTTGCAGCATCAGGTAGCGCTGCGGATCCGAGGCGACGATCTCCTCGGCCTTCGCGATCGCACCGTTCATCCCCTTTGCGCCCTCGGTCAGCACCAGCTTCGCGCCGTAGGCCACGAGCAGCTTGCGACGCTCGACGCTCATCGTGTCGGGCATCGTCAAGGTCAGCGGAATGTTGCGTGCGGCGGCCACGAAGGCCAGTGCGATCCCGGTGTTCCCGCTGGTCGGTTCGACGAGCTCCTTGCCTGGCCCCAGCAATCCGCGCTTCTCGGCGTCCTCGACCATCGCGATCCCGATCCGGTCCTTGACCGAATACGCCGGATTGCGTCCTTCGACCTTGGCGAACAGCGTGGCCGGGGCGCCTTCGGTGATCCGGTTCAGGCGGACCAGAGGCGTGCGGCCGATCGATTGGGCGTTGTCGGTGAACCAGTTCGACATGCTCGTGCTCCCAGTCCGGTGTTCTCGACCTTCAAGCGTATCCGCGAACGGATCGACCGTCGAATACCCGCGCGGTCGACGAATCGGCGTCGAAACCGCACGCGCGCCGGAAATTCGGCGAAATCGACGGCCAATGTGTCGTATATGTGAAACAAATCACAAGGATCGTCAGCAAACAGCGATAGGGTGGCTGGCATTCCCGTCCGCGCCCGGCGGTCAGCGGGCACGCCATTTGCAAAGCGCCCGCCTTGCAGGCGCGTCAGAAACCCCGGACGGGAGAAGAACAGCAATGAAGGTGTCGCAGGTCATGGCAAGGGAAGTGGGATCCGTACATCCGGATGCCACGCTGCAGCGCGCAGCTCTGATGATGGGCGAACTCGATACGGCGATGCTGCCCGTATGCGATCGCGGCCGACTGGTCGGCGTCATCACCGATCGGGACATCGCGGTCAGGGCCGCCGCACGAGGCCTGTCGCCCCTTGCGAGCCTGGTCGGCGACGTCATGAGTGCTCGCGTGGTCTGGTGCACCGAAGACCAGGACGTCGACGAGGTCGCCCGGCGCATGGATGCCGAACGGCTCAGTCGCCTGCCGGTGCTCGGAGGCGGCCGCCAGATCGTCGGCATCGTGTCCCGGCGGGAACTGTCGGGCGGAGGCATCGCCGCCGGAACGGGCAGACGCCGCTTCGCCAACGACCCGGTGGACGGCGCCGCCGATCGTCAGGGCCGCCCGGCTCGCGCGACAGACGTCGACGTGCAGGCAGCCCTGGGCCTCGTCACGAGGGAAGCGGCGCCGCAATGGACGGCACGCCGCCGATTCATCGAAGCAGGGAGGAGGTAAGTGGGGCATAGAACCAAAGCCGGGCGACACGCCATCACGGTCTTCGAACTCGGACAGCCGCGCAAGGCGCACGCAGGCTGGCCGCGGGTCGAAACCGCGCCGAAGGAACCGTTGCCCGATGGCAGCTTCGACGACGATCGCTTCGCCGGCTGGATGTCGGCCGACGAGGTCATCGACGTGCTGATGCTCGAGCTCGACGACGAAGAGTTCTGGCAGCTCCCGCTGCCGCCGAGTTCCGTCCGCCACTGACCGGCCCGGACGCCCGTCCGCGCCGGCGAATCCCGCCCTCCACGATCAAGCCAGGCCCCCGAGGAATCCCAGCAGCCGACGCGTCGTTTCGCCGGCTTGCTCCTGCTGGACCCAGTGCCCGGCCCCCTCGACCAGCCAGCAGCCACGAAAGTCCGTGCAGGCGCGATCCCGCATCGCGGCGAGCGCACCCGGCTTCTGCTCGATCCCCCAGTCGCTGGCGCCGGCGATGAAGCACGAGGGCACGTCGATCGTGCGACCCGCGAAAAGACCCAGTTCCGCCGCGAACCGGGGCGATATGCCGCAGCGGTACCACTGCAGCCCGCCCTGGAAGCCGGTTCGGGAGAACTCGTCGCCGTAGACGCGAAGCTCGTCGTCGGGCAGCCAGCGGCAGCCCGCGACCTGTTGCGCCGAGGGCATTTCCGCCGCCACCGTCTCGGCCATGCCCAGACGCGCGTCCATCACGTAGTAGGTCGGCAACTTCGCCAGTTCGTCGGCGGACCAGGCCGCGAGCGGGAACGGGCGGTTGCCGGGCCAGTCGGCGCTCTTGAAGTGATAGTAGGCGCGCATGAAGTCGTGGACGCCCTGCGGACAGCGCCACATGTCCTCGTTGGCCTGCCGGGTCGCGTAGTACCACTGGTAGTGCCGGCGCGGCGGTGTCAGCGCGGCCAGTTCGGCATGGACGTCGACCGGGGCAGGGCCGCCGCCGGAAGCGGGGCCGCCGCCGGCGGCGGAGCCAATGCCGGTGGCGTCGTCGGACGCCTGCCCGGCGGAAAGGGGCGGCGGTCCGGCGAACGGCGCACTCATCATCGCTACGGCCCGGAAAATGTCGGGCCGGATCAATGCGCACCAGGCAGCGACCGGCGATCCGAAATCATGGCCGACGACCGCGGCGGCCGAGCGGTGCCCGAGCGCCTGCACCAGCGACAGCACGTCGCGCACGAGGTTCGGCATCGAGTACGAGGCCAGGTCGCCGTCGTAGTCGGGATCCCAGCCGCCGGTGCGGCCATAGCCGCGCTGGTCCGGCGCCACGACGTGATAGCCGGCCTCGGCCAGCGGCAGCATCAGCTTTCGCCAGCTGTAGGCCAGCTCGGGGAACCCGTGGAGCAACAACAGCAGCGGACGCTGCGGCGACCCGAAGCCGGCCTCGAGCACGTGCATCGTCAATCCGTTGACGCCGGGCACCAGGCGCGAGCGGATACCTTCGGGCAGCAGCGCCGCGTCGAGAGGGCCAGGGGAAGCGACAGCGGTCATTCGGTCTCCGACGAGAATCAGGGCTGAAGCGAATGTAGCCAAAATCGCCCGGACGGTGTTCGGCGCAGCCTTCCGCAGCGAACCGGACGCCACCGCGCAAACGATCGAAGGAGCACGGCATGAACGAAGCACCGCGAGCAGCAGTCGGCGACCGGAGGGATTTCTCCGAGCGTGTCGCGATCGTCACCGGCGGCGGATCGCGCGCCGCAGGCATCGGGAACGGCCGCGCCGCCGCGATCCTGTTCGCGCGCCGCGGCGCGCGCGTGCTCGTCGTCGACGTCGAACGGCCGGCGGCCGCCGACACCGTTGCGATGATCGAGGGCGAAGGCGGCGAGGCCTTCGCGCAGGCCGCCGACGTTTCGCGACCGGCCGATTGCGAGGCCGTCGTCCAGGCCGCGATCGAGCGCTGGGGCCGCCTCGACGTGCTGGTGAACAACGTCGGCATCAGCGGGCCGCCCGGCACGGCGATCGATGTCGACCTCGAAGCCTGGGAGCACGCGATGCGCGTCAACGTCGGCTCGGTGATGCTGATGTCACGCTACGCGATCCCCGAAATGACCAGGAACGGCGGCGGGGCGATCGTCAACCTGTCGTCGATCGCCGGCTTGGCCGGCGGCCACCCGAGCCTGCTGTATCCGACCTCGAAGGCCGCGATCGTCGGCATGACCCGCGCGATGGCCGCACACCATGGCCCGCAGGGCATCCGCGTCAACTGCGTCGCCCCCGGCATGGTCTACACGCCGATGGTCGCTTCGCGCGGCATGACGCCCGAACAACGCGAAGCGCGAAGGATGGGCTCGCTGCTTCAGACCGAGGGAAGCGGCTGGGATATCGGCGAAGCCGTCGTCTACCTGGCCAGCGATGCGGCGCGCTGGATCACCGGCGTCGTCCTGCCGGTGGACGCGGGCGCCAGCGCCGGCATGGCCCGGATGCCGGTGCCGGCGAGCGACGGCAAGCGCCGCTGAACGCCCGGCCTACGCGACGCTACCAGGCGCTAGCAAGCACTACGCGGCACTACGCGGCACTACGCGGCACTACGCGGACGGCAGCGTGACGACGATCTTCCCGAAGTGCTCGTTCGCGCGCATCATCGCGAACGCCTCGCCGAGCCGCTCGAACGGGAAGGTCGCCGAGATCGGCAGCGCCAGCGAGCCGTCGGCCACGCCCGCTGCCAGATCGGCCCAGGTCTTGCGGCACTCCTCGCGGATCTCTTCGACGCTGCGCGTGCGGTGCGTGACGCCGATGTAGTCGATACGCTTGAGCGCGTGCAGGTCGAAATCGAAGTCGCCACGCGTGCCGGCAAGCCGCCCGACGTTGACGATCCGGCCCAGCACCGCGGCAGCCTTCATGCTCGCGTTGATCGTGGGGCCCGACAACTGGTCGACGATCAGGTCCACGCCGCGGCCGCGGGTGGCTTCGCGTACCTGATCGGGCCAGTCGGGCGCCGACGAATCGATCGCGAGGTCGGCACCGAACTCGCCGAGCTGCGAGCGCCGCGTCGCGTTCGTGGAACTGCCGACGACCAGCGAGGCGCCCATCTTCTTCGCGATCTGCATGGCCATCAGTCCGACGCCGGACGACGCGCCGAGCACCAGGACCGATTCGCCGTCGCGCAAGCGGCCGTTGACGACGACCGCGTCGTGCATCGTCTGCAACGCAACCGGCAGCGTTGCCGCGCGCTCGAAATCGATGCCGTCGGGGATCGGATAGACGCGTCCGAAGTCGGCGACGGTGAACTCGGCGAACGCGGCCGCCCCGGAGCCCATGATCCGGTCGCCCGGCTTCACGGTGCCGACCCGGTCGCCGACCGCGAGCGCTTCGCCGGCCCACTCCATGCCGAGAATCGTGCCCGAGCCGCCGACGCTGCCGTGCATGTGGCCGGCCAGCACGCCGAGATCGGCGCGGTTCAGCGCGACCGCGCGTACGCGCACGAGCACGTCCTCGGGGCCCGGAACAGGGCGCGGCCGCTCGACGAAGGCCAGGCCGGTGTCGTCGCGCACGGCGGCGCGCATTGGAGTCGATTCGTTGCGATTCATGCTCATGATCCCGGGCGGCTCCCGCCCAGAGTTTCCACGACGCGGATGCCGAGCCCCTGGACTTCGCCGAGGAAGATCGGATCGACACTTGCGTCGAACGCTCGCTGGCTTCCCGCGCGGACGCCATCGAGCGGGGTGCCCGAAAGAGCCGCATCGGCACCAGCCAGTCGACTGAGGTGGACGAAGCCCTCGTACACCGATTGCGACAGCGAATTCAGCGTGGGCGCCCGGTCGCCGAAGCGCGCATGGTAACGCTCCTTGAAGGCGCCATTGGCATCGGACTCCAGCGAGGCGAAGTAGGCGGCGGCGACGTACATGCCATCGGTGTTTTCGGGGCCCATCGCCAGCACCGCATTCTCTTCCATGCAGACCGACAGGCGCAGCGCACGCCTGGACATGTCGGCAGAACCGAATGCACGGCAGAAATGGATCGAGTCGGCGCCGACCAGCGAGATCAGTACCGCATCGGCCGCGCTCGCGCGGATGTCTTCGACGACCTGCTCGAAATCCCGGGCACCTATGGGCACGTAGCGCTCCCCGGCCAGCTGTGCCCCGGTCGCGCGGATCGCGGACCTGGCAAACAGGTGCGTCCAGTGCGGCCAGCAGTAATCGCTGCCCAGCAGGTACCACCGCTTCGGGCGGTAACGGTTCGCCATCCAGTCGATGGCGGGCAGCAATTGCCGCTCGGGCGTCTCGCCGATCGCTTCCACCCAGTCGGGCAGCCCCGTTCCTTCGAAATGAGGGGTATAGATCAGCGGCACCCGGGCGTTCACGAGTCCGGCGATGCGCCGGCACACTTCGGTATTCGACAAGGCCACCAGCGCATCGACCTCGCGGTTGCCGATCAGTTCCTCGAGCTCGGCATCGAGCGTGGTCGAGGTCTCGCTCGAGTTCAGGACCGTCAACCGCAGCTCGCGACCGCCGAGTCCGTCTGCGTCGTTCCAGGCGTCGCGGGCGAGCCGGGCACACGCATAGGCCGATGGCCCCAGGATCCCGAGCGCGCCGGACACCGGGATCAGCAGTCCGATGTTGAACGGCCGGGACGAAGCGGCACGACCGGGCTGCAGCATTCTTCCCGAGACTTTGTCGGGTCTCATGTCTCCTCGCAAGTCTTGCGTTCCCCCGCCGGGATCGATTCGGCGATCGCGCGGACGCTCCCGATCGCATTCGACGTCGTTCTATTTCTTCGTCGCGCCGACGAGAAGCATAACGCGATCGCCCCGGAGGGACCGGCGTCAGCCGCGAACCAGCGCAGAGCACTCGCGCATGACCGTGATTTCCACCGGCTGGGCCAGGCAACCGTCGACCGCCGCCACGAAAGCCGCCACGGCTGCCGATCCGTTGTGCGCCTCCATCGCCTCGCGGTGGGCGAAGCGTTCGAAAGTCACGAACTGGCGCGGGTCGTCGCCGGCCCTGCAGACGTGATAGCCGAGCGTTTCCGGCTCGCCATCGGCCACCGCGGCCGCGACCTCCGCCAGGGCCCGGGCCACGATGTCCTCGCATCCGGGTCGCGCCCGGATCCGCGCGACAAGGGTCACGATTTCCGAATCGGCTGTCGACATCTCGCACTCCTCATATGGCCAGGGCCGCACGCACGGCCTCGGGGTCCGACACCTGATGCCGGTCGAGCTCGCGCAACACACGCCCCTTTTCGATCACGTAGGCGCGTTCGCTGAGCGAAAGGATCGTATCCAGGTTCTGCTCGACGAAAACGATCGTGGTCCCGAGCTCATCCCGGATCGACTTCAGCGTGTCGCAGATCATCTGGACGATCGACGGCTGGATGCCTTCCGACGGTTCGTCGAGCAGGAGCAGGGACGGATTGCCGATCAGCGCGCGCCCGATCGCGAGCTGCTGCTGCTCGCCGCCGCTCATCGTCCCGGCCAGCTGCTTCGTCCGTTCGCGCAGGCGTGGGAAATATCGGTAGACATCTTCGTCGAGCTTCCGGCCCTCGCGGCCGCCGACGAGCCTGCCGACGCTAAGGTTCTCTTCGACCGTCAGCTTCGGAAACACCTCGCGTCCCTGCGGCACGAAGCCGATTCCGGCTCGAGCGCGAGCGTCCGGCTGCAGGCGGGTGATGTCGCGCCCGCGCAGCACGATGCTGCCGGCGCTCGCGGCGAGCTGGCCCATCAGGCAACGCAGTGTCGTCGTCTTGCCGACGCCGTTGCGCCCGATCAGGCTGACGATCTCCCCCCGGCCGATCTCGAGGTCGATCCCCTGCAGGATCGGCGTCGGCCCGTAGCCGGCACGCAGCCCAGCGACCTTCAGCAGCGCTTCATTCGCCATGGCTCTTGCCCAGGTAGATCTCGGCCACGCGCGGGTCGGACACGATCTGGTCGATGCTGCCCTGCGCGAACACGCGACCGAAATGCAGGACCGTGACCTTCTGTGCGATCTGGCGAATGAAGGCCATGTCGTGCTCGACGACCAGCACCGTCATCCCTTCGGCGTTCAGGCGCTGCACGAGCTCGCCGGTCCGGAACGTCTCCTCGGGCGACATACCGGCGGTGGGCTCGTCGAGCAACAGCATCTTCGGGCCCGACGCGAGTGCCATGCCGATCTCGAGCCATTGCTGCTGACCGTGCGACAGCGCGCCCGCCAGCGCGTCCGCCTGCCGGTCCAGGTCGAGCAGCGCGAGCAGCCGTGCCTGCTCCGCGGGAATCGCGCCGATCGGCAGGCGCCGTTGAAGCGCAATCTGCAAATTCTGCGCAACCGGCAATTCCCTGAACACGCTCGGCACCTGCATCTTGATGCTCATGCCGCGCATGACGCGCTCGTACGGCCTGCGGTCGGTGATGTCCTCTCCGAGGAACAGGACCTGGCCCTCGGAAGGTTCGTAGGTCCCGACCATCAGCTTGAACAGCGTACTCTTGCCTGCGCCGTTCGGACCGATCAGGCAATGGATTTCGCCGGCATCGATCGCCAGGTCGACATCGTCGAGCACACGCAGGCCGCCGAAGCGCTTGTGCAGGCCCCGCACTTCGAGCAACGCGCCCATCAGGCGCCCCGCGCAGCCCGGCGGCGCGCCCGCTCGTGCAGCCAGCGCCCGAAGCCGGCGACGAACCCGGCCGGTGCGAACAGCACCGTCACGAGCAGCAGCAGGCCCATCAGGATCAGCGCGTACTGCTGGCTGTAGACGGTGAGGGCCTGGAAACCCAGCAGCAGCACGAAGGTGCCGAGCATCGTCGCCGTCAGGTCGCCGCGCCCGCTGAATGCCACCCAGATGATCGGCAAGGCCGCCGACGGCAAGCCCATCGTCGCCGGCGTGATGAACTGCCCCCACGCGGTGTAGAGGGCGCCGCTGACTCCCGCCAGCGCACTGCCGATGACGAACACGGCGAGCTGGTATCGGCGCACGTCGTAGCCGAGCAATTCGGCGCGCAGCGGATCCTCGCGGATGGCGACCAGCACATTGCCGAAGCGGCCGTTGACCAGCACCCGCAGTCCCAGGTAGACGGCGAGAAGGAACAGCAGCACGGCGTAGTACAGCACCGAACCCTCGAGGAAGACCGGACCACCGAACCAGGGCAGCTCGAGCGGCGGCATTCCGCCCATCCCGTTGAAGCCGTTGAAGCGAGCCGAGCCGATCCGCCATTCCGGGCCGGCCGTCTGGCCCATGAACGCGGCCAGTGCAAGCGTCGTTGCGAACGTGACGATGCCGAAGTACACGCCGCCGACGCGGCCATAGATCATGAAATAGCCGAGCACCGCAGCGAACAGCGCCGACACCCCCACCGCTGCCAAGAACGAAAGCAGCGTGAGCCCGCCGGTCGCAGCGAGGTTGATCGAGATGACACCGTAGCTGTAGCCGGCGACCCCGAAGAAGGCCATCTGTCCGAAGGACAGGATGCCGGTATAGCCCCACATCAACGAAAGGCCGAGCGCAGCGAAGACCCAGATGAGGAAATACGCGGCATTGCCGACGTCGTAAGGGTCGAAGCCCAGCGGATACGCGAGGGCAGCGGCGACGAGCACGGCGAACCCGATCCAGAACGCGGGCCCGTTGCCCATCGTCTGCGGCCCGTTCAGGTGGCGCAAAGCGGACAGCATCGTGTTCGGCCTCAGCGGGAACGACGCGCCAGCCAGCCCGACACGCCTTCGGGGAGCACGCGGATGACGAGAATCACCGCGATCAGCATGCCGATCTGGCCGATGATCTGGCCTTGCCACGCATTGAGCGCCGTGCGGATCGCACCGAGCACCACGGCCGCGGGAACGGTGCCGAGCAGGACATTGGCTCCGCCGACGACGACGGTCACGAAGGCCTCGACGATGAAGGTCACGCCCATGGTCGGAATCAGGGTCATCGTCGGCGCGTAGAGCGCACCGCACAGGCCCGCGAGCGCGGCGCCGATCCCGAAGCTGGCGGCATAGATGCGCGGCGTGCGCACGCCGAGCGCTCGCGCCATTCGCGGGTTCTGGATCGTGGCCCGCGACAGCACGCCGAACGAAGTCTTCATGTAGAGGAGATACAGGCCCGCCATGACGAGGATCGCGGCGAGAAACAACCAGAGCCGGTAGGTCGAGTACGTGTATTCGCCGACCTTGAAGCTGCCGGCCGGCGTGCCGATACCGGGCCAGGTCGAGCCGATCGTGACCAGCATCCCCTGCGTGACGATCAGGCTGATCCCCCAGGTGGCCAGGATCGAGTCGAGCGGCCGGTCGTAGAGGCGATGGATGATCGTGCGCTCGAGCACGATGCCGATCAAGCCGGCAGTCAGCGCGCCGAGCGCCTGTGCGACGGGCAGCGGCAAGCCTTGCTGGACGCCGATCACCGTAACGTAGATGCCGCAGGTGATGAATTCGCCGTGTGCCAGGTTGATGATTCCCATCATCCCGAAGATGATGGCCAAGCCCGAGGCGGCCAGGATCAGGAAGGCGAAAACGTCGGCAAACTGATAGGCGATCGAAAACAGCTCGGCGAACATCGGCGGTTCCGTGGCGAATGTTCTCTTTCCGAAAGCGGAGCCGCGGCCGGTTCGACGTGCCGGGCGGTGACCGTCTTGCCGCCGCCCGGTGCAGCCACCGCAGGAGCGGCTTGCGCTCAGTTCTTCTTGGGCAGGTTCGACGGCGAATACTGCTGCTTGGGATCATGCCGGGTCAGGTCGCAGCCCACCTGGCCAAGCCAGTACGGCTCGATGTCGCCGAAATCCTTGATCACTTCGACCGTGTGATCCGGCTTGACCCGGATCATGCGCATCCGATGCGAGGTGTGCTGGCTCTTCGGGTCGATGCAGATTCGTCCCTCCGGCGCATCGATGCAGGCCTCTCCGGTCGCGATGACCTTCCGGATTTCGGCCTTGTCGGTGGACTTCGCCGCTTCGACCAGCATCCTGTACATGTTGATCGCCACGTAGGCGTTGTAGCCCATGTCGTTGATGTAGGTCTCGTCGGGGAACTTGGTACGCCAGCGCTTCTTGAAGTCCTCCGC
>JAAZBL010000190.1 GCA_012513825.1 Limnobacter sp. | reverse complement strand
TTCGCGCTGCGACGAGCGACTTCTCCACCGAACACACGGAGCATCGCCATGGCCAAGAAGAGCCCGGAAGATCTGCTGAAGTCACAAGTCGAAGCCTCGGGTGCCGCGGCATCCAAGACGCTGGACGGTTTCCAGAAGCTCGCCGCGCTGAACATGCAGACCGCCAGAGCCGCGCTCGAAGAATCGACCGAGCAGATCAACGCGCTGCTGAACGCACGCGACGCGAAGACGCTGGCCGAACTCGCCACGAGCTTTGCGAGGTTGTCGCCGGACAAGTTCGCCGCCTACGCGAACGCCGTCTACGCGATCTCGAAGGAAACCGGCAGCGAGCTCGGCTCGATGGTCGAAGAGCAGATCGCCGAAAGCAACGCGCAACTGGCCGCAGCGATCGAGTCGCTGGCGAAGAATGCGCCTCAGGGCTCGAGCGGCGCCGTCGATTTCATCACGCAGAGCATGAACGCGGCGCGCGAGGCCTACGACCAGATGCAGGCGGCGGCTCGGCAGTTCACTGCGCAGGCCGGTGCCGCCGGCAAGTCGAAGAAGGGCTAGACGCCGCCGTAGCCCGCAATCGCATGGCGGTCCATGACCGCCATGTAGTTGACGATCCGCCGCGACGGGTCGACGCTTCGTGCCGCGGCCGCGGCCGCGTCGACCTGCACCTGCGTTTCCACCGCCCCCCAGAGTTCGATCGTGTCGGCCGTCACGATCACGTTGACCCAGTTCGAGCGGATGCCGGCGTCACCGAGCCGGTCCATGATCGCTTCGCGCGTCGACGTGGCATCGGCGGCCGCCGGTCCCTGCTGCTGGGCGACCTGACCGAAGCTGCGCAGCAGGTTGGCGCGGCTCACGATGCCGACCAGCTTGCCGTCGCGCACGATCGGGACGCGCTTGATCCGGTGCCGTTCGAGCTTCCGGGCGATTTCGGCCGGCGTCTCGTCCTCGGTCGCCGTGACCGGCGAAGAGGTCATCACGTCGCGCGCCTTGTTGCCGTAGACCTTCAGGAAATCGTTCGCCTGATCCGCCGGCCCGGCCAGCAACTGCAGCCACCACGAGCGCGACTTGTGCCGGGTCTGCGTTTCCGGGCGATTCATCAGGTCGCCCTCGCTGACGATGCCGAGCACCCTGCCTTCTGCGTCGACGACCGGCAGCGCGCTGATCCGGTGCTCCAGCATCGCCGCAACCAGCGACTGCACGCTGTCGTCCGGCGACGCGGTGATGACGTCGACGGTCATGATGTCTCTTGCCTTCATTGCCTGCCCTCCTCGTTCTCGACCCGAATCCGCTGAACTCCGACCCTTGGGCGCATTGTGCCCCGATCAGAGACCGCGCGCCCGATAGTCGAGAGCGCCGGCCAGCGAATGGGGCGGACGCAGCGATGCGTCGAGCGCCCTGGCCTTCGCGACGAGCGCCTCGCGCCGGCGCGCGCGCCCCTGGTAGGCGGCCAGCACGGCGCTGCTGCCGCTCAGGTAGACGTCGACCTGGTCGAAGGCCGAGCGCAGGGACTCGACGAAGCGTTTCGGATCGGCGGCGGGCAGGTACAGGTTCTGGACCGCCACGCCCTGCGGCGACAACCGCGAGGCGACGAGCGCGAAGAAGGCAGGCGACTGCAGCGGCGCCGGGACCGAGTCGTCGTCGTAGGCATCGAGCATGACGACGTCGAACGGGCCCCTGGCCGCCTCGAGCCAGGCGACGCCGTCGGCGATCTCGAGCTTCAGTCGCGGATCCTCCTCCAGGCCGAACCAGCGCATGCCGAGTTCGACCGCGTGCGGATCGATGTCGATCGCGTGAACGACGACGTCGGGGAAGTTGCGGATTACGTAGCCGGCCATGTTGCCGGCCCCGACGCCGATCTGGACGATCCGCTCGCAGGGGTCGGCGTAGACGATGCCCAGCATCATCAGCCGCATGTAGCGGGCGGCGAGTTCGAGCGGACGGTCGAGGTCGATCGCCGATTGATAGACGAACTGCCCGGCGGCGCAGTAGGCGAGGTAGCGCCGGCGACCCCGTTCGACGACCGCGAGCCGACCGAAGCGGGTTTCGCGCTCGTCGAGCACCGGCAGGCCGGCGCAAGGCGCGGGCGCGGCCTGAGCGGCCTGCCCGAAGGCGGGCAACGCAGGCAGGGCCCACGCATAGCCGCACGCCGCAATCAGCCTGCGGCGTGCGATCGAACGACACGGATCGGGCGGAGCGCCATGCCCGATACGCGCCGGCCGGCAGCCGTCAGCGTCGGGCGTTGACGCGCGCACGCTCGTAGACGGCCTTCGCCTCGGCCTCGCAGGCGTCGTGCTGCTGGCCTTTCAACGACTCGCACTTCTCCATCGCGAGATCGTAGTCGGCCTTGGCCTTGTCGGCATCGGCACCGCGCTGTGCGCCGGCGGTGCCCTTGTCCCTCGCCTCGATGTCGGCCTTGGCCTTCTCGTATTCGGCCTTGGCCTTCTCCTCGCAGACGTCCTGTTCGTTACCGCGGAGGGGCTCGCAGGCTTCCTTGGCGGCCTCGTAGCGCGCTTCGGCACGCTCGATCGCTGCTTCCGCCGCGTCGCTGGTCGCCAGCGACGGACCGGCGAAGCCGAGCAGCGAGCTCAGCACGGCAACGGAGAGCCCATGCAGGCTTCGGTTCATTTTCGTTCCTTGTCGAGTTGGAGGAGAGGCACGCGATCGTCGATCGGTCGTGCCTCGCTCCGCGGGCAAGGGACGTGCCTATCCCGGCGCAGGCGCCGACGCCGGCGCCTGCGCCGGTGCCAGCGCTGCGGCGATCGCGTCGTCGACGTTCTCGAGCCAGACGAACTCGAGCTTCTCGCGTGCCTTCTCGGGGATGTCCTCGAAATCGCGACGATTGCGCGCCGGCAGCAACACGCGCGTGATTCCGGCTCCCGCCGCCGCGACGACCTTCTCCTTGATTCCGCCGACCGGCAGCACGAGGCCGCGCAGGCTGATCTCGCCGGTCATCGCCGTGTCGCTGCGCACCGTTCGCTCGGTCAGCAGCGACACCAGCGCCGTGAACATCGCGACGCCGGCGCTCGGACCGTCTTTCGGCGTGGCTCCGGCCGGAACGTGAACGTGGATGTCCGACTTCTCGAAGACTTCGTCGTCGATGCCCAGCGACACGGCACGGTTCTTGACCAGGCTCAGCGCCGCCTGCGCGCTTTCGCGCATCACGTCGCCGAGCTGGCCGGTCAGCACGAGCCGCCCGCTGCCCCGCATGCGCGTCGCCTCGATGAACAGGATGTCGCCGCCGACCGGAGTCCAGGCCAGCCCGGTGGCGACGCCGGGCACGCTGGTGCGCATCGCGACCTCGTTCTCGAACTGCGGCGGCCCGAGCAGCGTCGGCAGGTCCTCGGCGACGATGCTGATGCGCTCCGCGGTCCCTTCGGCGATCTGCACGGCACTGCGCCGCAGCGCCCGGCCGATCTCGCGCTCGAGGTTGCGCACGCCGGCCTCGCGCGTGTACTCGCGAATGATCCGCAGCAGCGACCCGTCGTCGATCTCGACCTGGTCGGCGCTCACGCCGTTGGCCTCGAGCTGGCGCCGCACCAGATAGCGGCGCGCGATCTCCAGCTTTTCGTCTTCGGTGTAGCCGGACAGCGCGATGACTTCCATCCGGTCGCGCAGCGGACCCGGAATCGTGTCGAGCATGTTCGCCGTGGTGATGAACACCACGCGACTCAGGTCGAAAGGCACGCCGAGGTAGTTGTCGCGAAACGTGGCGTTCTGCTCCGGATCGAGGACTTCGAGCATCGCGGCCGACGGATCGCCCTGGATGCCGCGCCCCATCTTGTCGATCTCGTCGAGCATCATCACGCAGTCGCGTGCGCCCGCCTTGCGGATGCCCTGGATGATGTTGCCGGGCATCGCGCCGATGTACGTGCGCCGATGGCCGCGGATCTCGGCTTCGTCGTGCACGCCGCCGAGGCTCACGCGGACGAACTCGCGGCCCATCGCGCGCGCGATCGACTGGCCCAGCGAGGTCTTGCCGACGCCGGGCGGGCCGACGAAACACAGGATCGGCGCCTTGCCCTGCGGCGCGAGCTTGCGCACGGCGAGATACTCGACGATGCGACGCTTGATCTTGTCGAGCCCGTAGTGATCGGCGTCGAGCACGCGCCGCGCTTCGGCGATGTCGATCGCCTTCGGCTCGGGCGTAGCCCACGGCAGCGCGATCAGCCAGTCGAGGTAGGTGCGGATCATGCCGGCCTCGCCGGCGGCCTCCGGCATCCGCTCGTAGCGCCGCAGCTCGCGCCGCGCCAGCTCCTCGACCTCGGGGGGCATCTGCGCCTTGGCGATCGCCTCGCCGAGCTCGGCGACTTCGGCCGACTTGCCGTCGCCTTCGCCGAGCTGTCGCTGGATCGCTGCCATCTGCTCGCGCAGCACGGCCTCGCGCTGGCGCTCGTCGAAGGTGGCCTTGGTCTGGCGGCCAATCTCCTGGCTCAGCCGCAGCACCTCGATCCGCTGCGCCAGGAAGCGGGCGACCTTGTCCATCCGCGCGGACAGGTCGAGCGTTTCGAGGATCTCCTGCTTGTCGTCGGCCGAGACGTCGAGATAGGCGGCAACCAGGTCGGTCAGCGCCGACGGCGAGGCGACGGCCTGGACCGCGGCCGTCAGTTCCTGCGGTACCTGCGGCAGCAGTTCGAGGCCTTCGAGCGCCTGCTGCTTCAGGTGCAGGAAGCGCGCCTCGATCTCCGGCGAATCGGACGTCTGCTCGTCGATCATTTCGACGCGCGCCGCCAGGAACGGCCGCTCCCGAACGAACTCGACGATCCGGAAGCGCTTCTCGCCCTGCAGCACCACGTGGTGGCTGCCGTCGGGCGCGCTGATGTAGCGCAGGACGTTCGCGACCGTGCCGGTGCGGTGCATGTCGATCGGCGCCGGTTCCTCGACCTCGGGGTCGCGCTGCATCAGGATCCCGACCTGGCGCTCTTCGCGCAACGCCTGCTGCGCTGCAGTGATCGAGCGCTCGCGCCCGAGCGAGATCGGAAAGACGGTCCCGGGAAACAGGACCGTGTTGCGCACCGGCACGAGGATCAGTACGTCGGGCGGCAGCGGCGGCAGCGTCTGGACCGTCTCGTCGGCACGCCGGCCGCCTTCGGCCGCCGGCTGGGCGCCCGCGTTGCCGCTGCCTTGCGCGGAATCGTTCAGCATGGAATCGGAGATCTCGGACATATCGGCACCAGATGGCCTCCGCAAGCCGGTTTTCAAGCCACCTTCTGCAGGCTGATGACCAGGCATCCGTTGGCGGTACTGCGCCTGGCGGCCGCGTAATGCCCGGGCGGCAGCGGCAGGCGCCGCTCGAAGCGGCCCTGCGGCAGTTCGAGCCGATGGATCACTGCGTTCGACAGTTGCACCGGCAGGATCCTCCGCCCGGAGACGACCAGCGTGCTCCCTTCGATCACGGTCTCGACCTGCTCGGCGTCGACGCCGGGCAGGGCCACGAGGATCAGCACCTCGTGCTCGAGTTCGAGCACGTCGGCAGGCGGCTCCCAGGCGACCAGGCGCGCGGCCGGTGCCGGCTGGAACAGCTGGCGGTGCAGGCGCTCGGCGCGTTCGAGCACCGCCACGGCCTCCGACCACATCCAGCGCTGGGAATCGTCACGTCGCATCTGTCATTTCTCCCGGGCGTAGCTGCAGCGCTGCGGCCGGCCGACGAGCGCCGGCGCGCGGCCGCTGAACCGATTGTAGCGAGCGCGACTCGGCGGGCGCGGCCGCAACCCGGGCGGCGCGATCGACCAGTCGCAGCATCGTGGCCAGCGTGATCGATCCGAAGGTCGAGCGGGCGACCTCGTCGATCTCCGCCGAGATCGCCTCGAGCGCCGACTCGACCGGCGTGAGCTCGCCGGGTGCACGCGACGGCGCCGAACCGATGTCCTCGAACAGGCTGATGACGTCGAGCAGCGTCAGCCGCTTCGCATTGCCGACGAAGCGGTAGCCGCCGCCGACCCCGCGCACCGACTCGACGATGCCGGCACGCGCGAGCTCGGACAACACCTTGGCCAGGTGGTGCGCCGAGACCGCATACTTGGCGGCGATCTCGGCCGCCGGCACGTGCCGGCCCGCGGCAGCGGCGATCTCGATGACGCTGTACAGCGCCAGCGAGCTGTTCTTCTGGAGATTCATCGGGCGCGGTCTTCGTGAAGGTCCATCTCGAGCATCAGCAACGGACCGGCCATCATGCCCTGACTGCGGAAGAACGACATGATCAGGGTATTGTCGCGAGCCAGCATCGTACGCAGCGTGCCGACGCCCTGGCTGCGAAACGCGTCGCTGATCGCCTCGAGCAGCATCGTGCCGATCCCCTGCAGGCGGGCTCGCGGCTGCACGTCGATCGCGAACACCCAGCCGCAGGGCGGCGAGCCGAACTCCCAGTCGCGTATCTCCCCGATCACGAAGCCGAGCACGCGCCGGTCGCGCACCGCGACCAGGAAGCAGCGCCCGCCGTCGGTGCCGCCGCCGTAGCGCCGGAACACGTCGAGCCAGTAGCGGCGCTTCTCGAGGCCGGTCACCGTGGCGTCGATCTCGATCACCTGGTCGAGATCGGCGCGGCGGGCCGGCCGGATCACGGTCTCGCCTGCAGCGCCGGCGCGCGGCGTGCGCTCGCCGGCCGGCGATCCCTGCAACGGCTTGCCGCGGGCATTCGACGCGAGCTTGCGCCGCCCGGCGGACGCGGCGGAGCGCACGCTCGATGCCGGCGTGCCGGGACGACGGGAAACGATTCTCTTCACGACTGAGGATGGTAACCTGCCGATGGCGCTCGGCGAGCTTGATACCGGTCAATCCGATTCCGGCATTCGCCCACCAGAATGCCGGAATAGCGGCCAAAGGCGCCGACAACAAGGAAAGGAGACTTCGATGCTCGACAGTGCCCGCCTCGCGATCGGCTCGTTGGCCGTCGCCCTGCTCTGTGCAACCGCACCCGCGGGAGCCCAGGAGCCGATCAGGATCGGCGCGTTCGTCGCCGCCACCGGTCCGGCCGCCTTCCTCGGAGACCCCGAGCAGAAGACGCTCGAGCTGTACGTCGAGCGGATCAACGCCGATGGCGGCCTGCTCGGCCGCAAGCTGCAGCTGCACCTGTACGACAGCGGCGGCGATGCCGAAAAGGCACGCACGTTCACGCGGCGCCTGATCGAGCAGGACAAGGTCGACGTGATCGTCGGCGGCTCGACGACCGGCGAAACGATGGCCGCGGTCCCGCTCGTCGAGAAGGCCGAGATCCCGTTCATCTCGATGGCCGGTGCCGTCGTCATCGTCGAGCCGGTCAAGAAGTGGGTGTTCAAGACGCCGCATACCGACCGCATGGCCTGCGAGAAGATCTTCACCGACATGAAGGCGCGCTCGCTGAGCAAGCTCGCGTTGATCTCGGGCGCAGGCGGCTTCGACCGTTCGATGCGCGCCGAGTGCCTGAAGGTCGCGCCGCAGCACGGGATCGAGATCGTCGCCGACGAGAGTTACGGTGCCGCCGACACCGACATGACCGCGCAGCTCACGAAGATCCGCGGCACGCCGGGCGTCGAAGCCGTGCTCAACTGCGGCTTCGGCCAGGGCCCGGCGGTCGTGACCCGCAACTATCGCCAGCTCGGCATCACGGTGCCGCTGTACCAGTCGCACGGCGTGGCTTCGGGGGAGTTCATCAAGCTGGCCGGAGAGGCCGCCGAAGGCGTGCGCCTGCCCTCGCCCGCGCTGCTGGTCGCCGGCATCCTGCCCGACGACGATCCGCAGAAGCCGGTCGTCATGGCCTACAAGAAAGCCTACGAAGAGCGCTACAAGAACGAGGTCTCGACCTTCGGCGGCTACGCCTACGACGGCCTGATGATCGCCGTCGACGCGATCCGGCGCGCCGGCGGCACCGACCGCGCGAAGCTGCGCGACGAGATCGAGAAGACGACGAAGTACGTCGGCGCCGGGGGCACCTTCACGATGTCGCCGCAGGACCACATGGGACTCGGCCTCGACGCGTTCCAGATGCTCGAGGTCCGCAACGGCGACTGGGTGCTGGTGAAATAGCGACAGGATCGGGCAGCCGCGAGAATCGCCATGACCGGACAGTGGACGCAGTTCCTCGCCGGCGGGTTCACGACCGGTGCGATCTACGCGCTGGTCGCGCTCGGCTTCTCGATCATCTACAACGCCAGCCGGGTCATCAACTTCGCGCAGGGCGAGTTCGTGATGATCGGCGGGATGAGCGCGGTGACCTTCGTCGGGCTCGGCGCGCCGATGCCGGTGGCGATCGTCGGCGCGGTCCTCGTCGCCGGGCTGGTCGGGCTGCTGCTCGAGGCGCTCGCGGTCGGGCGCGCGCGCAAGGCCGACGTCGTCACGCTGATCATCATCACGATCGGTGCGTCGATCCTGCTGCGCGGGCTGGCCCAGCTCGTCTGGGACAAGAGTATCCACGGGCTGCCGCCGTTGTCGGGCAACGAGCCGATCGCCGTCTTCGGCGCGACGATCCTGCCGCAGAGCCTGTGGGTGCTCGGCGTCACGCTGGTCACCGTCGTTGCGCTGAGCGCGTTCTTCCGCGGCTCGCGCCTCGGCAAGGCGATGCGCGCGACCTCGTACAACCGGCTCGCCGCCGAACTGGTCGGCATCGACGTGCGCAAGGTGCTGTTCTTCAGTTTCGGGCTCGCCGCGATGCTCGGTGCGCTCGGCGGCGTGCTGATCGCGCCGATCGCGTTCACGTCGTGGGACGTCGGCATCATGCTCGGGCTGAAGGGCTTTGCCGCTGCGATGCTCGGCGGCATGGGCAGCTTCCCCGGCGCGATCGTCGGCGGCCTGCTGCTGGGTTTGCTCGAAAGTTTCGGTGCCGGCTACCTGTCGTCCGCGTACAAGGACGTCATCGCCTTCGCGCTGTTGCTCGCCGTCCTGCTGGTACGACCCGATGGGCTACTCGGTGCAGCCAGAAGCGATCGGGTCTGAGCCCGCAGCGCGCCGACGCAGCGCAGCCGTCCCTGCGCTGGGGCCGCGGCGTGCCGGGCTCACGGCGCTGGCTCTGATCATCGCGCTGACGCCGCTGCTGCTGGCCAACGACTACTTCTACAACGTCGCGATCCTGGTCGGCCTCAATGCGATCGTCTGTGTCGGACTGAACCTGCTGATCGGCTACGCCGGGCAGATCAGCCTCGGCCACGCCGGCTTCTTCGGCCTCGGTGCCTACGGCGCGGCGCTGCTCGCGGCGCGCTACGGGATCCCGCCGCTGGCCGCGCTCGTGGCCGCGACGGCCGGCGTCGGGCTGCTCGCCTTCGTCGTCGGCCGGCCGATCCTGCGGCTGCAGGGCCACTACCTGGCGATGGCCACGCTGGGCCTCGGGATCATCGTCTCGATCGCGATCGCCAACGAGGAGCAGCTGACCGGCGGCCCCGACGGGATGGCCGTGCCCGAGCTGACCGTGCTCGGCTTCGAGGTCTACGGCGAACGCGTCTGGTACTGGGTCGTCGGCGCCTGCCTGTTCGCGACCGTCTGGCTCGCGCTGAACCTGGTCGATTCGCCCCGGGGGCGTGCGCTGCGCGCGCTGCACGGTTCGGAGGTCGCCGCCGAAACGGTCGGCATCGACAGCACGCGCCAGAAGCTCACGATCTTCGTCGTCTCGGCGATGATCGCCGCCTTCGCCGGCGCGCTGACCGCGTTCTACTCGGGATTCCTGACGCCGGCCAAGGCCTCGTTCATGCACTCGATCGAACTGGTCACGATGGTGGTGTTCGGCGGCATCGCGTCGACCTGGGGCGCGCTGGTCGGCGCGGCCCTGCTCACGATCCTGCCGCAGGCGCTGACCGTGCTGCAGGAATACGAGATGATCGTGCTCGGCGCCGTGCTGATGGCCACGATGATCTTCCTGCCGCGCGGGATCGTGCCGACGCTGGCCGGCCTGCTCGTGCGCCGACCCGAAGCCGGCGCGTCTCCGGCGGCCGACGAGCGCAGGAGGCATTAGTGGGCATGCTGCGCGTCGAGCATCTGTCGCGCCGCTTCGGCGGCGTGCAGGCCGTCGACGACCTGTCGTTCGCGACCCGGTCCGGCAGCGTGCACTCGATCATCGGCCCCAACGGCGCCGGCAAGACGACGCTGATCAACCTGCTGACCGGCGTCTACCGGCCGAGTGCCGGACGCATCGTCTTCGGCGAGCTCGAACTGACGGGACAGCCGACCCATCGCTTCGCCGCTGCCGGCATCGGGCGCAGCTTCCAGACGCCGCAGATCTTCTTCAACATGAGCGCGCTCGAAAACGTGATGACCGGGCGCCACCTGCACGAACCCGGCAGCCTGCTCGCGGCGATGCTGCGCACGCCGGGCCTGCTGCGCAGCGAGCGTGCCTGCCGGCAGCGCGCGCTCGAACTGCTGGAGTTCGTCGGGCTGTCGACGCACGCCGCCGCGAGCGCCGCCTCGATGCCGTACGGCGCGCTGAAGCGGCTGGAGATCGCCCGCGCGCTGGCCGGCGAACCGAAGCTGCTGCTGCTCGACGAGCCGGCCGCCGGGCTCGGCCCGACCGAGGCGCTGGAAATCGGCGCGTTGATCCGCAGGCTCGCGCAGGCCGGCACGACGATCGTGCTGGTCGAACACAACATGCGTCTCGTCATGGACGTCTCCGACCAGGTGCTGGTGCTCGACCACGGCCGCAAGCTCGCCGAAGGCGATCCGGCCCGCGTGCGCCAGGACCCGCGCGTGATCGAAGCCTACCTGGGCGCCGAGGCGAACCGGGAGCATGCGGATGCTCGAGATTGAAGGCCTGTCCAGCCGCTACGGGCGGATCGTCGCGCTCGACGGCGTGAGCCTGCGCGTCGCCGACGGCGAACTGGTCTCGCTGGTCGGCGCCAACGGTGCCGGCAAGACGACGCTGTTGCGCACGCTGTCCGGCGTGCAGCCGGCGGCGGGCGGCCGCGTGCGCTACGACGGCGTCGACATCACGCACACCGCGCCGCGCCGGCGCGTGCAGATGGGCATCGTCCAGGTTCCCGAGGGCCGCCAGGTCTTCGGCCCGCTGTCGGTCGAGGACAACCTGCGCCTGGGCGCCTTCGTGCGACCGGCGCGCGGCCTCGAACCCGAGTTGCAGCGGATCTATCAGATGTTTCCGGTACTCGCCGACAAGCGGCGGCTGCCCGCCGGCACGCTGTCGGGCGGCCAGCAGCAGATGCTGGCGATCGGCCGCGCGCTGATGGCCTCGCCGAGGCTACTGCTGCTCGACGAACCGAGCATGGGGCTCGCGCCACGCCTCGTCGCCGAGATCTTCGAGACGATCGTCGCGCTGCGCGAAGCGTCGATCACGATCCTGCTGGTCGACCAGAACGCCCGCGCGGCGCTGGCGATCGCCGATCGCGCCTACGTGCTCGAGATCGGCAACATCGTGCTGTCCGGCAAGGGCAGCGAGCTGCTCGACGACCCGGCCGTGCAGCAGGCCTACCTGGGCCTGTAGCCGGCAGCCGCACCGAACGACCGATTCCACCTCCGGAGGACCCGATGAAGGACACGATTGCAACCGGCCTGACCTCGAGCACGAAGCTGAGCGTCGATCGCGACCGCACGATCGATTTCATGGGCGAGAAGGCGCGCGTCTACGCCACGCCGATGCTGGTGCGCGACATCGAGATCGCCTGCCGCGAACTGCTGCTCGAGCATCTCGATCCAGGCGAGGATTCGGTCGGCACGCGCGTCGATGTCGAACACCTGGCCGCGACACCGCTCGGAATGACCGTCGAGATCCACGTGACCGTGTCTTCGGTCGAAGGCCGCTCGGTCGGCTTTCGCGTCGAGGCGCACGACGGAATCGACGTGATCTGCCGCGGACACCACCAGCGCTTCGTCGTCGACGTCGCGAAGACGGCGTCGCGGCTCGCCGACAAGATGGCCAAGGCCGGGCTGGCATGAAACGCGGCGGTTGCGCTTGTCCCACTGCGCAGACCTTGCGGGGAGCGGCATGCGGGCGCCGGCAGCGGCACTGGCCGCGGCGGCCGTCCCTGCGGGACGGCTTCCCTGTGCTGCTCGCCTTGGGCTGGCGCGGCGCCGCAGACAGTGCCGCTGCCGGCGCCCGCCTACCGCTCCAAGGAGCGTGGGGGGCGTTCGTGGGGCGTTCGCGCGACCGCGCGTTTCTTGCTTTCGGGGTGAGTTTTCGGAGAAGCGATCTCGCGGCGCCTTGTCCGAGCGGAGCGCCGGAACGGCGCGGAGCGGTGGCACGCGCAAAGCGCCCAGGCCCCGCCCCTTCGCCCGCTCGAAAGCTGAAGTGCGCGGCGATACCGGCCGCGAGGTTCTGACATGAGCGATTGCGAAGCGCGCCGCGTCCCGACCTACTGCTACCAGTGCGTCGCCGGCCCCGACCTGCTGACCGTCAAGGTCGTCGACGGCGTCGCCACCGAAGTCGAACCGAACTTCTGTGCGGCGCCGGTCCACCCGGGCGGCGGCAAGGTCTGCGTGAAGGCCTACGGGCTGATCCAGAAGACCTACAACCCGAACCGCGTGCTGTCGCCGATGAAGCGCACGAATCCGCGCAAGGGCCGCGACGAGGATCCGGGCTTCGTGCCGATCTCGTGGGAAGAAGCGTTCGAGACGATCGCCGCGCGCCTGAACCGGATCCGCGACGACGGCCTGCTCGACGGTTCCGGCTACCCGAGGCTGGCCGCGAGCTTCGGCGGCGGCGGCACGCCGCAGTCGTACATGGGGACCTTCCCTGCCTTCCTGGCCGCCTGGGGGCCGGTCGACATGGGCTTCGGTTCGGGCCAGGGCGTCAAGTGCTACCACTCGGAACACCTGTACGGCGAGTTCTGGCACCGGGCGTTCATCGTCTCGGCCGACACGCCGCTTTGCAACTATCTGATCTCCTGCGGCTCGAACGTCGAGGCTTCGGGTGGCGTGGCCGGCGTCTGGCGCCACTCGAAGGCTCGGCGTCGCGGGATGAAGCGCGTGCAGGTCGAGCCGCATCTGTCGATCACCGGCGCCTGCTCGGCGCAGTGGGTGCCGATCAGGCCGAAGACCGACGCCGCCTTCCTCTACGCGCTGATGCACGTGATGCTGCACGAAGCCGGGCGCGAGCGGCTCGATCTGCCCTACCTCGCCAGACGCACGAGCTCGCCCTACCTGGTCGGCCCGCACGGCTTCTACCTGCGCGACCGCGCCACGCGCAAGCCGCTCGTCCACGACGCGGCCAGCGGTCGCTGCTGCCCGCACGACACGCCGGGCATCGAAGAATCGCTCGACGCGCAGGTCGAGGTCGACGCGATCGAGATCGGCGCCGACGACGAGATCCTCGCCGACGGTCTGCTGCGCGGCGAGACCGCGTTCCTGAAGCTGCTCGCGCACACGGCGCCGTACTCGCCCGAATGGGCGGCCGGCATCTGCGACGTGCCGGCCGCGACGATCCGAAAGATCGCCACCGAGTACCTGGACCATGCCTGCGTCGGCGAAACGATCGAGATCGACGGCCGGACGATGCCGTACCGTCCGGTCGCGGTCACGCTGGGCAAGACCGTCAACAACGGCTGGGGCGGCTTCGAATGCTGCTGGGCGCGCACGATGCTGGCCGTTCTGGTCGGTGCGCTCGAGGTGCCGGGCGGCACGCTGGGCACGACGGTGCGCCTGGCCCGGCCGATGGCGCAGCGGCTGGAAAGTGCGAAACCCGGTGCCGACGGCTTCATGGATTACCCGCTGAATCCGACCGACCGGGAGCGCTGGTCGGCACGCCCGGACATCCGCAACGCCTACCGGACGATGGTGCCGCTGGCCGGCAGCGGCGCCTGGAGCCAGGCCCTCGGGCCGACGCACTTCTCGTGGATGTTCCTCGACGGGACGCCGAAGGGACTGCCGCAGGTCACGCTGCCCGAGGTCTGGTTCGTCTACCGGACCAATCCGGCGATCTCGTTCTGGGACACGCAGCGCATCGCCGGTCAGATGGCCCGCTTTCCGTTCGTCGTCTGCTTCGCCTACACGCGCGACGAGACGAACCACTTCGCCGACATCCTGCTGCCCGATGCGACCGACCTGGAGAGCCTGCAGCTGATCCGGATCGGCGGAACCAAGTACATCGAGCAGTTCTGGGATCACGAAGGTTATGCGCTGCGCCAGCCGGTCGTCGCGGCGCGCGGCGAGGCGCGCGACTTCACCGACGTCGCCAGCGAACTGGCCGCGCGGACCGGGCTCGGCGACAAGTACGTCGCGGCGATCAACCGCGGCGCGGCCGGCGTGCCGCTGAAGGGCGAGCACGGCGACTTTTCGCTCGACCCGGCGCGCGAGTACACGCGCGACCAGATCTGGGACGCGGTCTGCCGCGCCGCGAGCGCCGAGCTCAGCGACGGCGAGCACGCACACGGACTCGACTGGTGGAAGACGCACGGGCTGGCGACGAAGCCGTTTCCGCGCACCGACTGGTACCTGTACCCGACGATGCTCGAGCGCAATCTGCGCTTCGAATTGCCGTACCAGGAGCGCCTGCTGCGCGTCGGCGTGGAACTCGGTCGCCGCCTGCACGAGCACGACATGCACTGGTGGGACCGGCAGATGGCCGAATATCAGGCGCTGCCGGTCTGGAAGGACTTTCCCGGGCTCTGGGAGGCCAGCGTCACCGAAGCCGGCGGCCGCGTGCAGGACTACCCGTTCTGGCTGCTGACCGCGCGCAGCATGCAGTATGCGTGGGGCGGCAACGTCGGCATGCAGGTGATCAAGGAAGTGGCCGACAACGTCGCCGGCCATCGCGGCGTGATCATGAATCCCCGTGCAGCGGCCGCGCTTGGTGTCGACGACGGCGACACGGTCGAGATCGCAACACCGCAGCGGTCGGTGCGCGGCCGCGTCGTGCTGCGCCAGGGCATCCGCCCTGACACGCTGCTGCTGCTCGGACAGTTCGAACACTGGGCCACGCCGTTCGCCAGGGATTTCGGCGTACCGAGCCTGAACACGCTGGCGACGATGTCGCTCGACCTGACCGACGCGACCGGATCCGGCGCCGACATCGTTCGCGTGAAACTCGAGAAGGTGGCGCCGTGACCCGCTGGGCGATGATCGCCGACCTGCGCGCCTGCGTCGGCTGCCAGACCTGCACCGCGGCCTGCCGCCACGCCAACGCCACGCCGCCCGGCGTGCAATGGCGTCGCGTGCTCGACATGGAGTTCGGCGAGTACCCGGACGTGCAGCGCGCGTTCGTGCCGACCGGTTGCCAGCATTGCGACGATCCGCCGTGCATGGAGGTCTGCCCGACGACGGCCACGAAGAAGCGCGCCGACGGCATCGTCACGATCGACTACGACCTGTGCATCGGCTGCGCGTACTGTGCCGTCGCCTGTCCGTACCAGGCACGCTACAAGACCGAACGGCCGACCTTCGCCTACGGCGATCCGATCGACAGCGAACGCAAGCGTCACGACGACTCGCGGCTCGGCGTCGCGACCAAGTGCACGTTCTGCGTCGAGCGGATCGACGCCGGCCTCGAGAAGGGCCAGGTACCCGGTGTGGATCCCGAGGCGACGCCGGCCTGCGTCAACTCGTGCATCGCGCAGGCGCTGGCCTTCGGCGACATCGACGATCCCGACAGCAACGTATCGCAGTTGCTCGCCGAGAACAGTCACTTCCGGATGCACGAGGAACTCGGGACGGGACCGGGTTTCTACTACCTGTGGGACCGCAACGAATGAACGCGACGCGCGGCAGCTTCGGTCCGCGACCCTGGCACCAGCTTTCCTGGGATTGGCGCGCCGCCGCGAACTTCGCCTGCGGCGGTGCCGGCGCTGGGCTGATCGCCGCCTGCGGGGCGTCCTCGGCGCTCGGACAGCCGGCGCCGTGGCCGACGCTGTTCGGCGCACTGCTCGTCGCCTTCGGGCTGTTCGCCGTCTGGCTCGAGATCGGGCGGCCGATGCGCGCGCTGCACGTGTTCTTCAATCCGCGCACGTCGTGGATGTCGCGCGAAGCCTTCGTCGCCGCCGTGCTGCTGCCCTGCGCAGTCGCTGCCGCGGCCGGGATCCCCGGCTTCGCAGCGATCGCCGCCGTCCTCGCATTGAGCTTCGTCTGGTGCCAGGCGCGCATCCTGAAGGCGGCGCGCGGCATCCCGGCGTGGCGGCAGCCGGCCGTCGTGCCGCTGATCGTCGTCACCGGGCTGGCCGAAGGCGCCGGCCTGGCGGTCGTTGCTGCCCTCGCGCACGGTCACCCCGAAGGGATCGCCTTCTTCCTCGCGGTACTGCTTGCCGGGCTCGCGCTCGTTCGCTGGTTCGCCTGGCTGGCCTATCGACGACGCCTCGCACCGCAGGCCGACCCGCGCGCGCTCGCCGCGCTCGACGCGGCCTCGCAGCCGCTGTTGTGGGCCGGTACGCTGGGGCCGACCGTGCTGGTCGCCTCCGCGGCGCTGGTCGCGGTCGCGTTCGACCGTACCGGGCCGATTTCCGCCGGCGCAGCGTCCTTGCTCGCAGTGGCCGGCCTCGGCGCGCTCGCGAGCGGCGTATTGTTCAAGTTCACGCTGCTTACCCGGGCCGCTTACAACCAGGGCTTCGCGCTGACACGTCTACCGGTCCGCGGCGCCCGCCGCTGAGCATCCGGCTGCGACCCGAAGGAGGATTTCCCGATGCCCCCTGCCCCGCCGCCCGAAGGCGGCTCCCTCGCCGCGCGTTGCTGGCACGAAACCGATGGCGCGCACATCGACGTGCGTGGCCTGCGACCGCCCGAACCGCTGGTCGCGATCCTGTCGCTGGTGCGGGAACTCGCCAGCAACGCGACGCCGGTCATCGTCCACCACGATCGCGATCCGCAACTGCTGTATCCGGAGCTCGCCGAACTGGGCTGGACGGCCGAACGGATCGACGGCGACCCGGGCGAAGTCCGGCTGCGGCTTCGTCCTGTAGCATGAACCCCGGGGCGCGCGTGGCGAGCGCTCCGAAACTCGCGGCAGGCGCCTTCCTTTCCGGCGCCAAGGGCCGCCTGCTGCCCGCCTCGCTGCCCTTCCGCTTCTTCGGTTCGGCGATCGCGTTCCACCTGCTTGCCTGGCCGGCGCTGTTTGTCGGTGCCGACGGATTCCCGCGTTTCGCGGGCGGCCTCGGATGGACGCTGGCGGCGCTGCACCTGGTCACGCTCGGCACGCTGGCGATGACCGCGATCGGTGCGAGCCTGCAACTGCTGCCGGTGGCGACGCGACAGCCGGTCGGCTCGCCACGCAGCATTGCAGCGGTCTGGTGGGTCTATACGCCCGGCGTCGCGATGCTCGTCCTCGGCATGGGCTTGGCACAGACGCGGCTGCTCGCCGCCGGTGCGCTGCTCGTCGTCACGGCGCTCGCCGGCTACGCGCTCTTGCTCGCGCGCAACCTGGTCGGCGCACGCGGCATGCACGGGATCGTCGCGCACGGATGGGGCGCGCTCGCGTCGCTGCTGCTCGTCCTCGCGAGCGGGCTGGCGCTGGCGGGTGCCTATGTCGGCTGGCCGGTGCTCGGGCGCGGCACGGCCGTGTCGCTGCATGTCGTTTTCGCCGCCTACGGCTTCATGGGCCTGCTCGCGCTCGGCCTGGCCTACATCATGGTGCCGATGTTCGCGCTGTCGCCCGCGCCGTCGGAAATACGCGTGCGCAGCTCGGCGGCGCTGGCGATCGTCGCGCTTGCCCTGGCCGCCACGGCCTCGTTCGGCGTCGCGCCGCTGCCGCTGCGGATCGCCGCGCTGGCAGCCGCGGCTGCCGCGACCGCGCTGCACCTGCGGTCGATGGCCGTCGCGCTGTCGAGCGGACTTCGGCGCGCGCTGGGCCGCTCGTTCACGCTGGTCAGGATCGCCTGGGCGCTGCTGGTGGCGAGCCTCGCGCTCGCGCTCGGGCTGGTGCTCGAACTGCCGCTGCCCGGCCTGCCCACGTTGTTCGGGCTCGTGCTGATCGCCGGCTGGCTGCTCGGCCTGCTTCTCGGATTCCTGCAGCGGATCCTGCCCTTCCTCGCGTCGATGCACGCCGGGGCCGGGCGCCGGCTGCCGCCGACGCCGTCGTCGCTGACGGCCGACAGGCCCTTGGCGCTGCACTTCGGCTGTCACCTGGCGGCGCTCGCCCTGCTGACGCTGGCCGTTCTGCTCGACAGCCCGCTGCTCGCCCGGCTCGGCGCCCTGACCGGCCTCGTCGGCGCCGGCGCGTATGCCTGGTTCTTCGCGACGGTGCTGCGCCGCACGTGGCCTACCGGCTCCGCTTCGCCCGGCGCCCCCGCCTCGCCCGGCGCCGCCGCCGCGCCGACCCATGATCGGCGCCGGACCGCCTCGCATTGACACGGGTCAAGCCCGGCCGACCGCTTTCGCGTAATCTGGTACTGCAATACCTGAATTACGACGGAGCGACAATGAGCTTCATGCGCCAGGTCAGCCACGCGCTCGACGAAGAACACCGCAGCAACCTCGACCTGCTCGGACGCGTCGAGCAGGCCTTGGGCCGGGTGCGCGCCGGCGCAGCGGCCGACCCCGAACTGAAGCGCCTGATCGCCGAGTTCGCCCGTCACGTCGAACAGGACATCTCGCGCCACTTCGACTTCGAGGAGCGCGAGTTGTTCCCCCGAATGGCCGAAGCCGGCGACGGGGAAATGGCTTCGTTGCTGGAGGAGGAGCACGAGGCGATCCGGGCGGTGGCAGCCGAGCTGCTGCCGCTCGCAAGCGCCGCGGCGGCCGGTTCACTCGACGCACCCGGTTGGGACGCCCTGAAACGCGGCTCGCTCGAGATGGTCGAACGGCAGGTCGCACACATCCAGAAGGAAACGATGGCGCTGCTGCCGTTGCTGGACGACCTGCTCGACGAAGACACCGATCGCGAACTGGCTTTCGCCTACGCCACTGCCTGAAGCCGCCACGCCGAGGAGTACGATTCATGAGCGTTGCCGTTCACCCTCCGATCGCGATCCGCGCACTGAAGCCGGCCGACCTGCCGGATGTCGTTGCGATCGATGCGGCGATCGCCGCGCGGCCCCGGCGCAGCTACATCGAACGCCGGCTCGCCGCCGCCGTGCGCGAACCGGCGTTGCACGTGCAACTGGCCGCCACCGACGACGCCGGCCTCGCCGGCTACATGCTGGCACGGGTGCTCGAAGGCGAGTTCGGCAGCGACTCTCGCGCGCTGCGGCTCGAACTGCTCGGCGTGCGGCCCGACATTCGCGGACGCGGTACCGGCCGCCAACTGCTCGCGGCGCTCGAGCGCTGGGCCGTTCGGCACGGGATCCGGGACCTTCAGACGGCAGCGAACTGGAACGATCATCGGATGGTCGGATGGCTCGATGCCACAGGCTTCGACCTGGCATCCGCGCACATCGTCGATTGCGCCAGCGACACGCTCGCCTGGCGGCCCGAGCGCGACGACGCGATGCCGCCGGAGCCGACCGACGATGCGGGACGCGAGATCGACTTCAGTGCCGGCCCGCCGAACGACTACGAGCGCGCGGCGCGCGGCTCGGCCGATGTACGCACGATGGTCGCCGAAGACCTGAGCGAAATCGTACGCTGCGATCGCAGCATCACCGGCCGGGACCGCACTGCCTACATCGGCGCCAGGCTGGTCGAGGCGCTCGACGATTCGGCCGTGCGCGTTTCGCTGACCGCTCGCGTCGACGATCTGATCGTCGGCTACCTGATGGCGAGAGCCGACCTCGGCGACTACGGACGCACCGAACCGGTCGCCGTGATCGACACGATCGGCGTGGCGCCCGGTTGCGAGGGGCGCGGCGTCGGCCGCGCGATGATGGCCCAGCTGTTCTCCAACCTCGGCTCGCTCGGCGTCGAGCGGGTCGAGAGCCTGGTCGCGCCGAGCAACTTGCGCCTGCTCGGCTTCCTGTATCACCTGGGTTTCGCGCCCTCGAAGCGACTGCCGTTCGTGCGTCGGCTCGGCGACTGATCGGAAACCCAGGCGAAATGTCCGCTGCCCTGCCCGACGAAGACCAGGTGCGCGATGCACTGCGCAATGTCGACGACCCCGAGGTCGGGATGAACATCGTCGACCTGGGCCTGGTCTACGCGATCGACTTCGACGACACCGGCGTGCGGATCGACATCACGATGACGACGGCGGCCTGCCCGATGGCCGACATGATCTGCGAGCAGGCACGCCGCGCCGCCGAAGCCGTCGTGCCGCGCGGGCTTCCGGTCGAAGTCCGGCTCGTCTGGGATCCGCCGTGGACCCCCGACAAGATGAGCGGATTCGCCCGCGAGCACTTCGGTTGGTCGTTCTGATGACGTGATCGACGAAACGACGAAGGGCCGGGTTCCCGCTTGCGACGCACGAGACGCAGGCGGCCGGCCTGTCCCGACCGACGGACGAAGCACGGCCGGTAGCCGGAGCGCGGCCGGAAGCCGGGGCGCGGCCGCTCTGAAGCCTGCGGACCGCAGAGGTGCCGTCGCCGACGATGTCCCGGGCGGGCTGTCGCCGCGCTGGCGTCTGCCCCTGCTGATGCTCGCCTTCGTCGCGCTGTTCGCCGGCACAGGCGCCGGCCTCGCACGACTCGGATGGCGCGTTCCCGACATCGCGGCCGGCTCGGCCGGCCTGCACGGCCCGCTGATGATCTGCGGCTTCTTCGGCACGGTCATCGCGCTCGAACGCGCGGTTGCGATCGGCCGCCGCTGGGCCTATGCCGGACCGCTCGCCGCCGGGGCCGGCGCGGTCGCCGCACTGGCCGGATCGACCGCCGCCGGGGCCTGGCTCTTCGTCGCCGGCAGCGCGGTACTGCTGGCCGGCTCGGTCGATATCTGGCGTCGCCAGCCGGCGATGTTCACGTTCACGCTCGCCCTCGGCGCAGCCTGCTGGACCGCCGGCTGCCTGCTGTGGGCTAATGGGGCCGATCTGTCTCGTGCCGTTCCCTGGTGGCTCGCCTTCCTGGTCCTGACGATCGCCGGCGAACGGCTCGAGCTCTCTCGCCTGCTGCCGCCGTCGCCGAAAGCCCGCCGCGTATTCGCCGGTCTGCTCGCCGTCGTCGTGCTCGGGCTGGCGACGGGCAGCGTGGCCCCGCCCGGCGACGCGCCCCTTGCTGCCGACCGGGTGTTCGGCGACCGGCTGTTCGCTGCCGGACTGCTCGCGATCGCGGGCTGGCTGCTGAAGCAGGACATCGCGCGACGCACGGTGCGAGGCAAGGGCCTGACCCGGTACATCGCCATCTGCCTGCTGGCCGGTTACGGCTGGCTCGCCGTCGGCGGCGCGGTGGCGCTGGTCGGCGGCGGTTTCGATCCGGGCAGCCCGGGGCGCGACGCCGCGCTGCACGCGCTCGCTCTCGGATTCGTGTTCTCGATGGTGTTCGGCCACGCACCGATCATCTTTCCGGCCGTGCTCCGCGTCGCGGTGCCTTACCAGGCCTGGTTCTATCTGCCGCTGATGCTGTTGCACGGCTCGCTGGCCCTGCGCCTGGCCGGCGACGCGGCCGCTTCGTCCGAGCTCGTGCGTGCAGGCGCGCTCATCAATGGCGCGGCACTGCTCGCCTTCGTCATGGCGACGGCCGCCGCGGTCCTGCGCGGTCGGTTCGGGTCCGCCGCAGAGCGTTCACGGCGCTGAACGGGGCGGTGCCGGGCGGACGGCCGAGCGGCCGTTCAACTTGCCGCAGCGCAAGCCGCCTCGATCGCCGCGACGTCGATCTTCCTCATCGTCATCATCGCGTCGAACGCGCGTTTGGCCAGCGCGGGATCGGGGTCGGTGATCGCCCGCGTGAGCACGATCGGGGTGATCTGCCAGGAAATGCCCCAACGGTCCTTGCACCAGCCGCAGTCGTTTTCCTCGCCGCCATTGCCGACGATGGCATTCCAGTAGCGGTCGGTTTCGGCCTGGTCGACCGTCGCGACCTGGAACGAAAACGCCTCGTTGTGCCTGATCTGCGGTCCACCGTTCAGTCCGATGCAGGGAATCCCCATGACGGTGAACTCGACGAGCAGGACGTCGCCCTGCTTGCCGGACGGAAAATCCCCGGGCGCGCGGTGCACAGCGCCCACCGAGGAGTCAGGGAAGGTCGCCGCATAGAAGCGCGCGGCCTCTTCGGCTTCGCGGTCGAACCAGAGACAGACGGTGTTCTTTGCAGGCTGCATCGGCATCGGGGCCTCCGTTCCGGTCGGACACGACCGCAACCGCGGGCGCGCCCTATGCCTTATGACATCGGATTCGCCGGAGCTCCGGGCTCGGGCGGCAAGGGAATGAACTCGTCGGAATCGTGGTCGGGCAGCTTCATCCGACCTGCACGCCAGTCGGCCTTGGCCTGCTCGATCCGTTCCTTTCGCGACGAGACGAAGTTCCAGTCGATGAAGCGCGGCCCGATCGGCTCGCCGCCGAGCGCCAGCAGCACCGTCGGCGCCAGCGCTTCGAGAACCGGCGCAGCGCCGGGCCTGAACACCGCCATCTGCCCCGGACCGAGCCGCGTCGAACCGGCTTCGATCGCGCCGGAGGCGACGTAGACGGCACGCTCCGGATAGTCGGTCGGCAGTGCCAGCCGCGCACCGACAGGCAGGGTCCAGTGGATGTAGAACAGCGGCGAATGGACGGGAACTTCCGCTCTTGCACCGAAGGCCTCGCCGGCGATCAGCCGCCCGTCGACATCGCCTTCGGCAAGATCCGGCAGGCCCGAAGCTTCGATGTGAACGAAGCTCGGCGCCGTTTCCTCGAATTCCTCGGGCAGCGCGACCCAGGCCTGGATGCCGTCGACGTGGTCGCCGGCGCGTTGCGCACGCTCGAAGCGTTCGGAGTGCGTGACGCCGCTGCCGGCGGTCATCCAGTTGACCTCGCCTGGCGCGATCGGCTGCACCGAGCCGACGCTGTCGCGATGCATGATCTCGCCGGCGAACAGATAGGTCAGCGTCGACAGGCCGATGTGCGGATGCGGCCTGACGTCGATGTCGCGCGACACGCCGGCAGGAAAGTCGACCGGCCCCATGTGGTCGAAGAACACGAAGGGGCCGACCATGCGCCGCTTGTGGAACGGCAGCACCCGCCCGACGTCGAAGCCGCCCAGGCTGCGGCGCCGGGCATCGATCACGAGTTCGATCATCGCTTCACCGATCGCTTCGCGGCCACGCGGCAGCGGCCTGCGCCGCTCCGGCGTGCAGACGGCCTGCGCTCACTTTTCTCCCATCCCGGCTTGCGGCTCGGGCGCTGCACCCGCACGCACCTTCTCCTCGATCCGCCTGCCGACGTCGGGATCGATCTTCTTCCAGTAGTCGAAGGCCCGCTCGAGCACCGGGCTGCGAACGCCGCCGAGCAAGCTGCCGGCCACCTGCTCGACGAGCGCCGCGCGTTCGGCGTCATCGAACACTTCGCGCACCAGGATGCCCGGTTGCGTGAAGTCGTCGTCGTCGGGGCGCAGCGTGTAGGCGCTGCGGACCATCTCGCCGTCGGCCTCCCAGCCGTCGTCGACGGCACCGGTGACGTCGGCCCAGGGCCGATCGCCGCTGTTCGGCGCGTAGACGGGCTTGTTGCCGCTGTGCTCGTACGCCATCTGGCCGTCGAACATGTAGGTGTTGACCGGCACCTTCGGCCGGTTCACCGGAAGCTGATGGAAGTTCGTGCCGATCCGGTTGCGCTGCGCGTCGTTGTAGGCGAACGCGCGGCCGAGCAGCATCTTGTCGGGCGACAGGCCGATGCCGGGCACGAGGTTGCCCGGCGAAAAGGCCGCCTGCTCGATCTGCGCAAAGAAGTTTTCCGGATTGCGGTTCAGCGTCATCGTGCCGACTTCGATCAGCGGATAGTCGTTGTGCGGCCAGGTCTTCGTCAGGTCGAAGGGGTTGATCCGGTAGGTCTTCGCGTCCGCGTACGGCATGACCTGTACCGACAACGTCCAGCTCGGGAAGTCGCCGCGGGCGATCGCATCGAAGAGATCGCGACGATGGTAATCGGCGTCCTTGCCCGACATCGCCATCGCCTCCTCGTTGCTGAAGAAGGCCATCCCCTGCTTCGTATGGAAGTGGTACTTGACCCAGAACTTCTCGCCGGCCGCATTGATCCACATGAAGGTGTGCGAACCGTAGCCGTTCATCTGGCGCCAGGTGCGCGGCAGCCCGCGCGGTCCCATCAGGTAGGTGACCTGGTGCGCGCTTTCGGGGTTCGCGGTCCAGAAGTCCCACTGCATGTGGTTGTCGCGCAGGCCCGAGTCGGGCAGGCGCTTCTGGCTGCGGATGAAGTGCGGGAACTTCATCGGGTCGCGAACGAAGAAGATCGGCGTGTTGTTGCCGACCAGGTCGTAGTTGCCTTCGCTGGTGTAGAACTTCAGCGAGAAGCCGCGCACGTCGCGCCAGGTGTCGGGGCTGCCCATCTCGCCCGCCACCGTGGAGAAACGGAGCAGGAGCTCGGTCTTCGCGCCCTTCTGGAACAGGGCGGCCTTCGTGTAGCGGGAGACGTCGGCGGTGGTCTCGAACACGCCGAAGGCGCCGCCGCCCTTCGCATGCGGCTGGCGCTCGGGCACCTTTTCGCGATTGAAGTGCGCCATCTGCTCGAGGAAGTGCACGTCGTGAAGCAGGATCGGACCATCGGGCCCGATGGTCAGCGAATGGCGATCGCTGGCTGCCGGCGCGCCAGTGCTCATCGTCGAACCGGTTGCGGCTCCCTTCCTGGATTCGTTCATTCCCGTCGTCTCCTGTCGAAGAGTGAATCGCCCCTGCGTGACGTGGCGACTCGATGTCCGAACACGCGAGCTCGCGCGATCGGAGCATCGTAGGCCCTGCCCGGAAGTCGGGCAAGCCGGGAAACCCTGCGACGGCAATCGGTCGGAGTCACGACGCGGTCGGCGGCCAGCGCACCGGTTTCAACGCATCGAGCGCCGGACCTTCGATGACCGCTCCGCTCGCACTGAACCGGCTGCCATGGCAAGGGCAATCCCAAGTCTGTTCCGCGGCATTCCAAGCGACGATGCAGCCCATGTGCGTGCACGCTGCCGACACGGCATGCAGCCTGTCTTCGCCGTCGCGGGAGAGGGCCACGCGCTCGTCATCAATCTTGACGATGCGCCCTTCGCCGGCCGCAAGCTCGCCGGCCTCTCCGGCCGCCGGAACGGCGCCGAAACGGCCGACGGCGTACTCCCTGGCGACGTTGACGCCTTCGGCAAGCAGCTTTTTCGCCGACTTCGCAGGATCGAGGCGCGACGGCCGAAAGCGCTCGGCGTACCGGTTCTCCGTTCCGTCGATTTCGTCGCCGATGATCAGGCCGGCGAGCGTGCCCCAGGTCAGGCCGTCGGCAGCGAACCCTGTTGCGATATGCACCTTGTCGGATCCGACGCTTTTTCCGATGTACGGAAGCTCGTCCGGCGAATAGTAGCCCTGCGCCGACCAGCGCAGGTCCACCGTCGCGACGTCGAAGAATGCGCGTGCCCAGGCTTCGAGTCGCGCATGGCGGTCGACGGTGTCGTCGGCCTGCCCTGTCTTGTGCCTTTCGCCGACGACGATCAGGTATTCGCTGTCGTCGAAGCGATACGAGCGAATCGAGTGGTGCCTGTCTCCGGCACTCCAGAAGATTCCGCGCGGATAGTCGGCCGAGCGCAGCCGCATGGCCAGTGCATATTCGCGATACGGAGCCACCTGCAGGTTCGCCAGGTCCGAGCCTTTCGGCGTATGGGTCGCTACGACGATATGCGACGCGCTTACGCGCCCACGGTCCGTGTGCACGACGCCCGCTTCGCCATCGATCCGGGTGACCGGCGTATTCTGGTAGACCGCACATCGCTCGGATGCGATGGTTGAGGCGAGACCGCGCACGTATTTCAGCGGATCGAACTGCGCCTGCTCCACGATCACGAGCGTGGGTCCGGTCGCGAACGGCAGCGGCGCGCTCGGGGCCAGGCGGGCGGACAGCCCGGCGTCGATGGCCGCATCCAGCTCCCGTTCGAGCAAGGCATCGTCGGCCAGGGCTTCCGGCGGTGTGTACAAGTGCCAGGCGCAGCGCGCGAATTCACAGTCGATACCGAATTCGCCGACCTTGCTTTCGATGAAATCGATGGCGCCTGCGCGGGCGGCGACCACTTCGCGGGTCGTCTCCTCGCCCCACTTCCGGCGTAGCGCCGAGAGCCGGCTTCCGATCGTCGCGTAAAGATTGCCGGTCGATTGCCCTGTCGTGCCGTCGCCGATCGTGCCCGCTTCGAGCACGGCGACGGTTCGACCCGCGCGCGAGAGCTTCAGCGCCACCGTCAGGCCGGTGATTCCGCCGCCGATGATCGCGACGTCGACGTCCGCGTCCCTCTGCAGCGCCGGCAGCTCGAGTCGGCGCGCTGCAGCCTGCCAGATCGATCGCTTCATTGCTCGACCTCCGACGTATTCAGCGGCGAATCGCGCGGCTCGCGGCGTCCGCCTCAAGGGTAGCCAGCAAGAAGCAGGCCCTTGCAGCGCGGACGCAGCCCGGCCGCGAGGCCGCTCGCTAGGACTCTGGGCAGCGAAGCGCCGCCCAGAGTCCTAGAGTTCGAGAATCGGACCGGCCGGGACGATCCGGTTCGGATTGATCGTCGGATGGCTGCGGTAGTAGTGCTGCTTGATGTGCTCGAAGTCCACCGTCGCTGCGACGCCCGGCCAGTGGTAGAGCTCGCGCGTGTAGGTCCAGAGCCTTGGATAGTCGACCAGTCGACGCAGGTTGCACTTGAAGTGGCCGTGATAGACGGCATCGAAACGGATCAGCGTCGTGAACAGGCGCCAGTCGGACTCGGTCAGGCGATCGCCGAGCAGGAAACGCCGATCGGCCAGCCGCGCCTCGAGTTCGTCGAGCATCGCGAACAGTGCAGCCACCTCGCGCTCGTAGACCGGCTGCGCGGTGGCGAAACCGGCCTTGTAGACACCGTTGTTCACCTTGTCGTAGATCCGCGCATTCAACGCATCGATTTCGGCGATCGACTCGGGCGGTGCATAGTCGCCGGGCTTCGCCCCGATGCCGTCGAAGGCCGAGTTCAGCATCCGGACGATCTCCGACGATTCGTTGCTGACGATCGTCTGCCGCTCGCGATCCCAAAGGATCGGCACCGTGACTCGACCGCTGTAGTCGGCTTTCGCGCGCAGATAGACCTGGTACAGGTACTGCGCATCGCCGACCGGATCGGCGACGACGCCCGGCGCCGGCGCGAAGGTCCATCCGTTTTCGCCCATGTACGGATTCACGACCGACACGCCGATCATGTCCTCGAGGCCCTTGATCGCGCGAAAGATCAGCGTCCGGTGCGCCCATGGACAGGCGAGCGAAACGTAGAGGTGGTAGCGACCGGCTTCGGCCGCGAAGCCGCCCGCGCCGCTCGGTCCCGGCGCACCGTCTGCCGTGATCCAGTTTCGAAACTGCGCGCTGCTGCGCAGGAACTCGCCACCGGTCGATTCGGTGTCGTACCACCTGTCGACCCAGTGTCCGTCGACCAGCAATCCCATCGTCGCTTCTCCTTCGGTTCGCGCCGGCTGCCGGCGCAGCCGTCGGTATCAGGCGCCGGGACCGAGCGCCGCCGTCGTGCTCCGACCGTCGGCCACGGGTTCGCCGTCGGCCGGCTCGTCGCAGCCCGGGTCGCCGAGTCCGGCGCCGCCGGCAGCCCGGCGCTCGCGTTCGATCGGCAGGCCCCTGTCGCGCCACGCGTCGAAGCCGCCGGCGAGCGGCCGCACTCGCGGATGCCCGCGCTTCTTCCATTGCAGCGCCACCTGCGCCGCCGACGCTTCGTTCGGGCAATCGCAATAGACGACGAGTTCGGTCCCTGCCGGCACCTCGATGCTCGCGCCCGCCTGGTCGACCAGCAGCGCTCCGGGAATCCAGCCCTCCGTGCTGCGTTCGATCGGATCGCGGATGTCGAGGATCAGCGGCGAGCCTTCCTCGCCGAGCCTGGCCTGCAGCTCGTCGACCGAGATGCGGGCAATTCGCGTATCGCGCAGGAAGCGCCGGCGCTGCAGCCAGCGGTGCAGCAGGTAGGCCGCGACGAACAGCGCGATCAGCAGCAAACCCTGCCTGCCCCAGGCCTCGATCAGCGCGAGCACGTCGGCGACGGCGTCGTGGAACCCGACGCCGATGGCAACCGCGGCGCTTGCCCACAGGACCGCGCCGATGCCGTCGAAGAACAGGAATCGGCCCACGGGAAGTCGCATCTGCCCGGCCATCGTCGTCGCGACGGCGGCCAGACCGGGGACGAACTTGGCAACGATCAGCGTCGGAGCGCCCCAACGCGTGTAGGTGCCACGGGCGCCGCTGACGCAGGAGTCGGGCGACAGCGACAGCCGGCACATCAGCCGCAGCATCCAGCCGCCGAAGCGGCGTCCGCCGGCGAACCAGACGAGATCGGCGATCAGCGCGCCGGCGACGGCCGAGGCGACGACCGGCCACAACGACTGTCCGCTCTCGTACGCCAGTGCACCCGCCACGATGAGCAACGGGTAGGCGGGCAGCGGCAGGCCGCCCTGTTCGAGCAGGACTCCGACGAACACGACCAGCAAGCCGTGCTCGCCGATCAGTTGCCGAAGAAGGTCCATGCCGCCGATTCCTGTGCCGAAGCGCCCGCGGAAACCGCCTGCCGGCCGGTTTCGGGCAATCACCAAGCTTACGCAGGCGCAGGCATCCGCACTAGTCCGGATCGGCGGCACTCACCGTTCCATCCGGGGAACGAAATGGGCCGCCTCGACGGGCGGCCCGTATCGACACTGCCTCGCTCAGGCGTGCAGCGATTCGTACTTCGCCTGGAGTTCCTCGGGGCTCTCGACGAAGTCGGGATGCTGGACAATGCAGTCGGCCGGACAGACGAGTTTGCACTGCGGCTCGTCCTCGGCGCCCACGCACTCGGTGCAGCGCAGCGGGTCGATCACGTAGATCAGGTCGCCGGCGCTGATCGCCTCGTTCGGACAGACCGGCCGGCAGGCGTCGCAGGCGGTGCAGTCGTCGTTGATCATCAGTGCCATGAGTTTTCCTCCTTGCGCGGCTCAGGCCGCCATGCCTCCGATTGCCTGCAACTTGTCGTGCCGGAACGCGCCCCAGAGCGCCGCGCCGATCGCCCCGGCGTAGATCGAGTCGGGATGGCTGACGACGTCCAGGTTCACCTTTTCGTTGACCATCTCCTCCCGGATCGCCGCGAGCAGGCCGGAATCGAGCGCAAGCCCCCCGGTGATCAGCGCCGTGCCCTCCTTGATTCCGGTGACCTTGAGCAGCTTCACGATCCTCGAAGCCATCGACAGGTGGATGCCCTTCAGGATGTCCGGCGTTGCGATCCCGCGCGACACCATGTTGATGACGTCGGTCTCGGCCAGCACCGCGCAGATCGAGCTGACTTTCTCCGGCTCCTTCGAGCTTTGCGACAGCGGGCCGATCTCCTCGACGGCCACGCCGAGATAGCGGGCGATGTTCTCGAGAAACTGGCCCGAACCCGACGCGCACTGGCTCGTCATCTTGTACGAGAGCACCTTGCCGCGTTCGTCGACGTAGATCGCGCGGCCGTTCAGCGCGCCGATGTCGACGACGCCACGCGCGCGCGGCTCGAGGAATACGCCCCCGCGCGCGTGCGTCGTCATCGAGTAAAAGTGCCCGGTGGCGAACTTCACGTTCTCGCCCTCGCCGGTCGTCGCGATGTAGTCGACGTCGTCGGGCCCCAGCCCGGCATCCGCGAGCACGCCGTCGTGGCCTTCCTGCGCCAGGGTCATCGGGTCGCGTCGGCGGATCCGTTCGCAACGCTTGGCCAGCCAGTCGATCCGGTCGCCGTCGACGCGAAAGAGCACGCTCTTCACGGCGCCCGAACCAATGTCGATACCGATCGTGGTCGTCATCGTCGTTCTCTCCTTCAGGCGCGCGCTTCGGCGCTCTTGCCTTCTTCGACCACCGCGCGCCAGGCGAAGGTGGCGCCGCCGAGCGCCCCGGTGTAGATCGAATCGGGGTCGATGTTCAAGGTCAGGCGGCCGTAGTTTTCCTCGACGAGTTCCTTCAGCGCCCTGACCGCGGCGACGTTGTTCGCCACGCCGCCGGTGAACGTGAACTGGTCGCGGATACCGCCCGAGCGCGCGAGGATCGACATTGCGCGCAGGATGATCGCGCGGTGCAGGCCGGCCATGATGTCTTCTCGCTTGTCGCCGAGCGACAGGCGGTCGCGCAGCTCGGCGCCGGCGAACACCGTGCAGGTCGAGTTGATCCGGATCGTCTTCGTCGACTTCATCGCCATCGGCCCGAGCTCGTGCAGGCCCATGTTCATCTCGTCGGCGATGTAGCCGAGATAGCGCCCGCAGCCGGCGGCACAGCGATCGTTCATCTGGAAGCTCTCGACGATGCCGGCCGAGTCGACCTGGATCGCCTTCGTGTCCTGGCCTCCGATGTCGAGCACGGTCGCCGTCTCCGGATACATCACGTGCGCGCCCAGCCCATGGCACAGGATCTCGGATCGGATGTGCTCCTTCGAGAACGGCAGCCGGGCGCGCCCGTAGCCGGTGCCGACGACATAGGTCTCTTCCATTTCGGTGTCGAGCACGCCCTTGATCGGCGCTTCGACCTGCGCACGTCGATCGGCCGTCTCGGGCATCGCCGCGAAGCTGCGTTCGAGCGCGGCGAGCAGATGGCGGCGGATCGAATCGCCGTAGACCCGGTTTTCGACCTCGATGATCGAGCGGTCGAAGACGTTGAGCAGGTAGTCGTAGCGCAGCCCGGCGTCCTTCGCGACCTCCTCGCCGGTGGCCAGGTACTGGCTGCCGGCGATGTCGCGGAAGAAGTCCGACTTGCGCTTGGCTCCCTCGGCGAACAGCGCCGGCGCCTCGGTCGTCAGCCGTGCGAAGACCTCGACCAGCGCGTCGGAGACGGCGCCCGCCGCGTCGCCGAACTTCGCGCCCTCGACGTTGCGCAGGCAGGTCTCCTCGAGGTCGGCGAGCTGTTCGAGGTACTGCTCGGCGCGGAAGTCCCGCTCGAGCTGGGCGATGAAGCGGTCGAGCGAACCGTTCAGCGCATTCGTCGCCGACAGCGCGTCGCGAAACAGGTGGAAGCGACCGTTGACCATCGCCTCCTGCTTGGCGATCGCCGCCGCCGTGTCGTAGTTCGAGCGCGAGTTCGTGATGCCGCGCCCGAGCACGTTCTGGTTCTCGTCGACGACGACCGCCTTCGTGGTCGTCGAGCCGAGGTCGATTCCGATGAAACAGCGCATTTCGTGGGCCTCCGTTATTTCAGTGGGCGCCGGCCAGGGCCGCGCTGCGCTTCTGCTTGACCATCTGGAAATAGCTTTCGAGGCGGTTCTTGACGTTGGCCGCCGAGAAATAGCGCGGGTCGACGAGATCGGTCTCGATGAAGGCGGCCGGCTTGCCGGTGCGCTTCTCGACTTCGCGCAGGATCAGCAACTGGCCCGCCGAGAAGCTGTTGCAGCTCTTGATCGAATTGATCAGCAGCCCGTCGGCCTGGTACTCGTCGATGTAGCGGCAGATCATGTCGATCCGCGACGGCAGGTTCAGGTTCGTGTAGCAGCCCAGGCAGTACTCGGCCAGCGACTCGAGCGGATGCTCGGGATCGTGGCGGAAGCCGAAGTCGTAGAGCCCGCCGACCTTCGCGTAGGTCGAGCTGACGACGACCGCACCCTCCTCGTAGAACATGCGCCAGAAGTCGCGGAAGCTGGTCCAGTTCGGCGGCCCCTCGACGATCAGCCGGTACTTCTCCTCGCCCATCTCGCCGTCCGGCGTGACCGGACCCTTGCCGTCGCGGATCCGCTGTTCGATTTCGCCGCGCAGCACGCGGTAGTACTCGGTGGCCTCCGGCGTGCCGCGGAACGCCGTGAAGATCGGACCGATGTAGTAGACGGCGCCGAAATAGCCGTCGATCGGCGAAGGCCGGTTCTTCGCCGACTGCAGGACCTCGACGAGATCCTCTTCGGCTTTCGCCGACTCGCGCATGTACTGGCGCAGCCGGTCGATGTCGAACTTGACGCCCGACACCCGCTCGAGCGTCGGGATCACCGTCTCCTTGAGCTGCCTGACCACGTAGTCGCGCATGTTCGGCGCGATCTTGCCCTCGCCCTGGTAGGGCACGTGCAGCATCGCCGTCTCGCAGCCGTACCTGTGCCGGATCAGCTCGAACCACTTCATGAACGTGAAGCAGCCGGTGTACGACAGCAGCAGCACGTCGGGCGTGGGAAGCGGATCGCCGGTCGGCCCGATCTCGCCGCCCATCATCATCCCGAGATCCGACTTCACGTAGGTACAGACGTCCTCGGACTGTCCGTCGCGCTCGGCGTCCATGATGAACTTGCCGGACTTCTTGCGCATGCCGTTCTGCAGCGCGTTGGTCTCCGGCAGGCTGCGCGCGAAATCGAAGCACATCAGCAGTTCGTTCAGGTTGCCCGGCACGAAGGTCGCCGAAACCTTGCGGTTGTTCGCGCGGGCGGTCGCGAGCTCCATGTAGTTGCGGTTGATCAGTTCCTTCTGCAGCCACATCGCGTCCTCTTTCTGGACGACGGGCTTGGCCTTGGCGGGTGCCGGCCGTGCGGCGGCGGTGGCGGTGTTCATGGTCATGCGGCGCTCCACAGCTTGATCGAATCGGCGAAGGTTCCGGCCTGTTCGCGGATCGGCGCCATCTGGCCGGTGTTCTCCGCGTACTTGAAGGCGGTGTAAGGCACACCGTGCCTGGCGAGCACGTCCTGCAGCATCGGCCGCTCGAGCAGGGCCGGATCGCAGAACGACGGCGCCGCGAAGACGACGCCTTCGGCGGCCCGCGTCTTGACCTGCTTCAACAGGAAGACGCCCTTGTCCTCGCGCTTGACGTCGTACTTCGCGGCAGTCGAGGCCGAGCGGTGCAGGAACGCCTTCGACAGTTCCTCGAGCGGCTTCGCGTCGGCGGGCACGTCGTCGAGCAGCCAGCGGGTGACCAGCATGAAGTCGTCGTCGACGATGTAGCAGCCCGACATCTCGATCGACTTGATCAATCCCAGCGGCGGCTGCTCGCAGAACGAACCGTTGATGACGACGCGTGCGTTGTCGCGTTTCGGACGCGCGACCCGGTCGGTCGCCTCGATGTAGTCGCGAACGATGCGCGTATGTTCTTCGGGCGGAAGCACCATGCCCGCGCGCAGCAGCAGGTAGACCTCGGAGGTCGGAGCCTGCCACGGCTTTTCGGACCGGTAGGCATACAGTTCGCGAATCGCCGCCCGGTTGTCGTTGTAGACGGCGATCGACGCGTTCAGTTCGTCGTCGGTGATCGGGGCACCGCGCAGTCTGCCGAGGTCCTCGCGCAGGATCTCGAGCTCCTGCACGTAGAATCGGCCCCCCACTTCGTCCTGGTAGTTCTGCGGCACATCGAAGTAGCGGACGTACTTGTCCTTGAACAGGATCTGCCACATCCCCGACAAATTCCGGATCACGTCGCAGATCGACGGGAACAGCATCCCGTCGAGACAGTCGAGGCGCCCGGTCAGGCCGAGTTCGATCGTCGATCGCGGGATCCTGCAGATGTAGCTCTGGTAGTAGGCGTCGCCCTGGATCACCTCGAGCGAGTCGCCGCCGCCGAGTATCCCGACCGGCAACATGCCTGCGGCGTGGATCAGTTCGCGCGGCACGTAGATCGGCATGTAGCCGATCGCCTTGCGTCCGGGTTGCGCCGCCTTCCATTGCTTGACGGCATTGAAGTCGAGGTCGTCGAACAGGGCCTGACAGCGTTCGACGATCGCCGCGGCCGGGTTTCCGGAATCCATGCTTTCGGTCTCCTTCGGTCCTTGCCGCGCAGTTCGCGCAGCGGGTTGATCGGGGCTCGTATCCTGACGTTCTTGTATTCCGGTACTTGAATACCGCTTTAGGGCGATTATCTGCGTCCGCTTTCGCCACGCGCTTGATCTTCGTCAAGCCCGGCCGGCCGTCTCGCCGTTTCACTTGTCCCAAGCACACGTGAGGAGCATGCAGTGAGTGCCTCGATCCCCAACGACTCGCCGGCGCAGCACACGCCCGGCACCGCCGGCGAATCCGCGCCGGCAAGCCTTTCGATTGCATTGGCCGGCTCGGGCGGCAGCGGCGTGATGACCGCCGGAACGATGCTGCTCGACGCCGCCGCGCGTGCCGACCTGTACGGCCTGATGGTGCGCACCAGCGGCCCGCAGATCCGCGGCGGCGAGGCGGCGGCCCTGTTGCGCCTGGGCAGGCACCCGATCGAAACCCTCGACGACGGTTTCGACCTGCTGCTCGCCTTCGACTGGCAGAACGTCAATCGCTTCGCCGACGAGATCCCGTTGCGTCCCTCGGGGCTCATCGTCGGCGACAGCAACGAAGGCGAGCCGCCGGAGGTCTTCACGGGCGGCGGCGCACGCTTCGTCGGCATCCCGCTGAAGAAGACCGCGAAGGAGATCGCCGGAAGCTGGGTGAACATGGTCGCGCTCGGCCTGGCCGGCACGCTGGCCGGCATTCCCGCGCTCGCGCTCGAGGAAGCACTGCGCGGGTCCTGGAAGCGCAGCGAAGCCGGCCTGCAGGCCAACCTGTCGGCCTTGCAGGCCGGCATCGCGCTCGCCGGCACCGTCGCTCACGAGGCCGGAGCGCATGCGCCGACGCCCCTGTCCGAAGCGACCGGTTCCCCGGCGACCGGTTCCCCGGCGGCTGCTTCCTCTCCGTCCGGTGCGGCACCCTCGCGCTGGCTGATCAGCGGCAACGAGGCCGCCGGCTACGGTGCGATCCGCGGCGGCATCCGCTTCGTCGCCGCCTATCCGATCACGCCGGCGACCGAGATGCTCGAGTGGATGGCACCGGCGCTCGCGAAGGTCGGGGGCACGCTGCTGCAGGCCGAAGACGAGCTCGCGTCGGTCAACATGATCATCGGCGCTTCGTACGGCGGTGTGCCCTCGCTGACCGCGACGGCCGGGCCCGGCCTTGCGCTGATGACCGAAGGCATCGGCCTTGCGGTCAGTGCCGAAGTGCCGATCGTCGTCGTCGACGTGATGCGCGGCGGCCCGTCGACCGGCATTCCGGCCAAAAGCGAGCAGAGCGACCTGTCGTTCGCCGTCAGCGGCCTGCACGGCGATGCGCCGCGGCTCGTGCTGGCGCCGACCTCGATCGCCGACTGCATGGCCACGACCCAATGGGCGGTGGCCCTGGCCGAGGCGACGCAGACGGCGGCGATCGTCCTGTCCGACCAGTTCATGGGCCAGTCGCGCGCGATCATCGACCGGCCCGCCGATCCGGGTTTCCGCGCGAGCCGGCTGGTCGCCGAGGGCGGCGAGACGCCGTACAGGCGCTACCTGGACACCCCGTCGGGCATCTCGCCGATGGCGGTTCCGGGCACTCCGGGCATCGCGTACACGGCCGACGGACTCGAGCACAACGAGCGCGGCATTCCGAGCAGCCAGGTGCGCGATCATCAGCAACAGCTCGACAAGCGCGAGCGCAAGCTGGCCAGGCACGACTACGGCGACTGGTGGGCCGATTGCGAGGGCGACGGCGACCTGGCCGTCGTCACCTTCGGCTCGACGACCTGCGCCGTGCGCGAGGCATTGACGAGAGTGCGGGCACGAGGCGTCGCCGCACGGCTGCTGGCGCTGCGGTTGCTGGCGCCGGCACAGCCGCAGCGGATGGCCGCCGCACTCGCCGGCGTCAAGCGAATTCTCGTCGTCGAGCAGAACCACGGCGCGCAGCTCTACCGTTACCTGCGCTCGGTCTACGAGCTTCCCGACGCCCGCAGCCTGCACCGTCCGGGCCCGCTGCCACTGCGCCCCGGAGAACTCGCCGACGCCATCCTTGCCTGGAGCGACGCAGCGCACCGGCCCGAGAACCGTCAGGAGGAAATCGCATGAACGACGTCGTCGCTCCGCCGCCCACTGCGGCCGCCTACAAGTCCGACTACAAGCCGATCTGGTGCCCGGGCTGCGGCGATTACACGGTACTCAACGCCGTCACGAGGGCCTTCGCGCAGCTCGCGCTGCCGCCGCACCAGATCGCGGTCGTCTCCGGAATCGGCTGTTCCTCGCGCATCCCCGCGTACACGAGCTGCTACGGCTTCCACGGCGTACACGGCCGCTCGCTGGCGGCCGGGACCGGGCTGAAGGTGGCACGCCCCGACCTGACCGTGCTCGTGGCCGGCGGCGACGGCGACGGCTATTCGATCGGCGGCAATCATTTCCTGCACGCCTGCCGTCGCAACGTCGACCTGACCTATATCGTCATGGACAACCACGTCTACGGAATGACGAAGGGACAGGCATCGCCGACGACCGAACCCGACTGGGACAACAAGCTGTCTCCCGGCGGCACCGGCATACGTGCGTTCCATCCGCTGGTCATCGCGCTCGCTTCGGGCGCCAACTTCGTCGCGCGCGCGTTCTCCGGCGACCAGAACGGCACGGCCGACATCATCGCGAAGGCGATCCGGCACCCGGGCTTCTCCTTCGTCGAGATCCTGAGCCCTTGCGTCACGTTTCGTCCGGAGCAGCGCGACTGGAAGAACCACGTGCATCCGGCATCGGTCGAAGCGACCGACGACCCGGCGCGCGCGGCGCGACGGATCATGACCGACGACGGCTTCAACATCGGCGTGCTCTACCAGGGCCGACGAACGCCGTATCCGCTGAAGATGGGCTCCGGGCAGGCCGCGGTCGAATCGCTGGAAACGGAGTTCGCGCCATGAGCCCCGAACGCACGCGACCGGCAACGCTTGCCGAAGTGATGGCCCAGGCGCTGGGGATCGAGCGCGACGCCGCCGAACGCTACAGCTCGCTCGCCGACGTGATGGAAGTGCACAACAACCGCGAGGTCGCCGCGCTGTTTCGCAAGATGGCCTCGATCGAGGCCACGCACGCGCAGCAGATCATGAACGCGATGGGCTGGACGCGGGCCGAAGACGCGCCGGCGGTCTCACGCTGGTGGCCGGGCGGCGATGCGCCGGAAAGCGTCCCGCAGGACGAGATCCACTACTTGATGACGCCGTGGCACGCACTGCAGCTCGCGCTCGGCGCCGAGCAGCGCGCCGAGGCCTTCTTCGCCGAGCTGGCCTCGAACGCGCCGACTGCAGCGGTGCGCGAGGCGGCGCTCGAGATGCGAAACGAGGAGCGCGAGCACGTCGAGCTGATCCGCGACTGGCTGGCGAAGGTGCCGAGGCCCGAAGAGGACTGGGCCGTCGACCCGGACCCGCCACGCTACCTGGACTGAACCGATGGAGCTGCTGCTGCCCGAAGGCTGGGCCAAGCCGATCGGCTATGCGAACGGAATCGCCGTCGATCCCGGCCGCCTCGTGTTCATTGCAGGACAGGTCGGCTGGGACGAACGGCAGCGCTTCGCGTCGCCCGAGCTGCTGCCGCAGTTCGAGCAGGCGTTGAAGAACGTGCTCGCCGTCCTCGCCGAGGCCGGCGGCGAGGCGCGGCACATCTGCCGGCTGACCGCCTACTGTTGCGACAAGCCCGCCTACCTCGCCGCGCGCAAGGAGCTCGGCGCCGTCTGGCGCCGGCTCGTCGGCGAGCACTATCCGGCGATGAGCATGATCTTCGTGACCGACCTGCTAGACAGCCCGGGGAAGATCGAGCTCGAAGCGACGGCGGTCATTCCGGTCGGCTGATTTCATCATTCGGACTCTCGCAGGAATCGACTCGACTGCGAGAACGATTTGGCAGATGACCATGCCGCGCATCCGATCGAGCAGGGGTCGGAGCGACTTCAGCCAGTTTGGCGATCGGCTCTGCCGTTTACATCTTTTCGAGTCGCGGAGGAGAATCACATCAGTCGGCGTAGATCAGGCCTCTGATGAGACAGCGGATACGTTTCTGCACCGCAACGGACGGTATACGGATCGCGTATGCGACCGCAGGCGAGGGCTCGCCGCTCGTGCGCGTCAACAATTGGTTTACACACCTCGAGCTGGACTGGACCCATCCCGTCTGGCGACACTGGTGGGCGGCTCTGGCCGACCGCCGGATGCTGGTTCGCTACGACCCGCGAGGTTCAGGCCTGTCCGACCGGGACCCCGCTGTGGTCACCCTCGACGCGCTGGTCTCCGATCTCGAGGCTGTAGTCGATGCGCTGGAGCTCTCCCGCTTCCCGCTTCTGGGGCTGTGCCAGGGAGGCGTGATCGCGATCGCCTATGCAGCTCGTCATCCGGAGCGAGTCAGCCGACTCGTCTTGTACGACAGCTACCTGTACGGCGCTTTCGTGGGCGACGCCGGCGAGAACCTGACCCGTCAGGCAAGAACGTTCGCGGAAATCATCGAGCTTGGCTGGGGCAGAAAAGTCGGGGCGTTTCGCGAGATGTTCGCGGACCTGCTGATGCCCGAAGCCAGCGATCACGAGCAGAAATCGATCGCCGAGCTACAGCGCCACAGCGCCGCACCGGTCATGGCCCGACGCCTCTGGAACGAGTTCAATGCATTCGACGTCCGCGCCGAAGCGCCGAATGTCGCGGCGCCGGCGCTAGTGTTTCACGTGCGCGGCGATGCGATGGTACCGTTCGAGGCGGGCCGACGCCTCGCCGCAACTCTACCGAGGGCCCGCTTCGTACCGCTCGAGGGCCGCAACCACATCCTGCGCGCGGACGATCCGGCCTGGCGCGTGTTCCAACGGGAGTTGAACGACTTCCTCGCCCTCGACGAGCAAGCCCGCGATGCCGCAATCGGCGAGCTTGCAGCTCTCACGAGCCGCGAACGGGAGATCCTCGACGGCATCGCCCGCGGGCTCACCAATGGCCAGATCGCCGACCGGCTGCATATCGCCGAAAAAACGGTCCGCAATCACGTCAACCATGTCTTTTCCAAGCTCGATGCACACCATCGCGCGCAAGCCATCGTGATCGCCCGGAAGGCCGGACTCGGACGCGATTAGCGGTTCCCGAGCTCGACTGGGGCCTGCGGCCCACGCCTGCGCGGGAATCCGCATCGCCGTGGAGTTCGCCTGGGCCCGTAGCCTCATGACGCGGCCACGAGAGCATGCGACGCTGCCACCGTCTCGACCCGACAGAGATGGAGGCACCATGGCTATCGCAAGACCAGGACGGGTCCAGCAACGGCAAATCACACTTCGCGAACGATACCGCCGCGCCCCTGCCGAAGCCTGGATCCGCGACGGCGCGCAAACGATCAACGGTTGCGGCGGAGATTCGTTTCACGGCGCCGTCATTGCCGACAACAGTGGCGGCATACCGTTGTGCTTCGGCATACACCGCGCCGTTGGCGGCGACCACGACCACCCCAATCCGGGCGATCTGCTGTCTGCCGCACTTGCCGCATGCTTCGACTCGACACTGCGAATGCTCGCCGATCATCTCGGTGTTCGGCTGCGGTCCCTCGAGGTCGAGGTGGAGGCGGAATGCGACGTGCGCGGTTGTCTGCTGGTCGATCGCTCCGTTCCGGTGGGATTCCAGAAAATGCGATGCAGCGCACGCCTGCAGCCCGAAGGCGAAGTCGACGCCGAAACGCTCCAAGAGCTCGTTGGAGCCGCCGAAACCTGCTGCGTCGTTCTGCAGACGCTGCGCAACGGCGTCACTGTCAGCACCGGAATCGACCGCGCCGAACCGGAGGACGCCGGTATGGCGCCGACCCCCACGTAAACGAAAGCCTCCGCCCTGCATGGTGAAGTTCACGAAAGCGCCACGCGCGCGCGTTGCGCGTTGCTCCCGATGTCGTCGACCACGCGTTCGACCAGTTGCAGCGGCAGGTCGTGCCCCATGCCGGGGATCAGGTCGAGCCTTGCGCCGCGCAACTTGCGCACGAGGTCGGTCGCCGCGGCCGGCGGGACCAGCGGATCGGCGTCGCCGTGGATCACGACCGCCGGGACGTCGAGCTTGCGCAGCAGCGGCGAACGGTCGCCGTCGGCGGCCACGGCGAGCATCTGCCGCAGCGCGCCGGCCGGTCGCCACGAGCGACGCACGAAAGCCTCCAGCCGGACGCGCTGGCGCAGCGGGTCGGGCCGGTAGGCCGGGCTGCCGATCACGTACATCGACCGTTCGAGGTGTTCGACCTTCGCCTCGATCGGCAGGCCGCGCGGCGGCGGCATCAAGGCCTGGCGCACGTGCCACTGCGGCTTGGGCAACAGGCGCGAACCGCTGCTCGTCATCATCAGCGCGAGGCTGGCCACGCGCTCCGGATGCCGCGAAGCCAGGTGCTGCGCGATCATGCCGCCCATCGACGCGCCGCAGACGTGGACCTTCCCGATGCCCAGCGCATCGAGGACGCCCAGCGTGTCGGCCGCCATGTCGGTCAGCCGGTAGGGAGCCAGCACCGGCATGTGCATCGAATACTGCATCGTCGCCAGCCACAGGTTCGGCACGCCGAGATGGTCCATGTGCGTGCTCAGCCCGACGTCGCGATTGTCGAAACGGATCACGCGAAAACCGCGCGCCGCCAGCTCGGCGATCATCTCTTCGGGCCAGGCGATCAGCTGCATGCCGAGGCCCATGATCAGCAGCAGCGGCTCGCCGTCGGCGGGACCTTGGACGAGCACTTCGATTTCGATGCCGTTGGCCTGGATCTTCATCGGTGGCAACAGGGAGACTGCGAAACCCGGGAACATAGCATCAGCGATGCCCGGGTGCCCCGCCCGTGGCCCGGATCGTGGACGCCACGCCGATGGGCCGGCGACGACGGGCCAGGAAATCGGGACGTCGGACCGGAAACCGATTCGTCTATGGGCGGCCTGCGAAGCAGCCGAGCGCTTCGAGCGTCGACTCGACGGCTTCGTCGAGCGGCGTGTGCGGCTCGCGACCGAGCGTTGCAAGCAGCCGCGAATTGTCCAGACGCAGTTCGTCGCGCCACAGGTAGCGCATCTCGTTCAACTCGGCGCAGAACGCGACGAACGGCGAGGCGAGCGCGAGCAGCCGCCACGGAAAGCGACGTACGCGCGGCTCGGTGCCGGTGCGCCGGGCCACGACCCGGCGGATCGCCTCGACCATGGCGCTGCCGTCGGCATCCCAGTGACCGCCCAGGTGAAAACTTGCGAACGGATCGAGTCGGTCCCGGCGCTCGAGCAGTTCGACGACGACGCGTGCCGCATCGGGCAGATAGGCCCACTGGTGGCCCGTCCCGTGCGTGCCCGGGTCGACGATCGAACGCGGCGTCTTTCCGGGCTTCACCATCACCTGCGCGAACCAGTTGTTCGTGGCGTGCGGACCGAAGAAGTCGCCGGCGCGCACGATCAGGACTCGAAGGCCGTCTCGCGTCGCCTCGTGCAGCCGGCGTTCCATCTCCACGCGGATCGCGCCCTTGCGCGTCCGGGGATTCTGCGGCGAGCTCTCGCTTGCGAGCGGAAACGCGTCGGGGCCGAAGACGTAGACGTTGCCCGGCAGTACGACGGTCGCGCCCTCGGCTTTCGCGGCGGCGATCGTGTTGTCGAGCATCGGCAGCACCAGCTCGTGCCAGCGCCGGTAGCCGGGGGGATTGACTGCGTGGACGACGACTGCGCAGCCGGCGGCGGCCGACAGCACGTCGTCGCGGTTCATCGCATCGCCGCGAACCCATTCGATACCGGCCACGTCGGCGGACGATTCGCCAGCGCCCGTCTCGCTCGCAAACCCGTGTGCCGATCGGCTCATCGCGCGCACCCGCCAGCCCGCCGCGAGAAGCTGCCGCGCCGTTTCTCCGCCGAAACCTCCGGTCGCCCCGAGCACCAGTACCGTTCGTTCGCCTGCCATCGCCGATGTCCTTTCCAGGTATGTCGATGGCAGGATCATGCGCTTCGCGCCGTTGAAATGGAATTGCCGAAAACCGTGGGTCCGCCATACACTTTTGTATGACTACTTCAATCAGCTGGGACCTGTACCGCTCGTTCCTGGCCGTGCTCGAAGCCGGTTCGCTGTCGGGCGCTGCCCGCGTGCTCGGGATCGCACAGCCGACGGTAGGCAGGCACGTGGCCGCGCTCGAACAGTCGCTAGGCCTGCCGCTGTTCACGCGCTCGCAGCTCGGCCTCGCACCGACCGAGGCTGCACAGGCGCTGCGCGCCTTCGTGCAGGAGATGAGCGGCACGGCCGCCGCGCTCGAGCGCACGGCGGCGAGCCAGGGCAGCGGGGTCCGCGGCGTCGTCCGCGTCACGGCCAGCGAGCTCGTCGGAATCGAGGTGTTGCCGCCGATCGTCGCGCGGCTGCGCGAATCGCATCCCGACCTTCGGCTCGAGCTGGCGTTGAGCAATCGTGTGCAGGACCTGCTGCACCGCGAAGCCGATATCGCGGTGCGGATGGCGCCGCCGCAACAGGGCGCACTGGTCGCACAGCGCATCGGCCGCGTGGAACTGGGCCTTTACGCGCACGAACGCTACGTCGCGCAGCACGGTACACCACGCAAGGTCGAACAACTCGCAGGCCATGCGCTGATCGGCTTCGACTCGGAACCGCCCTACGTGCGCAGTGCACTGGCGTCGCTGCCGGCCGGGCTGCGCACGCTGAGCCGCGAGTCCTTCGCGCTGCGCAGCGACAGCGACCTCGCGCAACTGGCACTGCTGCGTTGTGGCGCCGGCATCGGCGTCTGCCAGGTCCCGCTGGCCAACCGCGACCCGGCCCTGCTGCGGGTATTGCCGACCCGGTTCTCGATGCAGCTGGACGCCTGGGTCACGATGCACGAGGATCTGCGACACAGTCCGCGATGCCGTGTCGCCTTCGATGCGCTGGCCGCGGGACTTCGCGACTACCTCGGGTAGCAACGGCCCTTCGGCGCCAGTCCGCTGCGCCATCGAGATTGCACCCCCGCCGTCCACGCGACACGGGTGGCACTCCAGCGGCGCAGCGGCTAGTTTCCGGCGTGCAGCGCCTCGAACCGCTGTTGCATTTCGCGGCGCATCGACTTGCGGACCTCGGCTGCGGCATGGCGCCGCCGCTCGTCGGGCGACGATGGTCGAAGCGCAGGAACCTTCGCCGGCCGCCCTGCCTCGTCGACGGCGACCATCGTGAAGAAGCAGCTGACGACATGGCGAACCGAACGTTTTCGAATGTCCTCGGCAACCACCTTGACGCCGATCTCCATCGACGAGTTGCCGGTGTGGTTGACGGACGCGAGGAAGCTCACGAGTTCGCCGACGTGGATCGGCTGCCTGAAGACGACCTGGTCGACGCTGAGCGTGACGACGTAGCGCCCGGCATAGCGGCTCGCACAAGCGTAGGCGACCTGGTCGAGCAGCTTCAGCAGCGTGCCGCCGTGCACGTTGCCGGCGAAGTTCGCGGTCTCCGGCGTCATCAGCACGGTCATCGTCAACTGGTGCAGGGGCAGGTCCATCGATAGTCCTCGTCGAGCGGTTCGCGTCGTCCCCTTGGATTCAATCCGGCGACTGCCCGGCATGCCGATCGATCCACTCCACGACCGCATCGAGCGCAGCATCGAGCACCTCCGCATCGCTTCGTCCGCTGCGCTTCGGCACATGGAACGAATGATCCGCGTACGCGATCGATTCGAGCGTGGCCCGCTCGCCGAGCCGCTCGACGAGCGGGCGGAGCAGCTCGGGGTCGGCCAGCGCGT
>JAAZBL010000189.1 GCA_012513825.1 Limnobacter sp. | reverse complement strand
CGGCCTTCAGCTGGCGGAAGGCCGACAGCATGTTGCGGATCATCGACGGCGCCAGCCCCTTGCTCGGCTCGTCGACGAGGATCAGCTTGCGCGGCTCGACGATCGCGCGCGAGACGGCGAGCATCTGTTTCTGCCCGCCCGACAGCAGCCCGGCCGGGTGGTCCCAGAACTTCTTCATCGCCGGAAAGAGATCGAAGATCCAGTGCAGCCGATCGCGGTCGATGTCGGCCTCCGAACGCGCCGCACGCGCCGCCAGCAGCATGTTCTCGCGCACGGTCAGCTCGCCGAAGATTCCCATGCTCTCGGGCACGTAAGCGATGCCGGACTGCGAGATCTCGGGCGTCGCCCGCTTCGTGATGTCCTGGCCGTCGAAGCGCAGCGATCCGGCCGAGGCCTGCCACAGACCCATGATCGTGCGCAGCGTCGTCGTCTTGCCGGCGCCGTTGCGACCGAGCAGCAGCGTCGTCTGCCCGGCCGGCACCTCGAGGTCGACACCATGCAGGATGTGGTACGCGCCGATGTGCGTATGCACGCCGGCCAGCGACAGCAGCGGAACGGCCTTCATTGCAGCGCCTCGGTGTCCTCTTCGGCCGTCATGCCGAGGTAGGCCTGCTGGACGACCGGCGAAGCGATGACCTCGGCCGGCTCGCCGTCGGCGGCCAACCGGCCGTTGTGCAGCACGATGATCCGGTCCGACAGTTCGCGCACCACGTCCATCTTGTGCTCGACCAGCAGGATCGTCTTCGTGCGGTCGCGCTTGATCTCGCGGATCAGGTCCAGGATCACGGGCACTTCGTCGACGCTCATGCCGGCGGTCGGTTCATCGAACATGAACACGGTCGGCTCGAGCGCCAGCAGGATGCCGACTTCGAGCTTGCGCTGGTCGCCGTGCGGCAGGCTGCTTGCCGGCGCGTCGCGCCGGGCCGTCAGTGCGATGCGCTCGAGGATCGCCTCGGCTTCGGCGACCAGCGCCCGGTGATCGGACCAGATCGACCACAGGTTCAGCCCCATGCCGCGCCGCGCCTGGATCGCGAGCCGCACGTTCTCGAGCACCGAGAGGTTCGGGAACAGGTTCGTCAGCTGGAATGCGCGCCCGAGCCCGCGCTTCGTGCGCTCGGGCGCGGCCAGCGCCGTGATCTCCTCGCCGCCGACGAAGACCTGTCCCGCACTGGCCGCGAGCTGTCCCGAGATCAGGTTGAAGTACGTGGTCTTGCCGGCTCCGTTCGGCCCGACGATCGCCGTCAGCGTGCCTGGCCGGAATGCGCAGGACACCGAGTCGACGGCGACGTGCCCGCCGAAGCGGATCGTCAGGTCGCGGGTTTCGAGGGACACGGTCATCGCGTTCAGCGCTTGTTCCGGATCGGGACGTCCATCTCCTCCGGCTTGATCTCGCGAACCAGTTCGGGCACGCCCCAGGCCAGCGCCGGATCGTTCTTGATCTTGAAGTGGTACATCGACTGCAGCGCCTGATGGTCTTGCTTGCGGAAAGTCATCTTGCCTTTCGGCGTGTCGAAGCTCATGCCTTCCATGGTGGCGATCAGCTTGTCGGTCTGCGTGTCGCCCTTGGTCTTCTTCAGCGCCTCGACGATCGCCATGCCGGCCGCCATGCCGCCGGCCGTGAAGAAGTCGGGCGGCGACTGGAAACGCTTCTGGTGCTCGGCGACCAGCCAGTCGTTGGCCGGGTTCTTCGGGATGTCGTAGT
>JAAZBL010000188.1 GCA_012513825.1 Limnobacter sp. | reverse complement strand
TCGGTGCGCGGCAGCGGCTTGTCGCCGACGATCGCGGCCAGCTCCGGGCTGGGCGTCATCGCCTTCATGAACGCCGCGTTCGGTTTGCGCGCCGCCTTCGCGGCCGGTGCCTTGGCAGCCGATGACTTGTCGGCAGCCTTCTTCGCCGGCGCCTTCGCGGCGGGTTTCTTGGCAGCCTTGCTGGCAGTCGCCATCCTCGATTCTCCTGTCTGTTCCTTGAATGTCCGATTCGCTTCGAAAACGCACGCCGCTCGCGCCTTGCGAGTCGTTTCTCCACAGGGGCAGAGCATGACGCGTCTCGACTTCGTCGCCAACAACAGAAAGCGGGGCGGGGTGCCGCCGGGCGGCAGACTGTTGTATTTCTGTCGCGCCGGCGCGCTCAAGGCGCCTGCGCGAGGAAGGTGCGGCGCACGTCGATCGAAGAACGCCTGCCGACGTGCTTCAGGTTGGTCTCCAGCCAGGCATCGGCCGCCTGCCGGCCGCGGTCGCGCAGGTCGAGCAGGAACGGCGTCGCCGTGGTGAACTTGGTCTCCGAGCCCAGGCCGGACATGATGCCGTCGGCGCGCACCGCGTGCACCAGCATGTTCTTCAGCTTCGGTTCGAAGGCCGCCTTGATCCAGCCTTCGTCGAGCAGCTTCTGCACGAAGGCGATGGCCCGCATCTCCGAGATCAGCGAGGCGTTGAACGTGATCTCGTTGAGCCGGTCGAGGATCTCGTTCGGCGTGCGTGGCGACTTCTCGCGCACGAGCGGATTGACCATCACGATCAGCAGGTCGCGCGTCTTGCACTCGTAGATGAACGGATACAGCGGCGGGTCGGCCAGATAGCCGCCGTCCCAGTACTGTTCGCCGTCGATCTCGACCGTATGGAAAACGGTGGGCAGGCAGGAAGACGCGAGCAGCACGTCGACGGTGAGTTCCTTCGTGTCGAAGATCCTCGCGTGGCTGGTGCGCACGTTGGTCGCCGAGACGAACAGCCGGAACGGGCTGGCCGCACTGACGCGTTCGAAATCGATCTGCGTGCCGAGGATGCCGCGCAGCGGATTCAGGTTGGCCGGGTTCAGCTGGTACGGCGAGAACGCCCTGACGAACAGGTCGGCCCAGGCGCCGAGCATCTCGGTGCCGAAGGTTCCGACGCTGCCGCCGATCGCACGCCAGAAGCGGTCGAGCGCCGCACGGGCGCCGTCGCGGCCACCGTCCATCCAGCCCTGCGCGAGCACGACGGCATTCATCGCGCCGGCGCTCGCGCCCGACAAGCCTTCGAATTCGAGCCGGCCGTCCTCGAGCAGCCGATCGAGCACGCCCCAGGTGAAGGCACCGTGCGAGCCGCCGCCCTGCAGAGCCAGGTTGACGGTCGGTCGCCCGGGCCGCAACGGCGCGCGTCGCGGCAGCACTGCGCGCTTGACGCGGGGCGCTCTCGCAGGTCTGCGCGCACGTGAGGTTTCATTGTTCATCCCGCGCCGACACTATCATGAGCGCACGGCGCGGGGGCGGCACTTGTACCGCTTCCGCGGAAGACTTACGCGGCGTCGGCCTGGCGCGCTGCCCGCTTGCGTTCGTGCTCCTTCAGGTAGCGCTTGCGCAGCCTGATGCTCTTCGGCGTGAGCTCGACGAGCTCGTCGTCGGCGATGAACTCGACCGCCTTCTCGAGCGTCAGCTGGATCGGCGGCGTCAACGCGACGGCCTCGTCCTTGCCCGAGGCGCGCACGTTGGTCAGCTTCTTCTCGCGCACCGGATTGACGACGAGGTCGTTGTCGCGCGTGTGAATGCCGATGATCATGCCGGTATAGACCTTCTCGCCCGGCTCGATAATCATCGGGCCGCGGTCTTCCAGGTTGAACATGGCATAGGCGACCGCCTCACCGGACTGGTTGGAGAGCAGGACGCCATTGACGCGGCCGCCGATCTCGCCCTTGAAGGGCTGGTAGGAATGGAACAGCCGGTTCATGATCGCGGTGCCGCGCGTGTCGGTCAGCAGTTCCGACTGGTAGCCGATCAGGCCGCGTGTCGGAGCATGGAAGACCAGCCGCTGGCGATTGCCGCCCGAGGGGCGCAATTCGATCATCTCGGCGCGCCGTTCCGACATTTTCTGCACGACGACGCCGGAATGCTCTTCATCGACGTCG
>JAAZBL010000187.1 GCA_012513825.1 Limnobacter sp. | reverse complement strand
CGCTGCGCGGGACTTCCCGCTCCGACCTCGGATTTTCGCACCCGCCTCGTAGGCGCTGCGCGCCGACGAGCGGGTCCCGCGAAAATCCTTTCGGTCGCGAGCGGCTTGCCCAGGGCCCCGGGAGGCCTGCCCCCGCGCAGCCGCGCCGGATGTCACGGTTCGCGTGGCGGGCGATTCGGTCGGCACCGCGTGCGCGGTGGCGTCTTGCGCTGCCTGCCTCGTCTCTCGTGCCGCCACCCCCGTAGCCCGCCGCTGCCGGACCTCTCTCTGACAGCCGGCCGCGGCATGTCTCCGCTTCGCGACGGAACTTTCCTCCGCCAGCCCGCCGCAACCTCTCGCTGCCTTGACTGCCCCGACCTCTTGCTGTCTGACTGTCCCGACCGCTCGTTGCTGCCCGCCCCGACCGCTCGTCGCTGCCCGCTCCGACCGCTCGTCGCTGCCCGCTTCGCGCTCCGCTTGCCCCGGTTCTCGACACGGCCTGCGCTGTCCGGCGGCGTGCCGATCGGCATAGAATCGTTCGGACCGGCGGCGCTCCGGTCGTTGCACGGCGGGGCGGCTCCGGTACAACCTGCTCGGAGAGGAGAAGATGGAAGACGGTGACCGGAAGCTGTCCGCGGCGGAGGCCGCATTGCGGGAGGCGGCGCTCGACTATCACAGGGCGCCCACGCGGGGCAAGATTTCGGTCACGCCGACCAAGGCCCTGGCGAACCAGCGCGATCTTTCGTTGGCCTATTCGCCCGGCGTTGCCTACGCCTGCCTGGCGATCGAAGACGACCCGGCGCTGGCGGCCGAGTACACGTCGCGCGGGAACCTCGTCGGCGTCGTCACGAACGGGACCGCGGTGCTCGGGCTCGGCGACATCGGTCCGCTGGCCGGCAAGCCGGTGATGGAAGGCAAGGGCTGCCTGTTCAAGAAATTCGCCGGCATCGATGTCTTCGACATCGAGCTCGCCGAGCGCGATCCCGATCGCCTGGTCGAGATCATCGCGGCGCTCGAACCGACGCTGGGCGGGATCAATCTCGAGGACATCAAGGCACCCGAGTGCTTCGTCATCGAGCGCAAGCTGCGCGAGCGGATGAAGATTCCGGTGTTCCACGACGACCAGCACGGCACGGCGATCATTTCCGGCGCGGCGCTGCTGAACGGACTGGAGCTCGTCGGCAAGAAGATCGAAGACGTCCGGCTCGTCGCCTCGGGCGCCGGCGCCGCGGCGATCGCCTGCCTCGACATGATGGTCGCGCTCGGCATCGACCCGGCCAAGGTCCTGGTCGTCGATTCGAAGGGCGTGCTGCACAGCGGGCGCCTCGATTCGGTCGACGAATCGAAGCGGCCCTGGTGCCGCGACACCGAGGCGCGCACGCTGGCCGATGCATTGCGCGGTGCCGACGTGCTGCTCGGTTGCTCGCAGCCGGGCGTGGTCAGCGCGGAGATGGTCGAGTCGATGGCGGAGCGACCGGTGCTGCTGGCGCTGGCCAACCCCGAGCCGGAGATCCGCCCCGAGGTCGCCAAGTCGGTGAGGCCCGACTGCATCATCGCGACCGGGCGCTCCGACTATCCGAACCAGGTCAACAACGTCCTCTGCTTCCCGTACATCTTCCGTGGCGCGCTCGACTGCGGCGCGACGCGGATCACCGAGGAGATGAAGCTGGCCTGCGTGCGCGAGATCGCCGAGCTGGCCAAGGCCGAGTCCAGCGACGAGGTCGTTTCGGCCTACCCGGGCCAGGAGCTCGTGTTCGGCCCCGACTACATCATCCCGACACCGTTCGACTCGCGCCTGATCCTGCGGATCGCGCCGGCGGTCGCGCGTGCGGCCGCAGAGTCGGGAGTCGCCACGCGCCCGATCACCGACTTCGATGCCTATCGGCGCTCGCTCGGGCGCTTCGTCACGCGCACCGGCATGTTCATGCGGCCGGTGTTCGATTCGGCGCGCGCCGCGCCGCGCCGCGTCGCCTATGCCGAGGGCGAAGACGAACGCGTGCTGCGCGCGGCGCAGGTGGCGGTCGACGACGGCATGGCGCGGCCGATCCTGATCGGCCGCCCGGAGATCATCGCGCAGCGGATTCAGCGGGCCGGGCTGCGGCTGAAGCCGGGGCGCGACATCGAGGTGGTCAACCCCGAAGACGACCCGCGTTTTCGCCAGTACTGGGAGGCTTACCACCGCCTGATGGGACGCGAGGGCGTGACGCCCGACACCGCCAAGGCCATGGTGCGGCGATCGAACACGGCGATCGCCACGTTGATGGTGCGCCTGGGCGACGCCGACGCGATGCTTTGCGGCCTGGTCGGCCGCTTCGACGCGCATCTCGAGCACGTCGAATCGGTCATCGGCGTGCGGCCCGACGCTCCTTGCCTGGCCACGATGAACGCGTTGATGCTGGAGAAGCACAACCTGTTCATCGCCGATGCCTTCGTCAACGACGACCCGAACGCCGAGCAGCTCGCCCGCATCGCGCTGATGGCCGCCGACGAGGTCCGGCGCTTCGGCATCCCGCCGCGCGTCGCCTTCCTCTCGCACTCGATGTTCGGTTCCAGCCGGCGGCCTTCGGCGCGCAAGATGCGCCGTGCCTGCGAACTGTTCCGCGAACTGGCGCCCGACATCGAGGCCGATGGCGAGATGCACGGCGATGCGGCGCTTTCCGAAGACATTCGCAGCCGCTTCCTGATGGATTCGACGCTGAGCGGCACGGCCAACGTGCTGATCATGCCGAACCTCGATTCGGCGAACATCCTGTTCAACGTGCTGAAGGTGACCGGCGGGCACGGCATCACGGTCGGGCCGATCCTGCTCGGCACGGCGCGTCCGGCGCATATCCTCACGCCGTCGTCGACGATGCGCCGGGTCGTCAACATGACGGCGCTGGTGGTGGCCGACGCGAATGCCGAGGCGGCAGGGCAGGCGAGCGCTTGATCGCTGCGTTCGCGCCGCCGGATCGGGAAAGGTCCGGCGCTGCCGGGCGGTCGACGGCCTCCCGGGGCCGGGCGGCCGGAACTCAGGCGGCGACCGGCTCGGCCTCGCGTTCGTCGCCGTAGACGCACAGCCGGTTGCGCCCGAGCCGCTTGGCCTGGCGCAATGCGCTGTCGGCGTCGGCGAGCCCGCGTTCGAAGGTGCCGTTAGGCGACGCGATCGGGGCCAGCCCGATGCTCGCGGCGAGCCTCAGGCGACGCGGCCTGTCGACGGCGAGCGCGCTTTCGGCGATGCGCTTGCGCAGCCGCGTCGCGATCGCCAGCGCCCCTTCGTGGTCGACGCCGACCAGCAGCAGTGCGAGCTTGTCGCCGCCGTAGCGCCCGAGCACGTCGGCCGCCCGGGTTTCGGCGCGACACAGGTCGGCCGCATGCCGGATCGCGCGGTCGCCCGCGAGGTGGCCCCATTCGTCGTTGATGGCCTCGAGGTCGTCGAGGTCGATCATCATCAGCCAACTGGTGCCTGCGCCGCGCCGGGCCCGCTCGTATGCGTGCGCGGCACGCCGGAAGAATTCGCGCCGGTTGCAGAGCTCGGTCAGCGAGTCGTGGGTTGCCAGGTAGCGCTGCGCGCGCTGGCTCCGGTCGAGCCGCAGGATCAGGTCGGCCGCCAGCGCGATCAGCGGCACGCCGAGCATCAGCGTGACGGCTGCGGCCACGCCGGCCGTGACGACGTAGCCGAAGCTCCCCATCGGCGGTGCGACCAGGATGCGCAGCAGCACGGCGAGCGCCGACGAGAGCAGCACCAGCGGTATCGTGATCGCGACCACCGAGTCGCGCAGGCCGAGCCAGACGATCAGGCGATGGAACAGGCGCACGGCCTGCGGGGTTACGGAGAGAGCGTGGTCGTCGGAAGGGGGGCGGGACACTTGCGGATCCGGTCGAACCATGACGATGCGATTATCCCTTGACAGCGGACGCATTCCGAGGCCGCCGGGCTGGCTCGGAGGCCCCGTTCGGCGGCTGGTCGCGGCGCCCGTGGCGCGATCCGTCCAGCGCCCGCGTGTCACGCTGATGTAACATGCGCCGCGAACAATACGCGGCGCCCTCCCGGTCCCGGAGGGCGATCGGCCACCGGCCGCCGCCGGTGCCGCCGCAGGACACCTGGAGAGGAGAGCAGTGATGATGAACACGTCGGTTTCCGCCAACCTGCCGTACCGGTCGCGTCGCGCGCTCTCGGTGGCTGCTGCCGCGGCCGCCCTGTCGGTCGCGATGCCGGCCTCGGCCCAGACCGAGATCCAGTGGTGGCACTCGATGACCGGCGCGCTCGGCGAGCGGCTGGGCAACCTGGCCGAGCGCTTCAACCAGAGCCAGTCCGACTACAAGGTCACGCCTGTCTACAAGGGCGGCTACGGCGAGTCGATGACCGCGGGCATCGCCGCCTTCCGGGCCGGCAACGCGCCGCACATCATCCAGATCTTCGAGGTCGGCACCGCCACGATGATGTCGGCCAAGGGGGCGATCGTTCCGGTCGAACGGCTGATGAAGGACGCCGGCCTGAAGTTCGACCGCAGCGCCTACGTCCCCGCCGTGGCCGGCTACTACACGACCAACCGCGGCGAGATGCTGTCGTTCCCGTTCAACAGCTCGACCACGGTCTTCTACTACAACAAGGATGCGTTCGCGAAAGCCGGCATCGACAAGGTGCCCGAGACCTGGTCCGAGGTCGCGCTGGCGGCGGGCAAGCTGAAGGCCTCGGGCTTCGATTGCGCCTATACGACCGCCTGGCCGAGCTGGGTCCACATGGAGAGCTTCTCGGCCTGGCACAACGTGCTGTTCGCAACCGAGAACAACGGCTTCGGCGGGCCGAAGGCGCGCCTGGCGATCGACACGCCGCTTCACCAGCGGCATCTGGCCAATCTGGCGCAATGGGCGAAGGACGGCTGGTTCCAGTATGCCGGCCGCGGCGCGGAAGGCGATTCGAAGTTCCACAGCGGCGAATGCGCGATGGGCACCGCGAGTTCGGCGGCCTATGGCAACATCAAGCGCAATGCGAAGTTCGACTTCGGGATCGGGCGGCTGCCGTACTACTCGGACGTCAAGGGCGCGCCGCAGAACACGGTGATCGGCGGCGCCAGCCTGTGGGTCATGTCCGGCAAGCCGGCAGCCGAATACAAGGGCGTCGCGAAGTTCTTCGAGTTCCTGTCTTCGCCCGCAGTGCAGGCCGAATGGCACCAGGCCACCGGCTACCTGCCGCTGACGATCGCCGCCTACGAGCTGACGAAGAAGTCCGGCTTCTACGACAAGAATCCGGGCACCGATATCGCCGTCGAGCAGATGATCGTCAAGACCACCGACAAGTCGCGCGGCGT